>CAUDDP010000011.1 GCA_958448395.1 uncultured Oscillospiraceae bacterium | reverse complement strand
TGATGCTTTGCATCAGGTAGAAACAGAAGCAGTTCTGGCAGTTCGGAAACTTTTGCAGACAGTGGAAACGGAAACGAATGCTTATCGGAAACGGATACAAAACGGACAGAATGCCGATGGACAGAAGCCAAAGCTGACAGCAGAAGAAATAAAAGAGTAGTGAGGGGATTGCAGATGGAGGAACAGAGAACAGATTTTCCGACATCCAGTCAATTGACTGCCGAGTTAAAACGGGTGCGATACCGGAAAGAATTTGGAAAAATGCTGCGAAGTACAATTTCTTCGCTTTTGGTAGTTGCAGCGATTGCTGTATTGATTTCGATGCTGTTTTTGCCGGTGCTGCGTGTAACGGGTACCAGCATGACACCAACGCTGATGAATGATGAGCTGGTCATTTGTAACAAGCGGAGCAACTTCCAAAGTGGCGATGTTGTAGCATTCTATTTTAATAATAAGATCTTGTTGAAGCGTGTAATTGGTGTCGCAGGTGACATCATTGATATTAAGGAAGACGGTACGGTTTATTTGAATGGTGAAAAGCTGGAAGAACCGTATGTCAATGAATATGCATTCGGGGAATGTGATTTGGATTTACCGTATCAGGTGCCGGAGAGTCGTGTATTTGTAATGGGCGACCATCGCTCGACTTCCGTAGACAGCCGTTCCAGTGTGGTAGGCTGTATTGCAGAGGAATATATTGTCGGAAAGGTCATACTTCGAATTTGGCCGATACAAAAGATTGGAACGTTAGATTAGCACATGTATTTGTATGAAAGGAGGAAAACCATGCAGAACTTGCAAAATAATATACAGGAAATTTTAAAGGATCATAAAAGAAAGAATCGGTATGTGGCTTTTTTGCTTGTACTTTCTATGCTGGTTTCTATTATTGTGCCAACATCTTTGATTATGCCGGCGGTGAGTATGACAGCAGATTCGGAAGAATCCATAGAAGTTACAGAAACGATGCCGTTAGAAGACGATTTGGATACTGTTTCAAATGACATCGGTGCAGCCGCAACAGAAGATGTAGCGTTGTTAAATGCACAAGTAGGATCTCCTGCTCCACTGGATACTTATATTACTGGTATTCAGGCAACGATTAAAGGAAAAACGCAAGACTGGAGTGCAGGAAAAGAGCAAAATAAATACAATGTAACATTTGATTTGGAATACACTATTCCAAAGGAGGAAGTTAGCAGTAAATTTAATCTTAGTAATGGCGGTACAAACACCGTTTACTTTACTATGAAAACTGGAGAGACGGCTAATGATGATAGTTTAATCATTTCTGGATATGGGGAAACCGGTATCGTGTATAGTGGTGGAGAAGAAATTGGTACATATAAAATTACTCCTGAGGGTATAGTATATATCGAATTTAAGGATGATTTTCTAAATCATGCGGTTTCAGACGATAGTGATATCAAGGGTTCATTTTACTTTCAAGCTACTGCTACACAGGATAGTGATAACACAGAGGATAAAACTGTTTCGATTGCGAATAAGGATGTGACAATCCCTATTTATGAATATGAACATCCTGCTGATTTGAAAGTATCTAAGAATGTT
This sequence comes from uncultured Oscillospiraceae bacterium, assembly GCA_958448395.1. GTDB lineage: Bacteria > Bacillota > Clostridia > Oscillospirales > Ruminococcaceae > Ruminococcus_C. The sequence continues at coordinate 40,212 of CAUDDP010000011.1, read as the reverse complement.
GTAGGTGGCAGTAACGGCTATAATTATGATGACAATACAGCAACATATGAAATTGTAGTATCTTCTGGAAATGGAACACGAAATCCAATTACCTTAACAGATACATTGACAGGGGACATGCTCTTTAAGCTCAACAACAATTCAGTTACCATCACAAAGAAAGATAGTAATGGTAATGTGATAGAAACTTTGCAGCCAAATGTAGTAGTTGCTGATGGTGTTGCTACTATTGAAAATCTTCCGGAGTTAGGAAGAGGCGAATCCTACACATTGCAATATCAAGTATATGTACCAGAGGACAAGGAAAATAATGCTACTACTATAACCTCTTATAATAGTGTGCGTGCACAATCTGGAAAATTAGATCAGCAGGCAAATGCCTCTATTTATGCAACAATTCGTCCAACACTGCAAAAAGATGGTACATATGATAGTAATAGTGATAAGATTACATGGAAGGTTGTAGTATCCAATCCAAATAAGCAATCTCTGGAAGGCTATACATTAAGAGATAGTGCAATTGGAAAAAATATTATTATAGATCCATCAGAAAATTGTACAGTAAATTCGGATGGCAGCATTACATTTGGTGCTGATACAAAGGCAGAGAAATATACGATTACCTATGAAACAGATGCTTCTGATATCCATGGAACAGATGTGAAAAATACTGCCACTTTGATGGATGATACCTATACTGTTACAGCAGAGAAAACAGTATCTGTGCCAAAGCAACAGACCATTCAGAAAACAGCTTCTTATGATGGAGAGAATATTACTTGGACAATTACTGTAAATAACCAATTCCAAAGGGATTTAAGTGGATATACCATTACAGATGATATGCTTTCTCAGGCAGTGGCAGGCAGCTTTACAATTACACCCAATGGTGCAGCAACGCTCACAGATGGAATTATAACATTCGCACAGAATACAAAGGAACAACAATACACAATTCAATATAAGACAACAGCGAATAAAGGGGAATCTGTTTCTAATGAAGCGATTTTGAAGCAGAAACAGATTGAGATTGCAAAAGATGATGAGACATTTCAGGTGCCTAATACAAATCGTACACTTGGAAAAAGTGCTACATTTGTTGCAGGATCAGCAGGAGAAAAATATATCGAATGGACAATCGAAGTGCACAATCCTTATGGTGCAAATATGAAGGATTATACTGTGACAGATGCTGCATTCGAGGGTTGTCAAAATTTTGTTGTAGAATATCAAAAGGAAGATGGTTCATGGGAATCTATATCAGGTGCACAACAGAGCGGAGGTAAGTACACCTTCCCAGAGGGCACTCGATATCATGAGTATCGGATTCGTTATAAAACATCTGTTCCAACAGGAGAATTATGGGTTCAAAACAAAGCAGGGGATAGTGATGGAAATAACACTGGTACTGGTTGTAATGTGCCAGATAAATTACAGGATATTGAGTCCAAAACAGGTAGTTACAATCAGGAGACTGGCTATATCACTTGGAAAATTATAATTAACAATCCGTATGGAGTAAATAGCAGTTCTTGGACTGACAAAGATGTGCAGGATGATTATTTAAAAGAGGCATTGGATTTCAAATTATATGAAGAATTAGAGGCGGAAGATCATCTTGTTACTCAAGGTGTCAGCGAAATTGATAAAGGACAAGGAACATATCGGTTCCCAGATGGTTTAACTGGTAAAAAATACATCATTGTTTATACGACAAAACCTTCTAATTCTAATGACTATAATATTAAAAATACTGCAAGATTTAATGGCGGAGAAAAATCTACTACGGTAAATGCTGCACCAAGATCTGAGGTCGATAAGCAAGTTAGTTCTAATGAGGTTCAACAATCCTCAGATGGTGAAAAAATCACTATTCCTTGGACTGTAAATCTTCGTTTTTCACAAGGTTCTTTTGCAGGAAAAACTTATACTGATACTATAAGCAGTACTTTTGTACGGAGTGGTGTGGATATAGGAGATGCATTGAAAGAAAAAGGCATCACACTTTCACACTATATGACACGAGAGCAATTAAATGCATTACAAATTTTTGGACAGAAACCAAATTCATCAGGACTGGATCTAATTGATAAGAGTAATTATACAATTGTAACTGAACCAGCTGATGGTAATGTTGAAAAGTTTAAGATTACTTTTTCTGACAATGATACAATAAAACAATATTCTGCGTTACAGCTTAGATATTCCACAACAGGTGAAGGTATTGATACGATTGGACAGGAAGAAGTATTAGCAGAAGATAAGCTGACCTTTTATAATGAATCTACATTTGAAGAGGAAACGGATAAGAATAAGTATGATATTACTAAAAAACCAGCTCTTCAAAAGTATGATATTACAACAGGGGAGCAGCAGGGTAACAATACCGTGCATCAGTTGGAAGATGTACTATTGGGAGATGTTGTCACCCTTAAGTGGAAAATTGTTGCCAATGAAAGTATGAATTATTCATCCAGTGAGGAAATTAAGTTAGAGGATACTATGCCGGATGGATTGACGTTGGATCATAATTCTGTTGTTGTAGTATGTGATGGAAAAACACTTACAAAGGATACAGATTATACATTCGAAAATGATGCGAAAAAAATGACTATTATCGTTCCGGGAGAGAAACACCAAGGGAAAAAGGTGGAAGTCACTTATAGTGCCTACATGAATAAGCATCAATTTAATGGTGCTTCAATGGACTTTAAAAATATTGTAGAAGATAAGGAAAAGAATACTTCTGTAACACAAACACAGACTATTCAAAAAATATTGGGAGACTTTACAAAAGCAGATAATCCAAGTTTCAAACCTGGTAGTGCTACTGAGCTTTTGAGCAACGAAATACCTTATTTGCTGGATATCAATCCAAATAAAAAAGATTTGAATCCAAACGGTAATCAGTTGACAATGATTGATAGCATGAATAAAAGTGGGGTTATGGTATCACCACTTCAGATTACATTGTTGGAGGATACGATACAAATTTATGAGGTTCAGGCCGATGGTACACATAGACCATTGGAACAAAGTGAGTATAAATTTAATTATACAATAGAAGAAGTTCCTGCTAATGGTGATAACCCTCCAGTCGATTCTGCAATCCATGTCATGACATTTACTGTACCAGATGAGATGCATATCCAAATCGGATATACATATCGTGTTATGTTAAGTCCTGATACAACATGGAAAGAGGCTCCTGTTCGGAATACAGCGACATTAACCGGTGTGCAAGAGGTACAGACGACAGGGGGTACAAATTATAAATTTGTAAGTGTTACTTCTGGTGCACAAGCAGTCATTCAAAAGTATATTCAAATTGTAAAGGTAGAGAAGGGACATTATGATGTCAAGCTGCCAGGTGCAATTTTCACATTGGAAAAATGGAGTGAAACAGAAAATAAATGGATTCCAATGAGTGGTCGGCAGGTGAGTGAAACGGGAAGTACTGGTTCTGGTGGAACGGACAAATCTGAAAAATATGTACCAGTTTGGGCGGAAGGAGATAATAAAAACCAACCAGCAATGCAAATGAAAACCAGCAGTAACGGTATGGTAGCATTACCATATCTGGAATCTGGTATTCTTTATCGAGTGACAGAAGTCAATTCTCCAAAGAATTATTACTTTGATCCGGATGCAAGGTATTATTATTTCTATGAAGAAAAAAAAGATGGCACGGAAACACTTCCAGCAGATTCTATTTTTACAAATGCAGGCGTGGAAAAAGGTGATTGTTCAGCATTGAAAAATGGTGATGAAATGACAATCAGCAATGAAAAACGCAGCGTTGAGGTGGAAAAAGTTTGGAAGGGAAATGGACCGACTTCACCCATTAAAGTTGGACTCTATCGAACAACGGTGGAACCAGTTCCGGCAAGCGACAAGGTTCATGTGATTATCAATTTGACAGATGCAAAGGGAAAGAAGACACAGACAAAGTTTAGTGTGAATTCAGTAGAAGATGTAAAATTTGAGCTATCGAATTGTATGAAAAACAAATTGAAATTTAAAGATGATGGCGTTGAATCTGATGCCCCTGCATCTAGTGTCTCATATGGTAGTAAATATGATAATATGAGTTCTGAATTTCTTTCTTCTGATAATTGCAATTTTATAAAAGAAGATAGTGCTATTTATAACGAGTGGAATTATCAATTCTTTGCAAAAGGTTTGGGATCAGATATAAAATATATTCAATATGATTTATCATTAGTACCGATGTGGAATGCAAGCGTGTCTGATACCAGTTATGATTCGTTTACTGCGAATGGTGTAGAAATTGAGGGCGATCAATGGGAATACGAAATGCCAGAAGGTATAGAATTAGAGTCTGCAAAAATATTCGATGACAATGGTTCTGTCATATTTGGCGAAGCAACATTGAGTGCTTCAAACAACTGGCAGTATTCTTTCGTTGATCCAACCGATGATCACCTATATCTTCCGGCTGCTGACAAGGAAGGAAATGCATACTATTATTATGTGAAAGAGGAAGATGTACCAAACGATTACGAAGTAAGTTATATTGGAAATGGGGTAAAGAATGGCAGTGTAGAGATTGTCAATACGTATGTACCAAAAAATTTAACGGTAAAAAAAGAATGGGTAGCAAGCGATGAGCAATCTAAACCACAGATTGTTTTGGTACAGTTGTATAAATCTATTACACCACCAGATGAGAACGGCAATCCTCCTGTCTTGACAGATGCAGATAAGGTAGGGGAACAAGTTCCGTTGACCTTACAAAATAACTATACGAATACGTGGACAAGTGAAAAGCTGCGGGAATTGTGTGGCGGCAGTGTTAGTGATGCAGATGGCAATCCTTATTACTTCTATGTACGAGAGGTAAATGTTCCAGAAAATTATGTGCCAACTTATACAGATGGAATCCAGTCTGGTGAAATGGGTATTACAAATACTTATTATTCTCCGATTAAGATATCCGTACAGAAAAAGTGGTTCAAGTTGGATGGAACAGAGGACACAGCTTCACATGATCCAGTAACTGTAAATCTGTGGAGATCTACGACTCCCCCACCAGATGCTCCGATTACAACAACTCCATCAAGTGAACCAACTAACGAATTCATGGATAGTTTTGGTTCATATGAGTCGAGTAGTGAAGCAACAAAACAATATTCATTAAATGGAAAAAAAGTTAAGAAAATTTCTGTAGATCTCGATGAAATAGCTAATTATCTCAATATCAGATTGCGAAAAAATGGTGGCCAAATTAAGTATATTGGCGTAGATTCACAATATAATTTGCAGTGGTCTGATTTTGATAGTCAGGAATTTGATAAAAGCACAAATAGGCTTACATTGAGTTTAAATGAACCAGTTGATGCAGATACGCTTGAGTTTCAAGTTCAAGGTGCTGGTTGTAAACTTTCTAATGTCAAAGTGTACTATGAAGGATATGAGGAAACTACTACCACTACTACCACCACTACCACTACGCAAACCACCGAAGTTAAGCCGATTGAAACATCTGTAGTTCCAAAAGATGCAAAGCTTGTACGTTCTATTACATTACCTCAAAATGAAACTATAACCGTAGAAAACCTTCCAGCTAGAGACCCAGAAACTGGGGAATTGTGGTATTATTATTTTGAAGAAGTTGCAGTGCCAGGCTATGGAGCCACATATGAGAAAAATGGTGTAACAAATGGCGGTGCAGTTACTATAAATAATAAAGAATTGCCAGCACCAGTGAAAGTATCTGTTAAGAAGGTATGGGAAAATGTTCCGGAAAGTGAGCGGCCAACATCTATTGAAGTTTACTTGTATCAATCATTGACTCAGTGGCCAGATGTAGGGAAGCCACCAGAGGGTGCAACCTTTTATAAAAAACAAACATTGTCAGCAGAAGACTGGAGCTATACTTGGGAAGAACTTCCAAAGGCAAATGTTGATAATCAGCTGTACTATTATTATGTAGTAGAGCAGCCACTGAATGGGTATGATGTAAAATATGATCCTCCTCAGATCGCAGGCAATGGAGATACAAATATTACAATTACCAATACTCGAAAGACAATTTCCATTAAACTGAAAAAGGAGTGGGAAGGCGAAGGAACGCCTGGTCAAGAGGTAACGGTAAAACTTCATCGATCCACCACACCAAGAACAGAGGAAGTGCCATTGATCTCAACATCGCCAACTTCTTCTACTGCTACAACAACGACGACCACGGCTACCAACACTACTACAACTACATCAAGCGAAACGACTACAACAACCACTACTACTTCTTCACAGGAAATAACAACTGGAATAACAGGGGGAGCATTTACTCTTGATGGCAATAATAAAATTCAAACAATAACTGGAATTGATTCAAGTCGTGTTGTGGAAAGTATACAGATAAATCTGGATAAATCATATTTGTCTACATGTAATGAGTATGTTCAATTGGAAACGAATGGTCTTTTAAATAATAATTCACAAGTAAATAATTATTCGGACAACTATAATTGGAATGAGGATTCTATAACTATTAGTATTAATGAAAAAATTGATACTATTACAATAGCTTTAAAAACGGGATCAAAGGTACCAATTTTAGGTTATATTATCACTTATGCTTCCACCTCTCGCTCTGCTCCCAGTCGTGCAAAAGCTTCCTATGCAGCCGCAGAAGAAATCATGCCCATACTGCGTGCTGAAGCAAACCCTAAGAGTAATATCGTCTTTGATGCGGATGGTGTATCCAATGAGATCAAGATCACTGAAACCGATATCGTAGATATGGATAACTGGGCATATCTCGCAGAGAATCTTCCTATTTACGATGCAGATGGTAAACCATATTACTACTGGGTAGAAGAAGTGGATGTACAGCCAGGCGGTCTGAGTACCTATGACATTAGCTATCTTTTTGACGACGCAGATGACAACACAAGCTATGTTATCAACGCCGCAAAGCCGGGTGGTGCAACAGCAACCATCCGCAATACAAAAACCCAAAACGAATCCTACGAGCTGCCATCAGTAGGCGGGATCGGCACAAGATGGTATACCCTTGCCGGTCTGCTGGTGCTGGGCGGCGGTTGTGGAGGATTCGCAACAACCCACCTTATCAGACGTTTCCGTAGGCGGAAATGTACAAAATAAACAAAAATATCGGTTCAATGTTGAGCAAAATGTGAAAATGATTCAGAACTTCTTGACAAGCACAGGGTTGCATGTTACAATATAGTCAAGAAGTTCTGAACAAACAGAGAACCGTCGGCGGCAAATGGCAAATGGTCACCGTCGCAATCCAAAACAAAAATGTGCGAAAGCACAAGGAAAAAAGGAGCGTTTATTATGAAAAATACGAAAAGAACGAGAAGAGTCGCAGCGTTTGCAGCAGCTGTTGTGATGGCAGCTTGTGCGGCAGTGCCGATGAGTTCATTCTCTGCAAGTGCAGCAGCAACAGCCAATACAATTACAATTACAGGTGTTGATGCCAATGATAAAGTAACACATAGTTACACATTGTACCAACTCTTTAGTGGTACTGCTGAGACTGCAAATATTAGCACGCCAGATAGCTTAGGTACATTGAATAATGTGAAGTGGGCTTGGAGTGACGAGGATAAAGCTGATGAGAAAACAGCAGCTTTTTTGAGTGCATTGAAAGCAGCGAATACAGGTTTGGAGGGATGGACAGAGCCGACACAGACCACTGCTGCTTCTATCGCAAAGGCATTGTTTGAATATACACAAAAGACTGAAGGCGGTACAACTACAACAGATACGGAAAAAGTAAAAAAACTGTCACAATGGTTGGGTAAGAACGCAACATTATTGAAAAATTGTGGGCAAGCAACCAACGGAGCATTTAGTGGCGTAAACCAAGATGGTTATTACATTGTTGTTGAAGGTGATTTAGGAGGAGACTATGGTTCTAAAACCTACCATCTTCTGGGCGTTTACAAAGCAGAGAATGGTGCAGAAATTACTGTAAAGTCTTCTATTCCGACTGTTTTGAAGAAGGTAAAGGAAGATGATAAGACTGGTTCATGGGAACAGACTGCTGATTACGGTACACAATATAACGATGTTGCTGATTACTGCATCAGTGAGCCGGTTCCGTTTAAGCTGATTGCGACTTTGCCATCAAAGATTGATGAGTATGACAAATACTACATTAAGTTTACAGACCATCTTGATAAAGGTTTTAAAGCTCCGACAGAACTTACAATTGGTGCAATTGGCACATTTGTTGGTGAAAAGCTCACAATTACTAATGGTGCGGCACAATCATCAGATAATAATATTAAGGCAACTGTTACGGATAATGGAGATAGTGGTATTGATATTACCGTTGAGGTAATAGATGTTCAGAAGTATAAGCCAACGACTGATCCTAAGACGCTTGCTAATACAAAGGTTCAGGTGGATTATAATGCAGTCCTTGACACCGATGCGGTTATCGGTAGAGAGGGTAACTACAATGATGTTTACCTGACATTCTCTAATAACCCGAACAATACGGGAAATGGAACAACAGCTCCTGATGAAACAGGTGAAACACCGAAGGATGGTGTAGTTGTATTTACTTATGAACTGGATGTTCACAAGTATGATTCATCGGATTCAACAAAGGCTTTGTTGGAAAATGCAACTTTTGTTCTTTCTGATAAAAACGGAAAGTACTTAAAGATTGATGATACTACAAAAGAGCATACATGGGTAACAGTTGATACAAGTGTGACAGGTTTCGATTGGAGTACTGTGGATACTGTAACGAAGTTTACTTCTAGTAAAAGTGAGGAGATTAAAATTCCGGGTCTTGATGATGGTACATACACCTTGACGGAAATTGCAGCTCCTTCTGGATACAATAAAATTGAGCCGTTGACACTGGTAATTACTGCAACTACTGCAAATTCACAGAATCAGGATGCAATTGGACCAAATGTAGATACAGATAATGATGGTAAAGGTGATGGCAGAATAGGCGAACAGTTGACAGCAATTACGCTCACCAATGGTACTGCTACAGGTGTGGGCTCTACTGCTCAACCTTATGATTCGACAGCTACTGATGCAGATCTTGTTGCCGGTGCTGTTACAATGGAAGTTGCCAATAGCTCTGGTACACAGTTGCCTGGAGTTGGTGGCATTGGTACCACACTCTTCTATGTAGGCGGTGGCGTACTGGTTGCTGGTGCTGGTGTTCTGCTCATTGCCAAGAAGCGGGCAAAGAAGGACGCTGAATAATTCATTCGCAAATCCATTCCGGTTTTGATACCGATTCATCCTAATATGCAGTCTGTCGGTGGGGATTCCTGCCGACAGGCATTAGGGAGTGCCTCATGAGAAAAAAATCAAGTATTATTTCAACTATTATCTTAATATTTATTTTACTGGTGGGGCTCTCCGTAATGCTGTACCCAACCATCAGCGACTGGTGGAATTCCAAAACGCAATCTCGAGCCGTAGCCTCTTATAATCAGGCAGTCGAACAATTGGACGACGGTGAGACCCAACGCTTGTTACAGCAAGCAAGGGATTACAACGAAATTCTTTATCATCTGCCAGCTCCATTTTCCAACTGCGACCAGATTGGCGGCTATGATGACCTCTTAAATATCTCTGGTACTGGCATTATGGGATATATTACAATTCCTGTGATTCATGTAGAGTTGCCGATTTATCACGGCACCAGTGAAGAAGTCCTTAACGTTGGTGCTGGACATCTGAAAGGCTCGTCTCTTCCGGTCGGCGGTGCCAATACCCATGCTGTGATTCCTGCTCATAGAGGTTTGCCTTCTGCAAAGCTGTTTACCGATATTGATCAGCTTGTAGTAGGGGATACCTTTACAATGACCGTGTTGGATCAGGTCTTGACCTATGAGGTAGAGGAAATCCGAATTATTTTGCCGGAAGAAGTCGAAAACCTCTATATTGAACCCGAACGGGATATGGTTACATTGATGGCATGTACGCCCTATGGAATCAATTCCCATCGTCTGTTGATTCGCTCCAGACGAATCGAAACCAAATATCAGTCTCATGCAACAGTTTCCTCAGATGCTGTGCAGCTTGACCCCATGTTGGTGGTACCTTGTCTTTCTGCTCCGCTGCTGTTGGGTTTGTTCGTTTTCTGGGGCATGAGCAGCAAACAGAAAAAACGGAAATTCCCACACGAAGATCCGCTGTCCTTATTAAAACAATGAGAAGAATCCGAAAGATGGTGAGTGAATGTGCGAATGATGCAAAGAAAATTTGTTTCCCGCGTGGCATATTGTGCAGCTGCACTGATATTTTTCCTCTGCTTCTGGTTGACACCAATTTCCTCCTCCGCTGCTGCAGATGGAACATTGACGTTGATTTGTAAAGAAAAAGATACAGTTTTGTCAGATATGCCCTGGAAGCTCTATCGTGTTGGCAATTATGACACAAATGGAGAACTGGTGTTGGAAGGCGATTTTGCTGATTATCCAGTTAGTGGAAAGTTGGATACAACAGCTGCGGTACAGGATGCGGCGGATACGTTGGCAAATCTGGCTGCGGTGGATGCGATTGCACCGCTTGCAACCGGAAAAACCGATGCCAATGGTGCGGTTTCATTTGCACCGCTCGAAACAGGTGCCTATCTCATTACTGGAAAGCCTGTTGTAGTTGGCGGCAAGCGATATATTCCAGCTCCGGCATTGCTCCACCTGACACCAGAAGAAGGCAGTGCGACCTTTAACTGGAATGTTTATCCGAAGTTTACGGTAAGACCGTTTGAAACTTCCTCTTCTGTTATGTATAAGCTGAATAAAGTTTGGCTGCACGATGAAAATCGGATTTCAGATCGTCCGGCAGATCTGCTCATTCAGCTGTACTGTAATGACCAGATGATGAAGGAAGTAACCTTAAATGCAGAAAATAACTGGTCGTATTCTTGGGAAGCAAGTGATTTGGATGAATGGCGTGTGAAGGAAGTTTTTGTACCAGATAATTATATGGTGGTATATAAGCAGAACGAAACCCAGTTTCTGATTGTGAACTCACACGATGATACTGGTTTAGGTACATTAACAACTTCTACTACGACAGAAACAACAACTACTACAACAGAAATTACTACCACAAGCAGTGATGTTGTGACAGAAACAACACCAACCAGCATATCGACTACAACAGCAACAAGTAGTACAACTTTTATCAGTACTACTTCCCGTACAACAAGTAGCATGACGAAAACGACTACCACTACAACAACTACAAAGCTTCCGGCAACTGGGCAACTTTGGTGGCCAGTACCTTGTATGGCAGCTGGCGGATTGGTTTTGCTAGGTGTTGGTTGGCGAATGGATAAAAAAGAGGATTGATGCATGAAAAGATTCAAAGCAGGACATTATGTAATGCTGGCGGGGGCAGTGTTGCTGATAGCAGCACTGTCTCTTGCTGTCTGGAATTGGCATGAGAGCCGTCAAAGCGGAGAAGTTGCTGCAGAAATTCGAGAGGAACTGAAATCAGCATTGTCTGCGGAGGAAACGCCAGCTGGTGAAAATGCACCATTTTCTACGACTATTGTTCCAGTACAAACGCAGCAGACAACTACAACGGTGCAGCCATTTTATACGGATGCAGCTGGTTCTACGATTTTTGTTGAGAATGCTGTACCACAAACAACCACTCGACCTGTTATTGCAGATGCATGGGAGGTTTATACAACCGAAGGTTCTTATTATATAGAGGATGCTGGCGAGACATGGTATGAAATTGATGGTGAATGGTATATTGGATTACTCTCTATCCCATCTTTGCAGATAGAATTGCCTATCTTTGAACACTATGTGTATGACCAATTGCGTTATACCCCTTGTCGCTATGCTGGGAGTTATTTAACAGATAATCTGATTATCGCAGCACATAATTACAGTACACATTTCGGAAAAATTCGGCAGTTGGATAGTGGTGATGTCATAGAGTTTACGGATATGGCAGGAAATGTATACCGTTATCAGGTGATGCAGACAGAAATTTTATCAGATACTGCAACAGAGGAAATGAAAGCAGGCGATTGGGATTTAACTTTGTTTACCTGTACGCTCAGTGGTGCAGAACGTGTGACAGTACGCTGTGATCGAATCACTTCACAATGAATTGCATAGGATAAAAACGTCATACCTGGAACAAAACAGGCATGACGTTTTATTTTTAAAAATGTTAATTTTTTATGTTTCATTGTGTTTTTACAGAAGATGTGCTATAATATTTTATTACAAGCAATGCAGCTGTACAATGAAAATTAAGGATGTATGAAATGTGGTTAATGGAAAGGAGTATGCATTATGCAGTCTACATGGTTGGATCGATTGGAACGTAAGATAGGACGATTTTCCATTCCGAATCTGATGAATCTGATTCTGGTAGGGATGGCAGTGGTGTTTGTGTCAGATTTGTTTCTCTTTGTACAATATGACATTACACTCTCGCAATATCTTTATTTTGATCGCAATGCGATTTTTCATGGTGAGGTTTGGCGAATTCTGTCATTTTTATTTATTCCAGTGGATTCCAGTCCGCTCTGGATTTTGTTTTCCATTTATTTTTATTGGCTGATTGGAAACGGTTTGGAGCGGCAATGGGGCAGTTTTCGTTTTAATGTTTTCTATTTTTGTGGTATCATTGGAACCATTTTATCTGGTCTGATTACCGGTTATGTTGGCAATACTTATTTAAATCTTTCGCTGTTTTTGGCATTTGCCTTGCTTTATCCTGATTTTCAGGTAATGTTGTTTTTTATTTTGCCTGTTAAAATGAAGTGGCTGGCATGGCTGGATGTTGCCTTTTTATTGATAGAGTTTATTGTGACCGATTGGTCAGGACGCCTTTCGATTCTGTTTGCATTTGCAAATATTCTGTTGTTTTTCGGAAAAGATTTCTGGCAGTTTTTTCAAAGCCGATATCGGCGGTATCAGTATCGCAGAAAAATGAAATGAGGCATATCTATGAAACAGTGGAAACGAAAGGTCTTTGCGGCAGTTCTGTTTATTGCTGCAATTTTTCTGATCCTTGCAAATTTTGAAGAAGCATCTTTTGCATTTTCCTTCTTATTTGAATTGATTCAGCCGATTTTGGTTGGCGGTGTCATCGCATTTTTTCTTTACATTCCTATGCATGGATATCGTAGCATACTGCAAAAGCATGCCAAAAAACAGCACAGTGAACGTTTCTGGGATGGCATTAGTTTAGTTTTGACGCTACTTTCTGTGGGGATTGTGCTGGCAGCTGTTTGTGTCATTGTGATACCTGCACTGGTGCAGTCTGTTAGAGATATTTATGTTAAAGTGCAGATCAATCTGCCAAAGTGGTTGAATCAACTGGCGGCTTATGGAATCGATACCGCTTTATTAGAGGTGTGGTTGAAGGATGCAGAACAGGGACAATTGCTGCAAAAGCTGATTGTTGGGGTTGGCAACTGGGTACCAACCATTTTTTCCGCTGCTGCCAACACTGCAAGTGTGGTGATAAATGGTGTAGTCGGATTTATTCTTGCCATTTATCTTTTGCTGGAGAAAAATAAAATTGGTAGGCAGATCAACAAGCTGCTCATTGCAAATCTGCAAAAAAAGACTTGTCAAAAAATCAAAGATACTTGTCAACTGATTTGTCAGACGTTTCGCAACTTTCTATGCGGGCAATGTTTAGAAGCGGTGATTCTGGGTACATTGATGTTCCTTGCTTTTGCGATTTGTGGCATATCTTATTCGGGGTTGATTGGAGTACTAACAGCCATTTGTTCGTTTATTCCATTTGTAGGAGCACTTTTGGCATGTTGCACAGGTGCATTATTGAATTTGATGATAGATCCCTGGAAAGCTGTACTTTGTATTTTGATTTATCTTGTAGTACAATTTGTGGAAGGGCATTTTATTTATCCAAAAGTAGTTGGAAACTCTGTTGGACTCTCTTCCTTCTGGGTGCTGGTTGCCGTGTTGGTTGGACAGAATTTGTTTGGTATATTTGGAATGATTTTCTTTATTCCGTTGACCTCTGTTATCTATACACTTCTGAAAAACGATACCAATAAAAAGCTGCATCAGCAGGAATCAAAAAATATAGTGTCTTCTTCAAAAGATATATGACTGAAGTTAAATTTATTATTTTTAATATAATATAAATATATTTACATTATAAATCGCAACAGGAAAAATGTGGAGTGCAATGTTCACAAAATGTCGCATAACACTTTTCACAATATCAATTGAAGTTTTGTTGAAGTTGCTGTACAATATAGATGACATCAAAAAAGAGGAGGATGGTTATATGAAAAACATCAGTCGCATTTTACCAGTTCTGCTTGCTTCTATTCTTGCGGTTTCTTCTACAATGGGAGCTGCAACTGCCGTTGTTGCGGAAGCAGTAGACGAGACAACATCGACGGCAGACGATGTTGTCGTGCAGGAACCGTCCATAACATTTCATAACGCATATGCCTCTGTTGGAACAGAAATGTCCGTTACCGTAACAGGTATGGATGCGTATCATCTTGTTTGGTATCTGGATGATGCAGTCGTTTCTACTGCTGATACCTATACTGTAACAAATGCCGATTTGGAAAAGTTCCTGAAAGTAGAGGCTGTTGCAGAGGACGGTACTGTTCTGGCAAGCAACGGCATGTATTGCAGTAATCTGCCAGTTGTTTATATTGACTGTGCAGATGCAGACACTATGAACGGGTCTTGGTCGCATGAGGATTATTATGATGCTAGTATGCGGATTCAGGGCAATGAACAGTATAGCAAAGAAAAACAGCTGTACAATGGTGCTATTAAAATGAAAGGGCGTGGAACCTCTACATGGGGATTCCCGAAAAAGCCGTACAAAATTAAGCTGGACAAAAAGACCAGCTTGTTTGGTATGGGAAAGCAAAAGCATTGGGTTCTGCTTGCCAACTATGCAGATGAGAGCTTGATGCGGAACTATACTGCCAACAGTATGGCACAGGGCTTGGGCGAGCTGGCAATGGATTCTGTCTTTGTAGACGTTGTTATGAATGGGGAATATGTCGGCAATTATCAGCTCTGTGAGCAAGTACGAGTGGATGAAAACCGTGTCAATATTTACAATTATGAAGATGTTGCAGAAGACGCAGCGGATGCGATTTGTGCAGCTTCCGGTATCACAAAAAAGAGCACAATTGGTGATATGGAAGATTACATGAAGGAAAATCTGGGCTGGATGACAACGGGTGTTGTCACATTTGACGGAACAGATTATGATGTTGCTGCATTGTATCCGGATTGGGCAACATTACAGGAAAAGATTGCGAATACAGATGGGTATCTGTTGGAATTGGCAACCGATGCAAACGAAGAAATTTCTAATTTTAAAACGGGCAAAGGCGTTGGAATTGCATGTAAAGCACCAGAATTCTTGAACACAAATGAAGATATGATGAACAGTGTACAGAATACGGTGCAGACATTTGAAAATGCACTCTATAGCAAAGATGGAAATACAACCATCAACGGAATACCGGTTTCCTACAATGCACTTTGTGATATGGAATCCATGCATGGTTACTGGACGACCTGCATGATCTTCATGAATGAAATCGGACACCGCAGTAATTATCTTTATATTGAAGATGGTACACTGCATTTTGCACCAGTTTGGGACTTTGACTGGTCTTCTGGCTGTAATATTAGCAGCTGGCCGAGCCTAAATTATGATACCTGGTGGGGTCAGGGCGAATGGGCTGCGACTTGGTTCTATGAAGTTGGTAAAAATGATTATTTTGCCATCAAGGAACAGGAATATTACTGGAACAACCACGATCTGATTCATTCCTATGTGGATGCAGATAATCCAGACAGCCTTGTCAGCCAGACATATGACTATCTGTATGCATCTGGTCTGGCAGATTCTGCAAAGTGGCAGAATACAGCTGGCTATCTGAATGGCTATGAAGCAGAATATAAAAATATGACAACATGGCTGGCAAATCGTCTGGCATGGATGGATGAGCAGTTTGCAACAGAAGAAAGTGCAGTCAGCAGTTTGAGTGGTACAGTGAGCAGCAATCTGCATGTAACTGCACAAAATGTGGATGGCACGGCATTGGAAGCGGATGATATTTCTGTTATTACTGGTGGTGCAAAAGTACCGACTAACAGAGATATTCAGGTAACTGCAAGTGTAGATAATAGCTGGGAAGCAAGTTACATGGCAGTTTATGTTAATAATCAATACATAGATACTGTAAAATGTGAAAACGGTGCAGCAACTGTGACCGTTCCAGCTTCTTATTTGAATAGTGAACTGGGTACAAAAAATGTAATTCAGGTTTATGGAAAGAGTTCTCCGGATAATGAATATTATCAGTGTACAAACTTCTTTACCATTGTACAATATGAGGGTGAACCGGTTGTGACAGAACCAGTAGAGACCACCACTACAACCACAACGACAACAACTACTACACCAAAGCCTACAACAACTACAACGACAACAACGACTACACCAGAGCCTACAACAACTACAACGACTACACCAGAGCCTACAACAACTACAACGACAACAACGACTACACCAGAGCCTACAACAACTGCAACGACAACAACTACCACACCGAAGCCTACAACAACTGCAACGACAACAACTACCACACCAAAGCCTACAACAACTGCAACGACAAAACCGGTAGACGGAAAGACAGTGGTATTGACCGATGTTGAATATGGCACACCATATGATCTCTCTGGCTATGATGTAAAGAATATTACTGCAATTGGCTTGCAATTCAAGGATGCGGTTCCAAATGCAGGTGGTAATCTGGTACTGGGCGGCTGGGCAGAGCAGCATCCAATTGGCTACAGCGATTTGACAAATGGTTCTGTTCTCTTTACGATTGACAACCCACAGATGCAGATGACACTTTACAATTATTATGGTTTGGGCAAGTTGGAGTCTGTTACCCTCTACTATGGCGATGTAGCTGTAACAGAGACTATTGCAACCACTACTACAAAGGCAACTACCACAAAGGCAACCACGACAGCAACGACTACAAAGAACACAACCGTTGTTACGACCACCACAACAACTGCTACGATACCGGTTTCCGGTAAGTCGGTTGTTTTGAAGGATGTCGAATACGGTACAGCTTATTCTTTGGCAAAGTATGATTACAAGCAGATTGCAGCAATTACTTTGCAATTCCGGAATTCGATGCCGTATTCCGGCGGCAGTTTGGTATTGGGTGGCTGGTCTGAACAGCACGGAATTGCCTATACAGAAATGAACAATGAGTCGATTACGTTCCAGATTGACAATCCGCAGGATGTGATTACCATTTATAATTACTATGGATTGGGCACACTGGAATCAGTAACGTTGTTGTATCAGTAAACATATTGTTCAGTAAAAAATGAATATTTTTGAATGGGGGATCGCTGCACTTGGGTGCAGCGGTTCTCTTTTTTTGGTGGGAATATCGTTACAGACATTATGCTCAAGCAAATTCTATTTGATAGAATCACTTGCAATATTTTCAGGAATAGCCTTGATTTTTTTCATGAAAAATGCTATAATAGTAAATTATACATAACAGCCGGAATGTCTGTCTGACAGCAGCAGATTCTGGACTGTGATATGCGCAGAAACAGCGTTTCTGTTGCAATTTTATGCGGAAATGAGGGCATCAGTTTGATCAAAAGTATGACCGGCTTTGGAAGAGGGCATTTTTTGGCGGACGGCGTAGATATTCTTGCGGAAGTGCGTTCTGTCAATCATCGCTTTCTGGAGTGTACGGTGCGGTTGCCGAGAGCGTATGGCTTTCTGGAAGAACATGTGAAAAAATGCGTGCAGCAGACGGCTGCAAGAGGAAAAATTGAAGTGAATCTTATCATACAGCTTCCAAGCTCTGCTGTTAGTACAGTGGCTGTTAATCTGGAAATGGCAAATGCCTACTGTCTGGCTTTGCGGGAAGCCAATGAAACGTTGCAATTACAGGATGATTTGACACTTTCTACATTGCTTCGTTTGCCGGATGTATGTGTAGTACAAAAACTGCCGATGGAAGAAGATATTATTTGGCAGGATACTAAATTGGCATTGCAGGAAGCTTTGCAGCAGTTTTTGATTATGCGGCAGACGGAGGGGGAAAAGCTGCGGCAGGATGTGCAGCTTCGCTTGCAGAAAATTGCAGAAAATTTAACTGCGATTGAAATTGCAGCACCAACCATGCAGCAGGATTATTATGACCGTTTGTATCAAAAGCTGAAAGCCTTGCTGGAAGAACAGTCTATTGATACACAGCGGTTGGTGACAGAAGCTGCCATTTTCTCGGAAAAGGTGGCAATTGATGAGGAAATGGTTCGGCTGCGAAGCCACTTACAACAGTGTGAACAGCTTCTATCGGCGGAAGAGCCTGTCGGCAGAAAGCTGGATTTTTTGGTGCAGGAGATGAACCGAGAGGTCAATACCATTGGTTCAAAAGCACAGAATCTGGGAATTACAAAATTAGTGGTAGAGATGAAATCTGAAATTGAAAAAATACGGGAACAAATTCAGAATATTGAATAGAGGGGCAGGTGCTTTTGTAGTGCAGAAAGGATTATTGCTGGTGGTTTCGGGACCCTCCGGATGTGGAAAGGGAACGGTTTTAAAGGAAGTTAGGAAGAAACAGGACTTGTATTATTCTGTTTCCATGACCACACGTGATCCCAGAGAAGGAGAAGTAGACGGTGTTCACTATCACTTTGTTTCTAAGGCACAGTTTGAACGATTAATTGCACAGAACGGTGTGCTGGAACATGCAGAATATTGCGGCAACTACTATGGTACACCAAGGGAAGCCGTAGAAACAATGCGAAACGAAGGAAAAGATGTTATTTTAGAAATCGAAGTAGTCGGTGCGGAACAGGTACGGCAGAATTGTCCGGATGCGGTTTTGATTTTCATTGCCCCCCCCAGTCTGATTGAATTAGAACGTCGTCTTCGTGGACGTGGTACAGAGAAAGAAGAAGTCATACAGCAACGGATTGCAGAAGCTGTTAGAGAAATGAAGTGTGCTGTAAATTATGATTATCTTGTTGTCAATGATAAAGTAGAAACAGCGGCAGCAGACATCTTACAAATCATTGCGGCGGAGCAGATTCGCCATATGAATAAAGAAGAAAAAGTGAAAGAGGTATTAGAATCATGAGCATGTTGAGACCATCCTTGAATCAGTTGATAAACAAAAATGAAAGCTGTTATTCTGTTGTAGTTGGCATTGCCAAGCGTGCAAGAGAAATTGCAGACGAGTTATATGACCAAAAGAAGACACTGGAGGAAAAACCGGTGCAGACCGCTGTTGATGAAATGGCTGCTGGAAAGTACCGGATTATCGAAAGTGAGAATCTGAATCATAACTAAGCGAATGACGACGGCAAAATCAAAAACGGTGTTTTTCGGTGTTGCAGTTTGGGATACTGCTTATTCCTTTGATCGCTTGTTTACGTATCAGACGACAGAACCAATTGCAGTGGGTTGCCGGGTGATTGTGCCGTTTGGCAGGGGCAATCGGGAACGGATTGGCATGGTGCTGGAAATGCAGGATAATCCGCCAAAATCCACTGTCAAACCGATTCTTTCTGTTGTGGATGCTGTTCCGGTCTTGCAGGCAGAACAGCTGGATTTGGTATTCTGGTTGCGGGAGATGACATTCTGTACATACTGTGATGCGATTCGTACTATTTTGCCGACTGGAATGCAATTGCAAATGGTATGGAAAACCATATTGGCAGAGCCGATACCAGATGTACCGCTTTCTGAAGCAGAAGCTGCCTATTATCATTCCTTGCAGCAGGCAAAAACAGCAGCAGCCTTTCAAAAACAGCTGCATCATCCGCTTGCAGAAAAACTGCTGGAAAAGGGACTTTTGCAAACTTGTATAGTGGCAAAGCCACGGGTACAGGAAACGCTGGTGAAAATGTTGGAATTGCCGGAAGTGCTGCCGGAACGCAGGATAACACCCAAACAACAGCTTTTGGTAAAACTGTTACAGGAGTCTGGTATATTACCAGAAAAAGAGGCGTGTCATCGTTGTGGCATTACAAGATCTGTTGTGCAGTCCGCAGAAAAAAATGGTCTGGTGATTGGTACGATGCAACCAGCAGAGCGAGTGCCGATGGCTGTTCCTATAACGGAATCCATTTCTGCCATTGCACTTTCTGATGCACAGCAGGCAGTGATGAAATCCGTGCTGCAAGCCGTTGCCGCAGAAAAAGCAGCTTATTTTTTGCTGCATGGTGTCACAGGCAGTGGAAAAACCCGTGTTTTTCAAAAATTGATTGCTGCTACGCTGCAAATGGGCAAGCAGGCAATTGTACTGGTGCCGGAAATCGCATTGACACCACAGATCGTTGGGCAGTTTCAAAGTTTGTTTGGCAATGCCGTTGTTGTTATGCACAGTGAACTATCTGACCGGCAGCGGCAGGATGCCTATCAGCGGATGCAGTCCGGAGCAGCAAAGATTGCAATTGGAACACGCAGTGCTGTTTTTGCACCTGTACAGAAGCTGGGTTTGCTGATCGTGGACGAGGAGGGCGAACGTACCTACAAGTCCGACAATGCACCTCGTTACCATGCGGTTGCGGTTGCCCGAAAACGCTGCCAGACGCATCATTGTCCATTGCTGCTGGCATCGGCAACGCCGTCGATTGAAAGTTACTATTATGCAAAAAAAGGAATTTATACCCTGTTGGAACTGAAACAGCGGTATCGTAATATGCCACTGCCAGAAGTAACAGTGGTGGATATGAATCAGGAACGGCAGCTTGGCAATGCGACACCATTCAGTAACACCTTGATTCGTTCGATGCAGGAAACGATTTCAAATGGCAAGCAGGTTTTGCTGCTGTTGAATCGGAGAGGATACCATACCATTGTCAGTTGCTGTGACTGCAACCAGCCACTTTACTGTCCGAATTGTAGTGTGCCGATGACCTATCATAAGGTGAGTGACCAGTTGATGTGTCACTACTGTGGTCATATGCAGCCAGTTGTGGATACTTGTCCGAAATGTGGCAGCAGTCGTTTCCGGCGAATGGGATTTGGGACGCAGCAAATGGAAGAACAGTTGCAAGAGCTGTTCCCACATTTGAGGATATTGCGGATGGATGCGGATACAACCGTTTCTCGTTATGCCTATGAAGAAAAATTTGCTGCTTTTCGGAACAAGGAATATGATATTATGGTCGGTACGCAGATGATTGGAAAGGGATTGGATTTTCCCGATGTTACGCTGGTAGGTGTATTGTCTGTGGATCAGACTTTGTTTGCTGGAGACTTTCGCAGTTACGAACGGACATTTTCGCTGATTACGCAGGTGGTTGGCAGAAGTGGACGGGGAGAGATGGCAGGGCGTGCCATTTTGCAGACCTTTCTGCCGGATCATTATGTGCTGCAATTGGCGGCAAGGCAGGACTATCCGGCATTTTATGAACAGGAATTTGCCATTCGGAAGGCATTGCTTTTTCCACCGTTTTGTGATTTGTGTGTGCTGGGCTTTACCGGCGAAGAGGAAGCTTGTGTTGCAGCCGCCGCAGAAGAAGCCGTGCAGCAAATTCAGGTTTATATTAAGCAAACTGGTTTTTCTCTGCCGCTTTGGGTTTTGGGTGCAGTTCCGTGTCCCTATGAACGGCTAAAGGGAAAATATCGGTATCGTGTGATTTTAAAATGTAAAAATACTGAGCCGTATCGTACTTTGATACGAACCGTTCTGGCAGCTGTTACCGCACAGAAAGCATTTTCCAAATTGTACGGTTATGCTGATATGAACGGGGATATTGGCGTATAATAGAAAAGGAGAACAGGATTCAATATGGCAATTCGTAGAATACGCAAGGAGGGCGATCCGGTTTTACGCATGGTTTGTAAACCGGTGACGCAGTTTGATGATTCTCTGCATCGTTTGCTGGACGATATGCAGGAAACATTAAAAGATGCTGGCGGTGTAGGGCTGGCAGCACCACAGGTCGGCATTGCAAAACGGCTGTTTATTATGGATTTGGGGCTGCCGGAGATGATTGAAGCCATCAATCCCCAAATTCTTAAAGTCAATGGAAAACAACATGTGATAGAAGGCTGTCTGTCCTGTCCTGAAAAATGGGGTTATGTTGACCGTCCGAAACGCTGTCGGCTGCGGGCACAAAATCGCCGTGGTGAGTGGTATGAAATGGCATTCGTGGATTTGGGTGCACAGTGTGCTTGCCACGAAAATGACCATTTGGATGGACATTTGTTTGTCGATATCGTAACCGAATTTGTAGAACCAGATGAGGAATGATCAAATATGAAGATTGTATTTATGGGGACACCAGACTTTGCCGTGCCCTGTTTGCAGGCATTGCTGGATAGTGCACATACTGTAGCGGCTGTATTTACCCAGCCGGATAAGCCAAAGGGAAGAGGCTATAAAATGATTCCACCTCCAGTGAAGGTTGTTGCGGAAACAGCTGGTGTGCCAGTTTATCAACCGCTTTCCCTGCGGAAGGGCGAGGATGCAGAACAGGCGATGCAGGTATTGCAGACCATTGCACCGGATGTCATTGTGGTTGTGGCTTATGGGCAGCTTCTGCCAAAGTGTGTGTTGGATTTGCCAAAATACAAGTGTATCAATATTCATGGCTCTCTTCTGCCAGCTTATCGTGGGGCAGCTCCGATGCAGATGTGTCTGCTGAATGGGGAAACGGAAACCGGTATCACTTCTATGGAAATGGCGGAGGGACTGGATACTGGCGATATGTTGGTAAAAGCATCTCTGCCGATTGGTGAGGATGAAACGTTTGCCTCCCTGCATGACCGATTGGCAGAATTGGGGGCAAAGGTTTTACTGGAAACACTGGAAAAAATGGAAGCTGGCATCTTACAGGCAGAACCGCAGGACGATTCAAAGGCTTCCTATGCTGGAAAAATTACAAAAGAAATGTCTGCTCTGCATTTTGCAGAACCAGCCGCAAAGCTGCATAATATCATTCGTGGCATTACTGGATTTACAACACTGGATGGAAAGCGACTGAAAGTATACGCTTCGCATATTATTCGGGAGATGATGCCAGAAGAACTGCCATGCGGTGCTGTTGCAGATTCAAAGCAGTTGATTATCAAATGTGGGGATGGCTTGGGCTTGCAGTTCTTGGAAGTGCAGCCGGAAGGGAAAAAACGGATGTCAACAGCAGATTTCCTGCGTGGGAAATCCATTCCGTATGGTACGGTGCTGGGCGGATAAACAGGAAAGGAGCAAAATCTGATGGGATATGGTTTGCTGATCATTGGATTTCTCATTTGTGCCATTGCTTCTTGGAATGTCAATGCCACATTTAAACGGTATCAGAAAATTGGCAACCGGCGTGGCATCACAGCTGCACAGGTTGCACGGCAGATTTTGGACGATAATGGTTTACAGTTCGTTGCAGTGGAACGGGTGAGCGGCAGTTTGACGGATCACTATGACCCAAGAGCGAATGTGGTGCGGCTGTCAGACTCTGTGTATGATTCTGCTTCTGTGGCTGCCATTGGTGTGGCAGCACATGAATGCGGACATGCCGTGCAGCATGCAACGGAATATACACCGATTAAAATTCGACAGGCAATTATTCCAGTCACGCAATTTGGTTCTTATGCATGGTACTTTGTACTAATTCTGGGATTGATTCTCAGTTTGCGACCACTGGTGTATGCTGGCATTCTTTTGTTTTCATTGATTGTTCTGTTTCAGTTTGTCACCCTGCCGGTGGAATTCAATGCCAGCAGTCGTGCTTTGAAAACATTGGATGCCTATCATATTTTGGAACAAGATGAATTGAGCAGTGCCAGAAAGGTACTGACTGCTGCAGCAATGACTTATGTTGCTTCGCTGGTAAGCTCTATTTTGCAGTTGATTCGTCTGTTGGGACTGGTAAATCGGAGACGTGACTGATGCAGGGAAGAAAATTAGCAGTACAACTTCTGGATCAGACAGAGCAGTCAGGCAGCTATTCCAATTTGCTGCTTGACCATGCTCTGCATCAGGTACAGATGGAACAGAAGGAAAAAAATCTTTGCACAGTCCTCTTTTACGGCGTGTTGACACGCCGGATTACATTGGATGCCATACTGGCGAAATACAGCAAAAAGCCGGTTGCGAAATTGGACAGAACGGTGCGGAATATTCTGCACATTGGACTTTATCAGATTCTTTATTTGCAGCACATTCCAGACCGTGCCGCTGTGGATGAGAGTGTAAAACTGACAAAACAGTGCCGAAAAGCAAGTGCCAGTGGGTTTGTCAATGCCGTTTTGCGGTCTTTTATTCGAGAGGAGAAACAAATTCCACTGCCAAAGCAGAAAAAACAGGCACTGTCTGTGCAGTATGCCGCTCCTGTTTGGCTGGTAGCGTTGCTGCTGCAAACCTATGGGGAAGCAGAAGCCATTTCCTTTTTAGAGAATGCACTTCAGCCGCCGCCGCTGACCATTCGGCGAAATCCGTTGCTGGCAACAGAAGAACAGCTGATGGATGTACTTGCTGACTACGGCATTCAAAAGCATCCATTTGTAGCGGATGCCTATATTTTGAGCGGTGGAAACATTCGGAACTGCCGAGCATTTCGAGATGGTTGGTTTCATGTGCAGGATGCTGCTTCTCAACTTTGCTGCATGGCATTGGGAGCAAAGGCAGGGGAAATTGTTTTGGATGTGTGTGCCGCCCCTGGCGGAAAAACCTGTACCATTGCAGAGCATATGCAGGGAACCGGTCAGGTCATGGCATTTGAACTCCAGCCGAATCGTGTGCCGTTGATTGTAAAGGCAGCAGAACGGCTGCATTTACAGAATGTGACAGCAGAGCAGGGGGATGCCACGGTCCTCCGCACGGATTTGCCACAGGCAGATCGGGTTTTGTGTGATGTACCTTGTTCTGGTATCGGTGTGATTCGCCGGAAACCGGAGATTCGGTATAAAAAGCCAGAGAGTTTTGCAGATTTGCCGAAAATACAGGCAGCCATTCTGGAAACTGCTGCACGCTATGTTAAGGTTGGCGGTACACTGCTTTATTCCACCTGTACCATCCGACCAGAGGAAAATGCACAGGTCGTGCAGCAATTCTTGTCACAACACGATTCGTATGCTCCACAGCCAGTGTTGCCGGAACTGGGCGAAAAGTGGAGCGAATCCATGGTAACACTGTTGCCGTCTGATTGTAACAGCGATGGTTTCTTTCTGGCAAAGATGCAGCGTGTCAAGTGAGGTGTACGATGGAAAAAAAAGATATTCTTTCCCTGACGCTGCCAGAGTTGGAAACGGTTGTCACAGAAATGGGACAGCCCAAATTTCGGGCAAAACAAATTTTCAGCTGGCTGCATCAAAAACGTGTAACAGATTTTTCTGAGATGACAACGTTAACTTTGCCATTTCGGGAACGTTTGGCATCAACTTTTTGTATAAATAGACTAAAAATTGAAAAAAAGCTTGCATCTTCCGTAGATGATACGGTAAAATATTTATATCGGCTGCCGGATGGCAATTATGTGGAGACGGTTTGCATGCAATATCATCATGGAACCAGCCTTTGTATCTCTACACAGGTGGGCTGCCGGATGGGCTGCCGCTTCTGTGCCTCCGCCATTGCCGGATTTGTGAGGCATCTGACACCAGCGGAAATGCTGCTGCAAATTTATGAAACGGAACGGGCACAGGGCTGTAAAATCTCCAGTCTGGTGCTAATGGGAATCGGCGAACCGCTGGATAACTTTGACAATGTTATGCAGTTTTTGCAGCTGCTCTCTGATCCAAACGGTTATGGAATGAGTCTGCGGCATGTGACCATTTCTACCTGTGGCATTGTGCCGAAAATATTGGAACTGGCAGAAAAACGGCTGGGACTGACATTATCTGTCTCCCTACATTGTCCGAATGAGGAAGGGAGAAGTGCCATCATGCCCATCAATCGCACCTATCCTATCAATATGCTGCTGGATGCCTGTCAGGTTTATTTTGAAAAGACTGGCAGACGGGTAACCTTTGAATATGCTGTGATGGAGCAGGTGAATAGTGCAGAACGGGATGCAGCAGAGCTGGCAGAACGGCTGCGGGGGCTGCATGCACATGTGAATTTAATTCCAGTCAATCCCATTGCAGAACGGCAGTATCACACTTTACGAAAGACTGTGTTGCAGTTTCAAAAGACATTAGAGAAATATGGAATCCCTGCAACCATTCGACGTACATTGGGCAGTGATATTGAAGCTGCCTGTGGGCAACTGAGAAGAGATGCATTAGAAAAGCATTAAAAATAAGAAGCCAAGAGACATAGAAACAGGGGGGAATGCATTGAATTATGCAAATGTAACACATATTGGATATGTACGTGAGGAAAATCAGGACTGTGTCGAAACGAGAACTTTTCCAGATGGTGTACTGGCATTGGTTTGTGATGGCATGGGTGGCGAACGTGCTGGAAAAGAAGCAAGTACACAGGCAATGCAAATTTTTTTGGAATGCATGGAAGAACATTGTCAAAAAGCGATGCAGACTTATGAAATTCGCAATGTGATGATGGCGGCAGTTTCTGCTGCCAATACAGTGATTTATACGGCTGCCAAGCTGAATTATCAGAATTTTGGAATGGGTACCACTTGCGTAGCAGCATTTTGGAATCAGGAGGGTGTAACGGTTGTTAATGTTGGGGACAGTCGTGCATATTATTATGCAGATGGTATTTTGCAGCCGATCACAGTGGATCATACATTAGTCAACTTCTTGTTATTTTCAGGAAAAATTAAAGAGGAAGAACTCGAAACACATCCGATGAGGCACATGCTGATTCGGGCAGTTGGCGTTGAAAAAACAGTAGAGGCAGATGATTTTTTTATTCCCTATACAGACGGTATGAAGATATTACTTTGTTCTGATGGGCTGCACGGTTTTTGTACCGAAAAAGAGATACAGATGATTATGCAGCAGGAAAAAACGGCACAGGAACTGGCAGATGCACTTTTGCAACTGGCATTAGAAAAAGGCGGCAGGGATAACATTGCCATTGCTGTCATTACGGAATAACATCATCGGAGGGAGCGTATGGATAATTATATCGGCAAACGGTTGGATGGTCGCTATGAAATTACGGAACTAATTGGACAGGGCGGCATGGCAAATGTCTATAGGGCAACGGATGTGCTGGACAACAGAGTGGTAGCAGTGAAGGTTCTAAAGCGAGAATTTTCCGAGAATGATGAATTCTTACGGCGTTTCCGCAATGAATCCAAGGCAATTGCTGTGCTGTCGCATCCCAATATCGTAAAAATTTATGATATGGGCTTTTCAGAAAAGATACAATATATTGTTATGGAATATATTGATGGCATTACGTTGAAGGAGTATATTGACAGTGAGCGGGTGCTGAACTGGAAAGATGCAGTACACTTTATCATTCAGATTTTACGGGCACTGCAACATGCCCATAATCGTGGCATTGTACATCGGGATATTAAGCCGCAGAATATTATGTTACTGACAGATGGTACCATTAAAGTCATGGACTTTGGAATTGCGAAGTTTGCAAGAGAAGAAAGCATGACAGCAACGGATCAGGCAATTGGTACGGTGCACTATATTAGTCCGGAGCAGGCACGAGGCGATGTCACGGATGAAAAGAGTGATATTTACTCTGTTGGTGTGATGTTTTATGAAATGCTGACAGGACAAAAGCCATTTGATACCGACAATCCGGTTTCCATTGCTGTGATGCATATCAAAAATATTCCGGTTCGACCGAGAGATATTAACCCCAATATTCCATCTGGTCTGGAAGAAATCATCATGCATGCCATGGAAAAAGATGCAGAAAATCGTTATCAGACTGCCTCCGATATGATTCGGGATATCGAAGCGTTCAAACAAAATAATCAGATTATTTTCGGTTATTATAGTGTACCGTTGGTACAGCAGCGGGCGGCAGATATGGGAAGAATGCAGTATGGTACACCGCCGCCGCCAGTTGCACCGTCGCCATCCATACAGCCATCAGAACCATATGAGGAGATGGAAGAGGAAGACGATTATGAAGAGGATTACGAAACCAATGAACCGGAAACACGTCAAAAGTCTTTGGTAGTACCGATTTTAACAGCAGTGACAGTGGTGGTCATTGTTGTAGCAGCCGTGTTTATTGTGGCTTTATTGACCAATCCTAACTTGCTGCGGAAGTCAGTGGAAGTACCAAATCTGATTGGTATGACCTATGATGATGCCGTAAAGAATTATGATAGTGATATTGTATTGAGTGTGGAAGAAGAAGAATATAATGATGAGTATGCCGCTGGTACAATTTATAAGCAAAGCGAGAATCCGGGAACGTTAGTAGATCGGGGGGACAATAATAAAATTCGCATTGCTGTGGCAGTCAGCCGTGGAACACAGATGCTGACTGTACCGGAGGTAAAGAATTACTCTGAGGCAGAAGCAAAGAATATGCTGACGGATATGGGTTTTCATGTGAATGAAATCTTCGAGGCAAGTAATGCGGAAGATGCCATTGAAAAGGGAAATTGTATCCGAACCGATCCGGCATATGGGACAGAACTAAAGGTTGGAAGCAGTGTGACACTATATGTCAGCACAGGCATTGCGGTTGATGAGATAACAGTACCGCAGTTTGTCGGTATGACACAGGCGGATGCAGAAACCGAATGTGCACGGATTAACTTGAAAGTTGCCGGTGTGGAAGAGGTAGACTCTGACAAGCCGAAGGGTGAAATTGTAGAACAAAGTCTTGCTGCTTATGAAACTGTCAACGCTGGAACAGAAATTCTCTTTAAAATCAGCAACGGGAATGCACCGGAGGGCGATGTTTACTATGGCATGTATCTGCCAATGGATATTACCGGAAAGTATACGGTAGATTTTACAATTGATGGACAGGTGGTTAAGAGCTATCCATTTGTTGCAGAAACCACTGGCGGTATGGTGGAAGTAACACTGACTGGTACAGGGCAGAAACAGGTAACAGTTTCTGTTACAGGGGAAACTACGGGTATGACAGCACGACTTGGTATCTATACGTTTGACTTTACAGCTGGTTCCTTTACAACCATTTCAGAAGATTTTGAGTCGGCATTTGCAGCAGTGACACCGCAGCATACAGCAGCACCTGCTGCACCGGCGGCAACAGAACCAGCTGCACCGGAGGCGGGACAATGAGAAAAGAATCTGTAATGGTTGAGAAAAAACAGGGCAGAATCTTGAAATGTGTAGGAGGACTCTATACAGTAGAGTCCTCTTCTGGTATTTGCACTTGTAAGGCAAGGGGCGTGTTTCGGAAACGTGGGATGACACCATATGCAGGCGATTTTGTTACGATAGAGGACAATGTCATAACAGAAATTCTGCCACGAAAAAACAGTATCATTCGTCCGCCACTTGCCAACTTGGATCAACTGCTGTTTGTCACTTCCACCTGTAAGCCAGTTCCAAATCTACTGCTGTTGGATCAGTTTATTGCGGTTGCCATTTATAAGCAGATCAATCCGATTTTGGTGCTGACAAAATTGGATTTACAAGAAGGAGAATCATTGCAGGCATTATATACCGCAGCTGGGATTTCAGTATTGCCGGTTTGTTATGACCAGCCGGAAACACTTTCTGCTGTGAAACGATGTTTACAGGGTAAGGTCAGTGCTTTGACGGGAAATTCTGGTGCTGGGAAATCCACACTTTTGAATGCATTGTATCCGGATTTACAGTTGCCAGTTGGAGAAATCAGTGAGAAACTCGGGCGGGGACGGCATACCACACGACAGGCCTCGTTGTATCCGCTGGATGGCGGTTATATTGCAGACACACCGGGCTTCTCCACCTTTGAATTAGAGCAGTATGTGCAAATTCCAAAAGAAGAACTGGCAGATTGTTTTCCGGAGTTTTCTCCCCATTGGCAGAATTGTCGATTTCAGGACTGTGCACATGTCTGTGAAAAGGGATGTGGTGTACTGGCAGCAGTGCAGGCAGGGGAGATTGCCGAGAGTCGACATGCGTCTTATGTCGCCATGTATGAGATTGCAAAAAAACGCAGGGAGTGGGAAACATGAAAACCGCAGTGATTTTTTCGGGCGGAGCATTTTCTATGCCAGAATGGATGCAGCTGCCAGAAGAAGCAGTTTTCCTTTGTGCGGATAGCGGTTTGCGTCATGCCAGAGCATTGGGGATAGAACCAGATTGGATATTAGGAGACTTTGACTCCAGTTCTGAACAGCCAGACGGAAAAAAGGTACTTCGATATCCCCCGGAAAAGGACGACACGGATACCATGCTTGCGGTTAAGTTGGCACTTTCGATGGGAGCAAAGGAAATTCAGATTTATGGCGGATTAGGCGGACGGCTTGATCATGCCATTGCGAATGTGCAGGTTTTGCGGTATTTGACGGAGCAGGGAGCAGTTGGGATGCTTTGCGATGCACAGAACTGGATGACGATACAGGAAGGTGGTACGGTTCGGCAGTATCCGAAGCGGATGGGATGGTATTTTTCATTGCTGTCGCTGAGTGATGCTTGTACGGGTGTAACGGTGCGTGGTACGAAGTATACACTGGAAGCAGGGATATTGTCGGCAGAGATACCGCTTGGGGTCAGCAATGAAATTACAGCAGAGCAGGCAGAAGTTTCGTTGGAACAAGGTTGTTTATTGATACTGTATACAAGGGATGCTTTTAATCAAAATTAGTAAAATATATCAATATAAAAATCATTCCGTACACGGCAGATTGTTGCGGTGTACGGAATGATTTTTTGAATCAGATTGGAGAAATAGTATGGAACTAACCAAAATTGCAATGCAAATTAAGAAATGGTATCAACCTCATCGTACACTTATCGTTGGAATGGATGGATTGGGCGGTGCTGGAAAAAGCACACTTTCTGAATCATTGCGTCAAATGCTTATCGAGGAACACTATAATATCACTGTTTTTCATATAGATGATTTTATCCATCCAAGGGCGATCCGGTATGATGACAATTATGCTGCTTGGGAGTGTTATTATTACCATCAATGGCGATATGATTATTTGATTGAGGAAATTATAAAACCGATTCGATGGGGGAATCATCTCAAGAAGGAAATAGAATTATATGATAAAGACTCTGATACATACCATCTGCATCAAATTGATCTTTCAATTGGAAGTATTATTATCATAGAGGGTGTCTTTTTGCAAAGAGAAGAATTAAAGGGTGTATTTGATGATATGATATACATTGATGTTCCAGAAGAAATCAGATGGAATCGTGTTCTTGCAAGAGATGGGTATATTGGTGATGCCCATCAGATTCAAGAAAAATATGAGAATCGGTATTTTCCCGCAGAGCATTATTACCTCAAAATATTTGCACCAAAAGAGAATGCGGATTACGTGGTAGAATTGTAACAACTCATAGGAAAGTAGTTATTGTATTTTTTTGCATTCTCTGCAGTAGCAGACAGCCAATTCCCGTTGAAATACACTCTGCAAGTGGAAATGTCAACCAAATCAGTCAATTGTATTTATCTGTTCCTTTGACTATCAGCGAAAACAGCCATGCGACTGGGAATACAAAGAGAATTTGTCTGTGTATACTGCTTGGGTTGACAAACAGAAATTTTATTTGTATAATAAAAGCAACACCAATGCGGTGTACTTGAAAAAAAGGAGCATTTCATTATGAAGCGTGCATTGATTGTTGTAGATTATCAGAATGATTTTGTCACCGGTTCGCTTGGTTTTCCGGAAGCACTTTCCCTTTCTGGACGTATTGCCAAAAAAATCGCCGCTTATCATCAGAATGGGGACGATGTCCTGTTTACGATGGATACGCATACGCCTGACTACCTGCAAACGCAGGAGGGGAAGCATTTGCCAATTCCGCACTGTATCAAAGGAACAGACGGTCATGCACTCGTACCGCAGGTTGCAGAACAAGTACAGCCGCAGGATTGTTTTTTTGAGAAAAATACATTCGGTTCGGCTGCCCTTTTGTCTTTTTTGCAAACAAAAACCTATGCCAGTATCGAATTGGTTGGCGTGGTTTCCAGTATCTGTGTTCTTTCCAATGCTGTCATCTGTAAGACTGCATTGCCGGAAGTCCCTATTCTGGTCGATGCAAACTGCATTGCTGCACCGGACTCAACTTTGCAGAATGCTGCCATTGCAGTGATGAAAAATTTGCAAATGCAGATTCTGCCGGAAACGGAGGAAATCCAATGAAACAGGAAAATTACGCAATGCTCTGTGACTTTTATGAGTTTACCATGAGCAATGGTTACTTTTTAAACGGCTTTTATCAGAAAACAGTCTATTTTGATGTGTTTTTCCGTAATATTCCGGATGGTGGCGGTTTTGCCATTGCAGCTGGGTTGGAACAAGTCATGGATTATATCATCGACCTGCACTTCACAGAAGAAGATATTGCTTTTCTTCGCAGCAAGCAGTGCTTCGATGAACAATTTCTCTCGTACCTGAAACAGTTTCACTTCAGCGGTGATATTTGGGCAGTTCCAGAGGGAACACCAGTGTTCCCCAATGAACCCATCATGACCATTCGTGCTCCTGCCATTGAAGCACAGCTTCTGGAGACTTTTGTTTTACTTTCTCTGAATCATCAATCCCTGATTGCGACAAAGGCGAATCGCATTGTCCGTGCTGCGGATGGCAGGACGGTTTTAGAGTTTGGTTCTCGCCGGGCACAGGGTGCATCCGGTGCAATTTTAGGAGCACGTGCTGCCTATATCGGCGGCTGCGGTGGAACAGCCTGCACCCTGACAGATGAATTGTATGGTGTGCCTGCCAGCGGTACAATGGCACATTCTTGGGTACAGATGTTTGATACAGAATATGAGGCATTCAAGACCTATTGTGAATATTATCCGCAGAATGCTGTTTTGCTGGTGGATACGTATAATACGCTGAAGAGCGGGATTCCCAATGCCATTCGGGCATTTCAGGAAATATTGGTGCCAAAGGGCATTACGAATTTCGGAATTCGTTTGGATTCTGGTGATATTGCCTATCTGACGAAAAAGGCAAGAAAAATGCTGGATGCAGCTGGCTTGCAGAATTGTAAGATTGTTGTTTCCAACTCACTGGATGAATATTTGATTCAGGATTTGATGACGCAAGGGGCAGAGATTGATTTGTTTGGAGTGGGTGAGCGGATGATTACGGCTCGCAGTACACCGGTCTTCGGCGGTGTTTATAAATTGGTTGCTGTGGAGCAACCGGATGGTTCTATTCTGCCAAAAATCAAAATCAGTGAAAATATCACAAAAATTACCAATCCACATTTCAAAAAGGTCTATCGGTTCTATGATCGGGAAACGGGAAAGGCAATTGCTGATGAACTTTGCCTGTACCACGAAACCATTGATGATAGCCAGCCGCATACGATTTTTGATCCGATTGCTACATGGAAAACGAAAGAAATTACGAACTTTACAGCAAGGGAATTGCTGGTACCGATTTTTCAGGATGGAAAATGTGTTTATCAAAAACCGTCTTTGGCGGAAATCCGTACCTACTGTCAGGAACAGATTGCGTTACTTTGGGATGAGGTGAAACGGTTTGAAAATCCGCACACCTATTATGTAGACTTATCTGCTGCATTGTGGAATGTCAAGCAGGATCTGCTGAAAAAGAATCGATAACAATAATTTATAACAAAGAAGGATGAATGATCATGTCTGCTGCTTTTATGAAGAATATCCGCAAGGTAGAACCTTATGTTCCGGGGGATCAGCCGAATTTTCCGGATATGATTAAACTGAACACCAATGAAAATCCCTATCCGCCTGCCCCGGCAGTGGAGCAGGTATTGCATACCATGTCTGCTGATTTGCAGCGGCTTTATCCTGATCCAACTGTTTCTAAATTGAATCAGGCGATTGCAGATTGCTATCGGGTAAAGCCGGAGCAGGTTTTCACCGGCGTTGGTTCGGATGATGTGCTTGCTATGTGTTTCCTGACCTTTTTCAATTCGGAAAAGCCGATTCTCTTTCCAGATGTGACTTATGGTTTTTATCCGGTTTGGTCAGAGATGTTCCAGATTCCCTATCAGACAAAAAAGCTGAATGACCGCTTTGAAATCGTAAAAGAAGATTACTATGCGGAAAATGGCGGTGTTATTTTCCCAAACCCGAATGCACCGACTGGTATTGCTTTGCCGCTTTCGGATATTGAAGATATCATTCAGCACAATCCGGACAGCATTGTCATTGTGGATGAGGCATACATCGACTTCGGCGGCACATCTGCTCTGCCGTTGATTGACAAGTATGATAATCTGATTGTTGTACAGACGTTCTCAAAGTCTCGTTCTATGGCTGGTATGCGAATTGGCTTTGCCATTTCTAATCCAACTTTGATTCGGTTGTTGAATGACTGCAAATTCTCATTTAATTCCTATACCATGAATCAGGTGACCATTGCAGCTGGTGCGGCTTCTGTTGTGGATCAGGCGTATTTTCAGAATACCGTTGCAAAGATTGTAAAGACCAGAGAGAACGCCAAGAAAGTAATGGCGGAATTGGGCTTCCAGTTCCCAGATTCCCAGAGTAACTTCCTGTTTGTGACACATCCGGATTATTCTGCAAAAGAATTATATGAGATGCTCAAACAGCAGCACATTTTTGTCCGTTACTTTGGGACAGGTAGAACAGAGCCATATCTGCGAATTACCATTGGAACAGATGAACAAATGAAGGTGTTGTTTACAGCATTGCGGAAGTATTTTCAACAATCAGAAGTGTGACTGTTGAAAAAACGTCATAGAAAAATTGTTCTTTTGTAAGAGACAGTAGTCATAAAAAAGTACAACTTGAGAAAATTTCGGTTTTCTTAAGCTGTACTAACAATATTATGAAAAATTATAATTTATTGGAGATATTGAATATTATGAAAGAAGACTTTGAAGACGCATTTATGGATGCACAGTCTGCGGCAATTTCCTCATGTTTAGAGATATTAAATGTTAAAAATATCGCAGTAGGTGTCATATATGTTTATTTGTTTCAAAATAAATTTAACTATTTTCCAAATGCGTTTTTTAAAAAAGACAACAGCATATTCAGACTGAATGATGTTTTAGATGATAATTCAGTGTATAAACTTTTTGATATGCTTACGGATGATATCAAAAATATTATTGAAACATGCAATACTTATGATAAAAAGTGCCCGAATGAATTAAAGCTCATATATGAAGTCAATACTGGAAAATTTGATGCGGAATATGGATATGATGATTCTGTAGATGAAAATGTTGGGTTGGTAACAGCATTTCAAAACTGGAGGAAGTCATGTTCGTAGCAGAATGGATTCTGTCGAATTCTAAAAAGAGTTAGAAAAATCACCTGAGAAAATTTCGGTTTTCTCAGGTGATTCTAACAGTCTTATAGATAAATTGAAAGTTGTTACTTTAGTTTTTCCCATTCTTCACGTTTTATAGCATAAGCATATGAAATACCGTTTTTTTCATCGGGATATTCTTTTATTTTTTTCATACCGTTTGCAATAGCAGTAGAATATGAGCCGACATTTGTGCATTTCATATAAGAATACAGGCAATTATATTTTGTATTCTTAAATGCCCAGTCTCTAGCTGCTTTTGCTGCTTCACTTCCAAATCCTCTTCTCCAATATTTCTTATGAATGTGGTACCCTATTTCCGGAAGGAGTTCTCCATCAATATTTTGGATTGTAAGTCCACAGTCACCTATAAGCTCTGTGGTTTCTTTCAAAACAACAGCCCACAATCCAAACCC
This sequence comes from uncultured Oscillospiraceae bacterium, assembly GCA_958448395.1. Lineage (GTDB taxonomy): Bacteria > Bacillota > Clostridia > Oscillospirales > Ruminococcaceae > Ruminococcus_C. The sequence goes on along the minus strand of CAUDDP010000011.1, from coordinate 4,454 downwards.
ATATTCTTTATAGTTTTGAAGATTCCATTCAATCCAGTTTCTGGTGCGTTTTTCATCAAAGGGCTTAGGATAGTGTTGCATAGTTTCTGGATCTGATAGTATCTCATATATCGCATCAAAATCCTGCAATGTATATTCTCTCAGAATCAATCGTTTTGTCTCAATCATCACTTTTTATCCTCCGCAAGTATTGATTTGTCATTGAGTTCATTATAACATTCGCACTGCAAGAAGTCAATATCAAGAGAAACCAAAAGAGAAAGGCTGCGTAACTAAGAGCATTTATGCCCATTGTCACAGCAACCTTTCGGTATATCTATTACAATAAAATTTTCTGATCTCTTGTGCTTTCACAAGGGGCTGATTTCAAATGCAAGCTGCAATTATTTCGTAATTCGCAGAATGGCTGCACTGGCAGCATCCATCTGCAAGTGACCATTTTGTAAGGTTACAGTACCGCCACGCTGATATAGGGTTTCTATTGGGTCAGGGGAATCAATTTCACAGGAAACTGACTTTCCAGATGGATTTAGTGCAGTAACGATTTCTTCCGTCTCCTTTGTCCGGCGATAAACCAATGGATACTGATTCTCCTCTGCATACAGGAATGTAATCGAACCACTGCTGCAAAGTGCCGGTACAGCATGACGCAATGCAATCAACTGTTGAATTTCATGATAAATGGAATCTTTGTTCTGCAATGCCTTCTCCGCAGTCGGACGGTTTTCATCGGGATCAATTGGAATATACAACATTTCTGGATCTGCACTGGAGAAGCCGGCGTTTACAGTGTGATCCCATTGCATGGGAGAACGAGAGGCAGTTCGCTCAAACCCACCTTCTACAGATGGTGTGCCTGCCAGATGCCGCATACCGATTTCATCACCGTAATAGATAAATGGTGCTCCCGGCATCGTTAGCAGAAAGATAAATGCCAGCTTGATTTCCTCTTCGTCCAGCCGTTCTGAAATACGGGACATGTCATGATTGCCGGATGGGATACAGATCAGTCCCTTTCCCTGTGTTTTCTGATAGCTGTCCAGATATTTCTTGACAAAAGCAGAAACATCTCCTTTGCCTCTTCTGGAGAAAAACGGTTCTTCTACACGGAACAAGTCGTTATAATGAGAGGGACCGAAATGCAGCAGAAAGTCCATGTGGAATCCGCCCAGCAGAGATTGATCCGGTTTTCCCCATTCCGAAATCATGACAGCATTCGGAAATTCTGCATCCAAAAAGGCACGGAAATCCTGCCAGAGGGCAATCGTCGCTTGTCCGTCTTCGTCTGCTTTGACCAGAGAGTGTGCCATATCCACACGGAAACCGTCACATCCCATTTGCAGCCAGAAACGCATTACGTCCTTGATGGCGGCTCTGGTTGCTATTGGACCGGCATCATTTACACTTTGCATCCACGGTTTGGTCGGATGGGCAAAGCCATAGTTCAAAGCAGGTTGGATGGTGTAAAAGTTGGTTGCACATGCACCATTGCGGTCGGATAAACCGGAAACAGAACCTGTGATATTTGCAACCCCCTTCGGATCCTCCCATACGGAGTCTGTCCAGATATAGCGATCAGAAAAGGCATTGTGTTCCGGTTTCAGGGATTCCTTGAACCATGGGTGTGCAATGGATGTGTGTCCCGGTACTAAGTCCAGAATGAGGTGCATCCCACGTTTGTGGGCTGCATCGAATAGACGTTTCAAATCTGCATTGGTACCATAGCGAGGTGCAACTTTCTTATAATCTGAAATGTCATAACCAGCATCGTAGAACGGCGAAACAAAGCATGGATTCATCCAGATGGCATTGCAGCCCAGTTCCTGAATATAAGGCAGTCGTTCTATAATGCCCTGCAAGTCACCAATGCCGTCTGCATTGGTGTCCTGATAACTTTGCGGATAGATTTCATAAAATACAGCTTGTTCCAACCATGCTGGATTTTTTCTTTCGGTTATCATTCAGATACCTCCTTCAGGTATTACAAAAAATAGGTTCTCCATTCGTTTCCATTATGGTCTGATAAAAATAGCCAGAATCCTTTATGGTACGTTTCTGCGTCTGATAATCCACATAGACCAGACCAAATCGCTTATCATAACCATCTGCCCACTCAAAATTGTCCATGATCGACCAGTACAGATAGCCCATAACATTTGTGCCATCTTCGATTGTCCGATGCAGTTCTCGCAGATACCGCTTCATATAGTCAATTCGTGCTGGATCGTGTACCTTGCCGTCCAATTGCACCCAGTCATGCCCTGCCATGCCATTTTCACTGATTAAAATTGGTTTGCCATATCGTTCATACAGAAACTTCGGACCCCAATAGAGGGCTTCTGGTGTTACCGGCCAGCCCATTTGCGTTCTCGGACAGCCAATATAGGCATTTTCTGTATAGCCGTCTGGATTTTCTGCCGCCTTGCTCTCATAGATGTTGACGCCATAAAAATCCACCGGCTGAGAAATCAATTCCATATCGCCTTCTTGTATTTGCGGCATATCCGATTTCAGTACATCGTATGCTTCTTCTGGATAGTGTCCGAGCAGAATCGGGTCAGCCCACCAGGATGTTTCAAATGGAAATCGTTCACGAGTCACAGAAAAGCTCTTTTGCCGTGCAATTTCAATGGCAAGCGGGGAATCATCTGTTGGGGTACAGCAGGGTGTTGCAAATGCAAAACCAACCTTTGGCGGTTGTTTTGCAGATTCTCGAATGACTTTCACTGCCTTGCCATGTGCCAGCAGGACATTGTGTGACATCTGTGCTAAATCTTTTGACGGCAATGTTTGAAATGGTGCAAATTTTCCGATGGTGTAACCACAACCGATGAATACCTGCGGTTCGTTGATGGTCATCCAATAGGTGACACGGTCAGAAAGGGCATCCACTATAATCTTTGCATAGTTTGCAAACCAATCTGAAGATTCTGGATTCAGCCAGCCGCCACGCTGATGCAGGGCATAGGGATAATCCCAGTGGAACAATGTTACCATTGGTGTAATGCCGCTTTCCAGTAGGGCATCTACCAAGTCAGAATAAAACTGTAACCCTTTTTCGTTGACTGCACCTGTTCCATTTGGCAAAATTCGAGTCCAGCTGATGGAGAAACGGTAGTACTTGACTCCCATTTTCTGCATCATTTTAATATCTTCCCGAAAGCGGTGATAGTGGTCGCAAGCAATATTCCCATTTTCACCGTGGGCAACATGGGAATTGCCAGTCGGACAATAGACATCCCAGATGTTTGCTCCCTTGCCATCCTCCTGATAGGCACCTTCTATTTGATATGCTGCCGAAGCAGTTCCCCATATAAACTGATTTGGAAATTTCATTTTGGATTCCTCCTGTATTTTGATTACAGTTTTATTATATCGTTAATATGTCACAAAATCTCACACGATATCCGCAGAAAATTGCACTTTTTCTACTTCTTTGAGACAGCGGATTTTGTAGCGAGGAGGTTCTTATGGAAAAACAACATCTTTTAGAAAATCGTCAGCATGGCACACCTGCCTTTCCATTTGCTTGTTTTCGTACAAAATCGGATACCAAAGATTTTTTTGTACCGCTACACTGGCACAAAAAAACGGAAATCATGCAGATATATACCGGCAGATGTGAAGTAACGATTGGAAATGAGACGTTTTCTGCAAAATCAGAGGATATATTCTGTATCAATTCCGAAGAGCTGCACCGCATTGCTTCCAGTGATAGTTCTCTTACATATAGTACTTTTATTTTTTCAGTGGATACACTTTCTTTTGCCATATCAGATAGGGCACAGTCATTGCTTGAACCGCTAATAGACGCTACTGTGCGATTTCCCACACAAATTACGGACGATGCTGCAAAGCAGCTGCTTTCTCCACTGCTGCATCGCATTTTACAGGCTGCGGAGCAAAAGAAAGTTGGTTATGAACTGCTGGTCAAAGCAGGACTGCTGCAATTTACTGCGGAACTGTTGTATCAAGGACTGCTGTTGCCAACAGATCCTATTTCTATCAATGCAAGCCGCTATCAGCGAGAACGTTTGAAAAGCATTCTTTCTTACCTGAAACAACATTTGACAGAGCCGCTGACGCTTGCCAGCATGGCAAATACCTTTCATATGTCAGAAAAGTACTTTTCCCGTTATTTTCGCAATGCAACAGGGCAGACCTTCACCGCCTACCTGAATACAATTCGTATCACCCATGCTTGTGAACTATTGTTGGAAACGGATCATACCGTGCTGGAGATTGCACTGGAATGTGGATATGAGAATGTCAGCTATTTTATCCGGTTATTTCATACATTTATGCACTGCACACCGTTACAATATCGCTTATTAAATCAAAAATAAATAATTTATATAACGTGCGTTCGATAAGAGCGTTTTATCTGCCGAATGGCAACTGCGGTCAAGCTGGCTCAGGCGGCGAGTCGCCGCAGACAGTCCACCCACCGTTAT
>CAUDDP010000010.1 GCA_958448395.1 uncultured Oscillospiraceae bacterium | reverse complement strand
ATTCATTATACCACTTCTTCTCTTCAATTTCAATAAATTGGTTAGAGATTAGTATGAATTTTTCTCATAACCAAGGTGCTCGTCCATTTCCGCTTCCAGCATCTGCTCGATCGTTCCGGCAAATAACCGCTTCAGTTTGTTCTGAATATCTCCTGTACTCTGGCAATCAGCCATTAGATACTTTACGAGTTCCATTTCTTTTTCGTTTAAACCGCGATTCCTTCTTTTCATACCAATTTACCTCCACTTTTCTTTTCGTGGTTATTATTGGCATTTACACAGTTTGATATTCACTCTCATTTTATTACATCATTGACTGATTTGGATAAATTTTTGCAGGCAGCCAGAATGCACTGGGGGATTGAGAATAATCTCCATTGGTGTCTTGATAAAAATTTCAATGAGGATAAGTGCCGGATGAGAATGGATAACAGTGGAGAAAATCTGGCGGTCATCCGTCATATTGCTTTGAACCTTTACAAATCATATTCTAACGTCAAATTGAGTATGAAAGCTAAACGCTTTCATTGCTCTTTTGATGATGATTTCCTCTGTTCTGTCATTTTGAACAAATTTTCTTGATTTTTTCATGCGGTAGCCCTGGCCAGTAAAGAAAATTCTCTTGCAATCTCCTCTAAAACATGTTATAATCAAAATCAGAAAAAGGAGGTGGCAGAATATGCAATACCAGTATCGTCCCACCGGCGTCTGTTCCAGACAAATTACAATTGAAATAGAAGATGGCATCGTACAGAACGTATCTTTCGTTGGAGGCTGCAACGGGAATTTACAAGGCATTGGTGCTTTGGTAAAGGGTATGAAAGTAGAGGATGTCATTGCAAGATTGGAACATATCCGCTGTAATGGCAAGCCGACATCCTGTCCGGATCAGCTTGCACAGGCATTGAAAAAAATCAGTGCAGAAACAGATTGAACACAAAAAAATATGACAAAAACGCTGTAGGTCGGTTTTATCCAATCATACAGCGTTTTTTCGTCAACTATTTTGTGTATTTTTCTCCATGATGTTGCAGAAAATCGGAACAGTCGCCGCCACAGGCAGTCAGTTTGCTAAAATCCATATGCATTACACCCTCATTTCAAACTGATATAGATGTGAATTTCCGCATGTTCCGGATCTGTATTTTGATATTCTTCAAAATCACAGACAAACGAACGCTGTAACGGCATTTGCCAGAGCTGCTTCCAAAAATCTGCCACAGCTGTTACCATGTTACCTTTTACAATAAACTTTGCATAGGTTCCTGCCGGAATGGTACGCACTGTAAAGGATTCTGGCATATTTGTGCCTTTCTGCACCTCACAGGCAACCAAAACAGTATACTCTGCCTGTTCTGCATTGACATAATCCGTATAAATGCCAAGTGCCTTATCGTTTTTCTTGTCCGGAATACAGGGATAGCCATCTGGCTGATAAAACCGCTGCCACAAACCGCCGATGACCTGTCCCATATCCGGTGCAAGATTGCTGGTACGGGCAGCGTAGCCAACAACTGTCTTTTCATTCAGATTCACAATTTCATATTGCATGATGATACCTCATTTCCTTTTGAATGCTATGAGTATATCATACCAAATGCGACAACAGCGTGACATATTCCCATTATAATTTTTTTCTCAGTTCTGCAATCGCTGCATAGTGCTTGACTGTAAACGCTTCCGGTGCGATATGCCGCAAAAGTTCCAGATGCTCCTGCTCCCATGCTGCAATTTCTGTTTCTGACAATGAAGCACCCACACCACGGCAGGCTTTCATTCTACCGTTCCAGCCTTCTCGGGTAAACGGTATCTCCAACGGATACTCCTCATGATGTACAAGTTCAAATTTCTCATGGTAGCATTCGGGGATCCAGATAGGATGAACTGTTTCCCCTGCACCACTCCAGCTTGGATTGTATTGTAAAACAAGATTTTCACTTGCTCCTGCAACAGCATCTTCAAGTGGCAGCCATGCCATATACAGCACAAGCATGCTGCCGTTTGGCTTCAACATTCGATGTAATGTAGGCATAATTTTTTCATGGTCAAAATACCAGAAGCACTGGCAGGCAGTCACTACATCAAAGGCATGATCAGGGAAATCTATCTTCTCTGCCGGCATCGCAAAATAGGAAATATCCATACCCTGCGAAAGAATTTTTGCCTGTGCAATCTGGTTTTCAGAAATATCAATTCCTGTCCACTTTGCACCATATTGATAGAGATTTCTTGGCAGAACGCCTGTCCCCGTCCCCATATCCAGAACAGTTTGACCTCTGACGCAAAGTCCACGCTCTATGATTTTATTATAAAATATTTGTGGATAGATGTCGCGAAATTTCGCATAATCCGAAGAAGTTCTACCCCAATCAAATGCTTTTCCACCATCTATGTGTTTATTTACAATGTCCATATATATAACCTCTCATCTTTTATTCAAATGTATATTTCATAGGGATATATGCTGTAGGGTTCTCCACAAAATCAAGCTTTTTATAAAGTGGATAGCCATTTTTTGTGGCTTTCAGTTCCACAAAATCCAAAGCACTTTCTTTTGCAAAATCCACCAGCATCTGCATGACCTTCGTTGCAATCCCCTGTCTGCGATATTCTGGAATGGTATAGACATTCAGTACTTCCCCGATTCTACCAGTCACAAAACGTAGATTGCTTGGTTTTTCTATTATCAGGAGCAGGGCAACTGAAACAAGTTTTTCATTATCGTATGCACCAAAAGCAAAACAATCTTTGTCAATATGCTTTTCAAAATAGGAGGGCAAATTCTCTGCTATTTTGTAAAGTTGTTTCTCCGATGCCTCCTTACCATCCTCCCATAGAAATAAAATTCTCATATCAACAAGAGAAGCACATGCCTTTTTATGTATGCTGCAAAATCTCATTTTTTCTATCCTTTCATAAATTGCAAATCCGTCGAATCCATCCTGTAATCCCATCTGGCAGCCGTTCATCTGCGGGAGTACCATTATCAAACATGAGATTGTGCTGTATCCAGTTAATCATACAGTGCTGTCCCATTTCTAGCCCGTAAAACACAGAAGACACACCGCCGTCACCATTATACACCCACTCCGGAAAGAAACAGATGGTATGATGCATTTTTTGAAGTGTTTCTATGCGAGGAACCACACATGTTTCAAAATCTGCCATTTCATCATGCTTTCCATGGGCAATGATAAGCTGAATACCGCTTTCAGAAATCCTGTTTAGTACCCCATCGGAAGGAATATAACTGGAGGAAATGGGAATAGCCCCGTCAAAAAAGCTACAGTAATCCTCCAGCAGCTGCCAAGTAAAATAACCGCCGGATGATGCCCCCATAACAAATCTCTTGCCTATATATTCAGCATGTTCTGCACAAACTCTATCAAAAATTGCCTTGACGGGTGCAGAATACACCTTTGACCATGTGCCGAGAATTGTTCCGTCCGCCAACCGTTCTTCATTGGCAAGTGGCACAATCAGATATGCACCACCCATTGCCTGCTGATACTGCGGAGAAGCATATTGCTCCGCACCACAGCACATAATACAACCTTCTTCCATGAGGGAATTGCTTGCTCCATGCAGCCACATCAGAACAGGGTATTTCTTTGTCGGGTCAGCACCATGCTTTATCGGGTCATAGACATAATAACGAATTGCTCCTGTTTCTGCACAGGGATATTCATAACGGTCAAACAGATGAAAATAAATCTTGCTCTTGTAGGTATTTTCATAACTGATAAATTCACCGTCCTTTAGATATTTTGCCCATGCAGGAACAACGGTTTTGTTCTGTTCCAGTTTCTTAAAATCAGGCAGTGCCATTGAGATACTCCTTTCTATTTGTCAAATCCATTTCATACAGATAAAAGGTTACTTTTCCTGTAAATTCATAGTGAACGGTATATTCTGCAATGTATTGAAATCCAGTCTTCTGATACAGCCGTTCCGCTGGAAGATTTCCCTTCACCACCGCAAGACGCAACGCTTTTTTACCGTTTTGGTGTGCCGTTTCTATCATAAACTGCATCATTTTATCAGAAAGATGATGTCCACGAAACCTTGGATGTACAGCAAGAAGTTGTAGAAAATAAACTTCATTGTCTGCTGCCTGCACTTCCCATGCAGCATTTCGATACGCCTCTGTTTCATCATCCACAAGTGCCATAGCAGCTGCAAGTTCTGTACCCTGTCGATACAGGTACATCTGTTGTTGTTCAATATGCTTCCTCAAATCCGCCTCATGCGGATAGATTTCTATATTCCAATGGGTGCAATACATCTCATTCTGTGCAACACATACCTCTTTATAAAGATGATAAACACTTAGAAAATCCTTGATTTTTGCATAAGCAATTTGATGGTTTGATGACATATAAATTCCTTTCTTTTATTTATTTCATATGAAATGGGGTGTTTTTATTTGCTATCCCCTCAATACTTTTCTGCAATCTCTTTCAAAAGCAGACGGAATCGCTCCCGATACGCTATCGGCGAAATAATCTCCGCCTGGCTTCCAAACGTAAGAATGTATTGATAAAAAGACAGCTCGTCCGACCAAGTAAAAGAAAGCAGAAGATTTCCGTCTGCATCCCATTCTAGTCGCTCCAAACCAAACTCGTCAATGATTCGCCATTTTATAGCGTTGTCAAATCGTACAACTGCTTGGATTTCTCCTTCTGTATGCCGCAGCTTATTACAGACATAAACAGGAACCGTTCGTTTTTGCCGTTTTTCTTCTGTTACAATTAGATTGACCATACGAGTCAATTTAAACATACGGTAATCCTGCCGCAAGTTGCAATACCCCCATACATACCAGTTCGCCCACTGAAACACCAGATGGTAAGGTTCTATCGTACGAACGGTATCGCCGCTGGGAGCAAAATAGGTGAAAGAGATGACAGCATCCTGTTCCATCGCCGACTGAATCTGTTCAATTTTTTCCGAAACCGCCGACTTATCCCATGCAGAAAGGTCAATTAAAATATGATTCTCTGCACACAGCGTACGGGCAGCATCTGCCGATAGCTTTTCCATCAACTGCCGATAACGGTTTGTGCCACTGATACTATCAAGACTTTGCAGCCCTGCCAGAATAGCTTGCATTTCCCTGGTAGAAAAAACGGTTTTATCTAGCTTATAGCCATCCATAATGGCAATCCCGCCGCCTTTTCCTTTGTAAGTCACCAGCGGAATTCCTGCACAACAAAGGGCATCCACATCCCGTAAAATCGTACGGTGCGATACCTCAAATATCTCTGCCAAGTCTGCCGCTGTCACTTTTTCCTTTTGCAGCAAAATGGAAAGTATCCCAATGAGCCGATCCAGTTTCATAATCGTTGTCCTCCTATTTTCTTTATTATAGCATATTCCTGTATGGAACACAAGCAGAGGCCAAAAAGTGCATCGAAATCCATTTTTGTATTTTTCCTCACGGATACCGGTCTCAACTCCGCCGGCAGAATCGCTTCGCTGTCTGCCTGTGTCCGCTGTCCGCCCTGTTTCTGTATCCAAATTTGCAGTCGAATCGCCCTAAATTTCTACATCCTGTATCGTTTTGTTATTTTAGAGGGCGGACAGCGGTGGCTTGTTCTTCATTCCGTTATCTTATCCAACTCGTTTCCTCTGCAAGGGGGACAGCTTGTCCCCCTTGCATCCCCCTCCGCCAAGCTGCATCAGCTTGACCATAGTCGCCTACGGCGGAGCAATCCACTCCATCATTTGAAAATGGATTTCCGTGAAAAAAGTGACATTTGTCACTGCAACTGATGACATTTGACACTTCCCTTTTCTCAAAAAACATAGTATAATAATTTCAACAGCAAAAAATACAACATAAACCATTCAAATAAGGAGGAGATCAAATGGGAACAACGGTTGTAAAAATTGAAAACCTAGTCAAGCGTTACAAAGAACTCATTGCACTCGACCATTTTTCACTGGAGATTCAGGAGGGAGAGATATTCGGTTTACTGGGACCAAATGGTTCTGGAAAAACCACCACCATCAATTGCCTGCTCTCCCTGCTTGCTTTTGACAAGGGCAGCATCGAGATATTCGGCAAGAAAATGACTCCCGTCAGCTATGACATCAAGCGGCAAATCGGCGTGATTATGCAAAACGTTGCGGTTTTGCAGGAGCTGACCGTCTATGAAAATATTGATTATTTCTGCGGTCTATACATTCGGGATAAAGCCACCCGCAAACAATACGTCATGGATGCCGTACATTTTACCGGCTTGGAAGACTTTCTCAAGTTTTATCCGAAAAAACTTTCTGGCGGTCTGCTGCGTCGTTTGAATATTGCTTGCGGCATTGCTCATAAACCAAAACTCATTATTCTGGATGAACCAACTGTTGCTGTCGATCCACAAAGCCGAAATCAAATTCTGGAAGGCATACAGGCGTTGAATCGGGATGGAGCAACCATCATTTATACCTCGCACTATATGGAAGAGGTGGAACAAATCTGCACCCGTATTGCAATCATGGATAAAGGAAAGAAAATCGCCGAGGGCACAAAGGAAGAACTGAAAAGCATCATCAAAAATACGGAAACCATTACAATTGCTGTTTCCATATTGCCGGATGCAGTATTGGAACAGATACAGAATTTGGAGCATGTTTATCAAGCTGTCTGCAAGCAAGCAGAGCTACAGGTTTTTTGTTCCGGTGGTATGCACAATCTTATTGATGTTCTCCATATATTACAGGAAAATCAGATTGCTTTCGGCAAGGTTTATACCACACTGCCAACTCTGAATGACGTCTTTTTGGAGATTACTGGAAAAGCACTGCGAGACAAGGAGGTGTAACCCTATGTTTTGGCACAACTTAAAATATGAAGTGCTGAGCGGACTGCGAGTAAAGGATATTCTATTTTGGCTGATTCTATTTCCCATTGTCCTTGGAACCTTTTTTAAAGTGGCATTCAGCAGCCTTTATGAAAAGACTACACTGTTTTCCACCGTTCCTGTTGCCGTTGTAGAAACTACGGAGCAACCAATGCTGCACACGGTTTTAGACAGCCTAGAATCCAATGGAGAGCCATTATTTGCAGTCACATATACGGATGAAGAAACAGCTTTGTCCCTGCTGGAAGAACAGGATGTATATGGCATCCTCTATGCTGGCGATACCCTTTCCCTGAGTGTTGCCGGAAATGGCGTGGAACAAACCATCATCAAATCCTTTGCAGAACAGTATCACCTACAGGAAACGATTATCCGACAAACCATACAAACTGCACCGGAAAAGACCGAAGCCGTCATTGCCGCACTGAATGATACCGTTGTCGGCAATCAGAAAATTTCTATGACAACTGGTGATACCGATCCCACTACAAATTATTTTTACAATCTGCTGGCAATGGTGGCCATGTTCGGTTCTGTGACAGGTCTACATATTGCGATCGCTCAACAAGGCAATCTCTCTCCACTCGGTGCAAGAAAATGCTGTTCCCCCACGCCGAAAAGCATCAGTCTGCTTGCCGGACTGTTTGGCAGTTATATTTTACAGACCATTTGTATGGTGATTGCAGTCACCTATCTGGTGGTTGTCCTGAAAGTGAATTTTGTTGGCAGTCTGCCGTTAATTTATCTGTCTGCCATTGTAAGCGGCGTTATGGGCGTTTCGATGGGCTTTATGATTGGTTCTTTTGGCAGATTACAGGAAGGGGCAAAGACGGGCATTGCCATGACAATTTCCATGCTCAGCTGTTTTTGCAGTGGCTTGATGGCATCCAATATTCGTCCATATCTGGCAGAACATGTTCCATTCTTCCACTCCATCAATCCGGCATCACTAATCAGTGATCTGTTTTACTGCCTGAACCTATATAGTGATTATCAGCAATATCTATATAAACTGGCAACCATCCTCGTGCTGACAGTTGTATTCACCATAATTGGATTTTTATTGACAAGGAGGCGGAAATATGCAAGTCTTTAACGCATTTCTCAAGGTGATGCTGAAAAAGCTTCCTACTGCAATGATCTGGATCGTTGTATTTTTGATTATCTGCATTATTTTTGTAAATACAAGTGATTCCAGTTTTACGTTTGCCGAAGAACGATGTTCCGTTTGTGTGCTAGATGAAGATCAGACACCGGAAAGTAAAGCACTCATTGCATTTCTGGGAGAACGGCATGACTTGATTTCTCTTCCAGAGGAAGAAGACGAAATTCTGGATGCCCTCTACTATGAGCGTGCGGATTATGTTATGACGATTCCAGTGGGCTATGCAGAAAAACTGACAAACGGAGAAACTGATACGCTCTTTACCCACTACTATATTGATGACCGGTATGCGAATACGCTGCTGGACAGTACACTTTCTGAATATGTCAGCACCGTAGCTGCCTATCAGGCAAGCGGCTTATCCTGCACAGAGGCAATTGTCGCAACAGAAGATGCTCTTTCTAAAGAAATTGAAGTCAACAGCAATCCATTCTCAGAAAAAGAAAATAGTGACTATAGCGAAACATTCAGCTATTATTTTCAATACCTTCCATACGTTCTCTTATCTGTTATGGTAGTAGCCTTGTCTCCAACTTTAATCACCATGCAAAAAACAGATATTCGCAACCGTACCAACTGTTCCTGCCTTTCTTCCAGTTCACAAACGTTACAACTGCTGCTGGGCAGTGGTCTGTTTGTCCTGTTTGTCTGGCTGATTTTTATGGCAGCAGGGGTCTTTCTCTATGGTGGGATATTCAGTGGGAAAGCATGGTATGCCGTCCTGAATAGCTTTGTATTTCTACTCGTTTCAGCTGGCATTGCGATTCTAATTTCTACTTTTGCTCCAAGCAGCACAGGTGTCAATGTCATCTCCAATATTGTCGGACTGGGCATGAGTTTTCTGTGTGGTGTCTTTGTTCCGCAGTCGCTGCTGGGAGAAGGTGTACTACGAGCTGGACAATTCCTACCAGCCTATTGGTACGTGAAGGCAAACGACATGCTTTCCGGTGCTTCTGGAGAAGCATTTACAACCAGTAGATTCCTCCAGTATTTAGGCGTTGAGTTTCTGTTTGCAGCTGCCCTATTTGCGGTCATTCTGGTACTACAAAAAACAAAGCATGATGCCCGTGCCAAATCCACAACCTCTTAACAACTTTTCTTCCTTCTTCATCGAAAAAGAGCATAATAACACAGCTAATAAAGTTATGTTATTATGCTCTTATTTCATTTAATTATAAATAAAAATAACATTATACATTATGATATAGAATCACCCCATTGAATGAAGAAAAGGATTCAATGGGGTGATTCTATGTAGGTTAGGAAATTAAAAATATTATTTTCTACACACATTTAGAACGTCTGTAGAATATCTATATGATACCATATGTTTTTCCATTTGTCAAGACACTTTTTATATTTTTGGTATCAATGCCATAATAGACAGCTTTTTCATGGATTTTCTAATACAACATGCTTCCTTTTATTCCACAACCAGCTCTCTGACTGCAACCTTTTTGATTTTTAGAATACGGTTTTGTCACTATTATAACATGCATCTACACAAATTGCAATTCTATCTATAAAATATAAGAAGCCACTTCTTCTTTCCGGATTACTTTTATGCAAAAAAGCGTAAAATAGGAAACAGAAAAAGCTTGACAAACGCTGTGAAATCTGATACACTGAAAAAAGATGAAAGGAAGGTGTCGTCATGCTGAGAGCCATCGGTTCCAAAAAGGATCTAAAGCAACAGACGTATTATGATCTGGTTGCCGACCTGTTGGAAAACGAATCTGTACAGTCTCTGAAGCAATATCGCCATCATATCAAAACAACACGATTTCAGCATAGTGTGAATGTTTCTTATTACAATTATTTAATTTGTAAATTTTTCCGCTGGGATGCAGTTTCTGCTGCCCGTGCCGGTTTGCTACATGATTTGTATTTTTATGAAACAGAAGACTATGACCGTACCGAAACCAATGAATCCCACAGTGCACATCATCCACAGGTTGCCTTGCAGAATGCAATGAAACAATTTACTGTAAATGATGTGGAACAAGACATCATTGAAAAACACATGTGGCCTGCAACAAGACATATTCCGCACTATAAAGAAAGCTATGTAATTGTCATAGTGGATAAATATTGTGCAGCATTGGAATATGTCGCTCCTTCTCTTCGGAATATCTTTCGGAAGGTATTTCGTAGAAAACAGGCTACAGCTTCTGCATAAAAAACGATATTTTTCGCATAACGGGAGCGGCTGTACGCCGCTGAGAGGGTGTGCAGACATGCCGACCGGTGACCTGATTTGGACTATGCCAACGTAGGGAATGCAGAAAATGCCATGAAAATGGAAGATACAGCATACCTGCTTTTTTGCGGTATGCTGTTTTTTTGTGAAGAGAACGACTGAGGAAAAATAGAAGAAAAAATGGGAAAGGGGTGCAGGAATCCATGCAGATAACACCAGCTCAAATACGGCTCTATGGGATTACAGATTCCCGCTGGCTGCACGGCAGAACATTATACGATTGCGTGGAAGCCGCTTTGCAGGGCGGCATAACCATGCTGCAAATTCGGGAAAAGCATTGCAGTACAACAGAATTAACAGAACTGGCAATCCCAATTGTGTCGCTCTGTCATACTTATCATGTACCATGTATTATAAATGATGATGTACAGGCAGCAAAGAACAGCGGTGCAGATGGTGTGCATGTTGGACAGACGGATGCCAGCATTGCACAGGCAAGAGCAATATTGGGTCAGGAAAAATGGATCGGTACAAGTGCACACAATGTACAAGAGGCAATACAGGCACAGCGGGATGGAGCAGATTATATCGGAACGGGGGCAGTGTTTGGCTCTGCAACAAAGCAAGATGCAAAACCGCTGTCATTGGAGACCCTGCAAGTGATTTGCCGTGCGGTCACAATGCCTGTTGTTGCCATTGGTGGGATTACCGCAGAAAATGCAATGCAATTGCAGGGCTTCGGCGGACAGGGCTTAGCAGTTATTTCTGCCATCTTTGCACAAGCCGATATAACAGCAGCTGCAAAGCATATGCGAACCCTTGCAGATATGATCTGTGGAGGTGCAGCAAAATGATAGAACGCATTCCTGTTTTAACAATTGCCGGCAGTGACAGCAGCGGCGGTGCCGGGATTCAGGCAGATTTAAAGACGATGACAGTACTACAGGTATATGGCATGAGTGCCATTACTGCATTGACTGCACAGAATACCATGGGCGTACAGGGAATCTTACCAGTACCAGCAACCTTTTTACAGCAGCAGCTGGATTCCGTTTGCAGTGATATTGTACCGAAAGCAGTGAAAACCGGTATGATCGCCTGTGCAGAACAGGTGCAGGTGATTTGTAGTATGATTTCGCAGTATGCCCTTCCTAATGTAGTCGTCGATCCGGTCATGGTTGCCACAACTGGAGCAACGCTCATACAGCAAGAAACAATCGCTGCTATGCGAAAACAATTGTTCCCACTGGCAACACTGATTACGCCGAATCTTGTGGAAGCAGAAGCACTTTTACAAGAACCGATACAGACTGTTTCGGAGATGGAACAGGCTGCAAAACAGCTGGCAAAGCAGTACCATACGGCAGTTCTGATAAAAGGCGGTCATTTAACCGAAGAGGCAGTGGATGTACTATATGACGGAAAACAGATATATCTGTTTCGTGGAGAACACATTGCAACAAAAAATACTCACGGAACAGGATGCACCTTATCTTCTGCTATTGCTGCAAAGTTAGCCAT
Source organism: uncultured Oscillospiraceae bacterium (assembly GCA_958448395.1). Taxonomy (GTDB): domain Bacteria; phylum Bacillota; class Clostridia; order Oscillospirales; family Ruminococcaceae; genus Ruminococcus_C. The sequence goes on along the minus strand of CAUDDP010000010.1, from coordinate 33,469 downwards.
TGGCAACACCTTGCAGGAAAGTGTCCAACAGGCAAAAATATATGTGGCAAATTGTATTCGAGCTGACTTCCAGCTTGGACATGGAAACGGTCCGCTTTGCCATAATATTTAAAAGGAAGGAGCAAACAAAATGAAAAAGACGATATTATTTGTTGTGCTAGAACCGTATGCCGATTGGGAGGCAGCCTATTTGTCTTCTGCTCTGCATATGCTGGGGGAAGAACAATTTTGCATCAAAACGGTTTCTCTTGCAAAAGAATGTGTGCAATCCATCGGTGGATTTCATACCCTTCCAGATTATGATTTACAATCCATTCCCGATTCCTATACGGCTTTGATTTTAATTGGCGGTATGTCTTGGAGAAAGGATACAGCGAAAGCAGTTGCCCCTTTGGTGCAGGATGCGGTTGCAAATGGAAAAATAGTCGGTGCCATTTGTGATGCTTCTGGTTTTTTAGGAACACTGGGCATTCTCAATACCGTACAGCATACGAGTAATGATCTGCATGATTTGCAGCAGTGGGCAGGAAACAATTATACGGGAGAAAACAACTATGTTTTACAGCAAGCGGTTCGTGATAAAAATATTATTACCGCAAATGGAACGGCTGCATTAGAGTTTGCAAGAGAAGTCATGCTGGCGTTACATACAATACCGGAAAAGAAAATTTTAGAATGGTATCAATTCCATAAACTTGGTTACTATGAAGCAAAGTTTCCTGAAATGTAAGAATAAAAAATATATAAATGGAGGTTTTATTGATGAAATCCTATCATACACAAATGGAAGCTGCAAGAAAACAAATGATTACACCACAAATGCAAATAGTGGCGGAGAAAGAACATGTTGATGTGGAGTGGCTGCGGCAGCGTGTTGCAGAAGGTGTCATTTGTATTCCAGCGAATATTCACCATACATCCCTCTCTGCGGAGGGCATTGGTACCGGTCTGCGAACCAAAATCAATGTCAATCTTGGTGTGTCGGGGGATTGTTATGATTACACAGATGAAATGAAAAAGGTGGATCTGGCAATCGAATTCGGCTGTGAAGCCATTATGGACTTGTCCAACTATGGTAAGACCAGTACATTCCGGAAACAGTTGATTGAAAAGTCGCCGGCAATGATTGGTACTGTTCCCATGTATGATGCCATCGGCTATCTGGAAAAGGATTTGAAAGAAATTACAGCAAAGGATTTTTTGCGTGTGATTGAAGCCCATGCCAAAGAAGGGGTGGACTTTCAGACCATTCACGCTGGTATTAACCGTCGTGCTGTAGAAGCTTTGAAACGGCAAAAACGGCTGACCAATATTGTTTCCCGAGGCGGATCTCTGATTTTTGCATGGATGGAAATGACAGGACAGGAAAACCCGTTTTATGAATATTACGATGAAGTTCTGGAAATCCTAAGAGCATATGATGTTACCATTAGTCTTGGAGATGCTCTGCGTCCGGGTTCGATTGCAGATAGTACGGACGCTGGCCAAATCAGCGAGCTGATTGAACTCGGCAACCTGACCAAACGTGCCTGGGAAAAGGACGTACAGGTTATGGTAGAAGGGCCAGGGCATATGGCAATGAACGAAATTGCTGCTAATATGACACTGCAAAAACGGTTGTGTCATGGGGCACCGTTCTATGTGTTAGGACCTTTGGTAACAGATATTGCACCGGGCTATGACCATATTACGTCTGCCATTGGCGGTGCAATTGCAGCAGCAAACGGTGCAAATTTTCTTTGTTATGTCACACCGGCAGAACATCTCCGTCTTCCAGATTTACAGGATGTACGGGAAGGAATTGTTGCCTCTAAGATTGCCGCTCATGCCGCAGATATCGCCAATGGGATCCCGTATGCAAGAGAACAGGACAATCGCATGAGTGCTGCCAGACAGAAAATCAATTGGGAAGGTATGTTTGCCTGTGCCCTGGATCCGCAAAAGGCACGGAATTATTTTGAAAGCCGTCCCCCGCAGGAACGGCATACCTGCTCCATGTGCGGCAAGATGTGTGCAATGCGTACCTCTAACCGCATTTTGCAGGGGGAAAATGTCACATTCTGTGATGCCGAAATAGAGGAAAAATAAGCTGATTTTCTATTTTGCTTTGAAATTTTTGAGAAAACTACTTGACAAGTTTTGATTTTTCGGTTAAAATCTTAATTAAGAACGATTCTTGATTAAGGAGACAGTTTCATGAAAAACAGAAATACGTTGCAACGCAGGTTGGTATTGGAAACTGTACGGCGTATGCGGAATCATCCCACAGCGGAAGAGATTTATCTTGCCATTGCAGCAGAAAATCCATTGATTAGCAAAGCAACCGTCTACCGGAATCTCAAGTTACTTTCAGAACAAGGAGAAAGTTTGCGTATTCCCATTCCAGATGGAGCGGATCGATTCGATTTTCATGTTACACCACATTATCATGTGAAATGTCGAAGCTGCAATCAAGTTTTTGATGTGGATATGCCCTATCAGGGAGAACTTTATCATCAAATTGCAGATACAAAGGGATTTCTCATAGAATCTCACCTGATTCTCTTTATTGGTTTGTGCCCAGAATGTCAAAAGAAAGAAGAGGAGCATACAGAGCAATGAAAGAATTAAAAGGAAGTCGTACAGAAGCCAATTTAATGGCAGCGTTCGCAGGTGAATCACAGGCAAGAAATAAGTACACTTATTATGCGTCTAAGGCAAAAGAAGACGGCTATGTGCAGATTGCACAAATTTTTGAAGAGACCGCAGCAAACGAAAAGGAACACGCAAAAATCTGGTTTCAACTGCTGCATGGCGGGCAAGTTTCAGGAACATTGGGTAACTTACAGGATGCTGCTGGTGGAGAACACTTTGAATGGGCAGATATGTATCGTGAATTTGCAGAGCAGGCAAAAGAAGAGGGATTTGACCAGATTGCCTATCTGTTTCAAGAAGTGGGAAAAATCGAAAAAATGCATGAGGAGCGTTTCCGCAAGCTGATTTCCAACATTGAGGGCAGCTGTGTATTCTCAAAAGACGGTGACACGATTTGGGAATGTGCAAACTGTGGGCATATTCATATTGGAAAGCGTGCACCGGAAATTTGTCCGGTTTGCTCTTATCCACAGGCATATTTTCAGGTAAAAGCAGAAAATTATTAAACAAAACGTTCAGAAAGAGAAAGAAGCTGCCTGTTAAAACCGGGCAGCTTTTTTCGGAGAAAAAGGGGTGTAGAACATTGAAACGCAATCAATATCAAATACGGATACGAGCAAGATTGCTACATTATAGTATCCATATTTTATCACATCTGCGTCTGTTGGTTCGATGGCTATTATTATCGCTGGTGACAGGCGTAATTGTCGGCGGAGTTGGGGCAGCATTTGCATGGGGAATGACACTGGTTACTTCGCTTCGGACACAGCATCCATGGCTTTTGCTGCTTCTGCCGGTCAGTGGTCTGGCAATTGTAGGACTTTACCGAATCTGCCACTTTGAGAAAGACAGCGGAACCAATACTGTACTTTCTACTTTACATGCAAAAGCAGAAATTCCGGCAAGAATGGCACCTTTGATTTTTATTTCTACTATGCTCACACATTTATGCGGTGGTTCTTCCGGAAGGGAAGGTGCTGCTTTACAAATTGGTGGGAGTCTCGGCAATCTGTTGGGCAGATGGTTTCATTTACAGCCGGCAGATAAAAGAGTGCTGGTTATGTGCGGTATGAGTGCCGCTTTTTCTGCTGTATTCGGTACGCCGCTGGCAGCAGTTTTTTTTGCTATGGAGGTCGGCAGCGTTGGCATTATGTACTATGCAGCGTTAGTGCCATGCGTGACAGCGTCATTCTGTGCGGATTTTATGGCAAAGTTTTGTCAGGTGGAACAGGAGGTTTATCCAATCATTCCAATACCGGATTGTTCCCTTGCATCATTGGCAGCTACTGTTTTATTGGGACTATTCTGTGCTGGATTGAGTGTATTGTTTTGTATTTTACTGCACGAAACAGGTTGTTTTCTAAAAAAGAAAATTCCGAATGCTTATATTCGAATTGCAGGAATCGCAGTGATACTGGTTATATTGGGAAGTTTCCCAAATAATACAGACTATCTTGGAGCAGGAATGCCAGTCTTATTAAAAGCACTTTCTGGACAAGTGGTTTGGTACGCCTTTTTCATGAAACTATTGTTTACAGTATTGACCATGGCAGCCGGCTTTAAAGGCGGTGAAATTGTTCCATCCTTTTTTATTGGTGCAACGTTCGGATGCCTGTACGGTTCCCTGCTACACCTTTCTCCCTCTTTATTTGCTGCACTCGGTATGATTGCAGTTTTCTGCGGTGTAACAAATTGCCCTGTCACCTCATTGTTGATTGCATTTGAGCTATTTGGTATGAATGGTATGCCATATTTTCTAATATGTATTGCTATTAGTTACATGCTATCAGGGTACTATGGTTTATACCGTAGTCAGAAAATTGTGTATTCAAAATATGCAACTAAATATATTAATCGAAATGCTAGAAGTTAAATACATAAAAATAAAATATTTTTATTAGAAAGGTTGAATTTTTTATGCAGCTTTCTTCCCGTACAAAAGGGATTTGCTTTCTCATTTTCTCTGCCTTTAGTTTTGCATGGATGAATGCATTTGTACGACTTGCAGGAGATTTACCTTTTATTCAAAAAAGCTTTTTCCGCAATTTCATTGCATTGTTAGTCGCACTGATTATGCTTTTGAAGGAACATCAACCACTTCGCTGTGATAAAAAAAGCGGTGGTGCATTGCTGCTGCGAGCCATAATGGGTACAGTTGGCATCTTTTGCAACTTCTATGCAATTGACCATCTTCCCATTTCAGATGCTTCCATGCTCAATAAAATGTCTCCATTTTTCTCTGTTTTACTGGCATGGCTGCTATTAAAAGAACAAATCCATTGGAAGCAAGTTTGTATTATATTGGGAGCATTTCTGGGCAGTCTACTTATCATCAAACCCACCTTCTCCAATACCTCTCTGTTCGCCTCCTGCATTGGACTCCTTGGGGGAATTGGTGCAGGATTTGCCTATACGATGGTTCGCTATCTTGGTACACGACACATTCCAAAGGCATGGATTATTTTCCTCTTTTCTGCATTCTCCTGCTTGGTCGCATTGCCTTGGTTATTGTTCCATTATGAACCAATGAACGGAAAACAATTTTTCACACTGATTGGTGCCGGTCTTGCTGCTGCTGCTGGACAATTCGGCATTACAAATGCCTATTTCTACGCTGCACCAAAAGATATTTCTGTTTATGATTATACACAAATTATCTTTGCAGCACTGCTCGGATTTTTCCTGTTTCATCAAATACCAGATGGCTATAGCATTCTCGGTTATTGCATCATTATCAGCATGGCAGTGCTAATGTTCCTATACCACAAGAAAGAGAAAAAGCATATATAATGCCGGAGAAACTACTCCTTATTGAAAAAGCAAAAAGGGCTGTTACAAAAATTGCAACAGTCCTTTTTTCAAACATAGTCTTAATCAATATCCGCTACTGGATCTTCCAACTTTGTTCCACACTTACCGCAAAACGCAAACTGATATTTTTCATCAAACTGCATTCCGCATCCTGGACAAACCCGCTTGCCTTTCATCTGATGCAGTTCACTCTTCATGCTCTCAATTCTACGCTTTCTGTCATCAATATCTGCACAGAGTTCTTTCAGCTTTGCAAGTACCTCTTCCTGGCTCTTATAATACAGCTCACCAATTTCCTGCATAACTTCTTGAATTCGCTCCCGTTCATACACAATCTTCTTTCGCAGATTGCTAACTTCAGAAGCATTCTTCGACATACCAGACACACTGCGGCTTGCCCGTTCAAAAATATTTGCCATTGCCATCGACCCCTGTCTTTCATAATTTCAAATTTTTCCACACGCAGCACATCTGCACATGTGGAATGCGATAAAGTATATGTTAATTATACAACTTTTCTCTCCCTTTGTCAAGCAATTTTTAGATATATTTGCAGTTGTTTTCCAAAAAAAAAGGACGTACAGGATTACCTGTACGCCCCCTTTTATAGTTTCATTTTTAAAACAAAAGCAAGGACAATTCAGCTTATTATTCCATAGACGGAAGTTCTGTAATCAACAGGATTACATAGCTAATCAATGCATTACCATCAGCTTCATTTACGGTAGCAGTACCATCAGCCTGGTTACAGTTTGCATTCAGCATTGCCTGATCACCCAGTGTAATCTGCTTAGCCAGATACTTATTCAGAGAAATAGCATCCAACAGGTCAACCTTACCATCCAAGTTTACGTCACCAAGCAGAGTCTGATTTTCACCGCTGGTTGTAGTTGTGCCACTGCCACTTGTAGTGGTTGCAGTAGTATCACTTGTAGTAGTAGTTGCTTCTGTAGTGGTAGTACCTGCTGTTACAGTTACGGTTACGGTAGCGGTCTTGCCATCCGGAGAAGTAACTGTAATAGTGGTAGAACCAGCAGCTACACCTGTTACGGTGCCATCCGGAGAAACGGTTGCAATACTGCTGTCAGCAGACTCGAATGTGCAGCCATCTACGCTCGGCTTCAGGGTTTCTGTTCCGCCAACTTCAACTTCTACATCAGACGGTGTGACAACCAGTTCTCCCTCAGCAGTATCCGGTGTCAGAGTCGGATAAACTTCAGACATAGTACCCAGAGCCATCATGATATCGCCTGCATGCCAGAATCTGTGCAGCGTGAAGTAGTAGTCATCTGTATTGCCATCCTTCTCATAGTAGGACAATGCTTCCTGATACATCGGATCCTGCTTGTAGTTGGAACGAATGTCAACAAATGCAACACCATTCTTTACTTCGTCACCATTCGGCATCTTACCAGTATATCTGCTTGCAGACAGAACCTGACCCTTACCATTTGCCATTACGCCATCTGGCAGAACCAGTTTTGTGTTCCACAATCTCGGCAGGTTGGTATTGTGATCGTTTACACCCAGACCGATATCGTCACGGAATGCATTCCACTCTCTGTCCAGAAGTTCCTTTGCCAGATACAAGGACTGCTTTGCACGAGCGGTCATATCTGTGCTCTTGGTACCTCTTTCGGATTTATAGGAAGCTTCACCATCAGCCAAATCATCAGCCTTTACGCCTCTTGCAGCTGCATAGTAAATCAAAGAGTTCGCCAGAGAAGATACGCATCCGAGGTCACCATCGCCATAACCAACGATTGTAGCCTTCAGACCAGTATTCTCCTGATAAGAACCATTCCAATCGTTCGGCTGACCTTCCCAGATCAAGCTGGACGGAATGGAGAAGCTCTTGTTGTCATCTTCAACACTGCTCAGTACCGGCAATTCAAATGTAGATTCTTTTTCATCATACTTTTCATACTTTGCGGTGAGTGTTGTAGTTTCCTTTGCCTTACCCAGAATGGTGTTATCCAGGAACCAGCCTGTCCACTTGTCCAGAATGGTTTCCAGAGCAGTGGTCAGATCCATACCACCGATGTTGACATTGCTCTTATCGCCTTCTGTCTTAACAACGTAGTACAGTTCTGCCAGACGCTGAACAGCCCATACCTGGTTACCAATCCAGTGGTTAGAACCTGGGTCAGCATAAACCGGGTGTTCCAGATAATACATACCATGGAAAGTAGATACACCAGCAGCCTTTGCCTTATCGCCTTCATAACGACCGTTCCAAGAGTTTGTACAACCACCAGCGATTACGCCTTCATTAGACAGCAGCCACAGATAGAGTTCAATCTGTCTCTGGAGAGAAGTCTGATAATCAGCTGTTGCCTTGCTGGTCTTCATACCAGCATTCAAATCTGCATCATACAGCAAAGCATATGCAGCCAGCGGGTTCTGATAGAATTCGTGCATGTGAGATGCACCAATCTGCCATGCCCAGTCCTGATCAGCAGACATTGCACCACCCCAAGAAGTATACCAGTTCATCAGGTAGTGCTGACCCTGGTCATTGCCGCCGCCAGCCCAAATATTGTTAGCTCCAATTTCCTTATAGTACTTATCGTACATGTTGTTTCTCAGTTCGTCACCCATCTTACCAGCGAGTGCAGACAGCTTCTGGTTGCCGCCCCACTTGGAGTTCACGTTCTGTTCGCCAACGCCCCATCTGTTTGCAGCATAAACTGCCTGAATTGCACGGTCTTCTGCGTCCGGTGCGTTTGTATAGGAGAACTGCTCTGCCGGGCTAGCTTCTGTATTGAAGAAGCCCTTCATACCACCGCTGCCATTCAAACCGTAACCCTTATTATGCAGGTCTACGCAGGCATGCGGAATGGTTTCCCAACAAGATTCCTGTTCACCACGCTGGAAGGTATTGATCAGCGTAAAGGAACCGCCAACATTTGTCTGCTTACCAGTGCTGCCGTTTGCCTTACCAAAACCATACCAGTCATCTACGTCTGCCAGCCAGTGCATCAAATACAGACCCTTATCAGAGCCATATGCACTACAAAAATCTGCATGAATCGGGTTGGTAGCAGTATTGCCCTGTACCATATCAGTCGGATACAGTTCAATCTGTTCCCACTCATCACTATAGGTTGCACTCAGACTGCCACCCTGCTGCATAAAGTTTTTCTTGAGACCCTGTGCATCTGGGACCATGGTAGCTTCCATTGTCAGCCATGCCTTTGCCAGATCACCAATGGATTCTGTAGAAGCATCCTTAGTACCCTTTACAGTGACTTTACCGTTTGCTGCCTTGTTTACAATGTTATCACGCATTGCAGCAACCCATACCAAATAGGACATTGCTTCAGATGTGGTTTCATGGCCGTAGTCCGGAGCCTCAATACAAAGTGTTTCAACAGAGTGATACGGAACACCCAGACCGCCGCTAACGGTAGAAGTGCTGGACATATAGCCGTTCTGTACACCGTTTGTAATAACGTCATCGTACAAAGACATAAACCGTGCAGCATAGGTTTCATCACCATATGCTTCTGGCTTTGTTCTAGTACCAGCTGCGGAAGCAGCGGTCGGAACAATTGCACTGCATGTCATTGCAGCAGCGAGAATCGCTGCCAGAACAGTTTTGTTCTTCTTAAACTGCATGAAAAAATTTCCCCTTTCAAGAAATAGAATAATAGATTAAAAATGGTCTATGTAGTTGCCAGTGTGCATTTTCCAGAACACGCATCCTTTCGTAGGTACGGTTACCAGTGTGTTCCACTCTGCTAAGCAGAAAGAACTGCACGCTGACAATACCGCTGTGCATTCATATCTTTTCACAAAATCCACACACAATGCACCCACTTTTATATTCAAATTATACCCCAAGCACCTGCAAATGTCAACCCTTCTTCCAAAAGAATCATTTTTTTCGGCATTTTAAACAGAATCAATTTATTCCATTTGTGCAACCTGTCTACATTTTACGCTTATTTTTGTAGTTTTCTTAAATTTCGCTGCTTTTTCACGACTTCCGTTTTTCTTTCACAAAATGCCCATATAAATATGGTAGGCTAACACAGATGTCAGTTTTCCAAAATCCGCACGATTTTCACAGCAACTTTTTCAGGGAATTTATCTGTTTTTCCTGTATTTAATACAATGGTTACGGTATGTCCATGACATGTTAAATAATTTTTGCGATAATAAAAAAGCATGCTTTTCAGTGTATCTATGAAAAAGCAGAAAGGAGATTTTTATGGTTGAAATTAAAAACCTGACCAAATACTATGGAAAAAAAGCTGCCGTCAAAAATATCAGCTTTACCATAGAAGACCACGAAATCCTAGGGTTCCTTGGTCCAAACGGTGCCGGCAAGTCCACCACACTGAATATCATCTGCGGTGTGATTCCATCCAGTTCCGGCACAGTTACCATCAATGGCTTTGACATTGCCAAAAATCCGATTCAGGCAAAACGCTGCATCGGTTTTCTGCCGGAAATTCCACCGGTCTATCTGGATATGAAGGTAAGGGAATATCTGATTTTTGTTGCTGGTTTAAAAGGTGTCCCAGCGGTAAAACGCAAAGCACAAGCAGCAAAGGCAATGGATCGGCTGCGGATTACAGATGTCGCAAACCGCCTCATCCGCAATCTTTCCAAAGGTTACCGGCAGCGTGTCGGCTTCGCACAAGCACTGCTGGGCGATCCGGACATTCTGATTCTGGATGAACCAACAGTCGGCTTAGACCCTGAGCAGTTAATAGAAGTCCGTAATTTAATTCTGGAGCTGAAGCAGGATCATACTGTAATCCTCAGCTCTCATATTCTAAGTGAAATCAGTGCGGTTTGTGATCGGGTAGTGATTATCAGCAAGGGAGAAATCCGTGCGGTAGATACCATCGACCATCTGGAACAGCGTGCAGATACCAATCCAGTATTACAATTAAAGGTAAAGGGTAGTTCACAAGAAGTCGCTGCTGCTATGCGGCAGGTGGACGGCGTAGTCAATGTCTCTAATATTTCCCGTTTCAAGACCGGTATCTATACTTATAATGTGGAACTCACCGGCAGTGACATCCGCAATCCGCTCCTTGCCGCTTTGCTGGTAAAGAAATTCGATGTGCTGGAAGTTCAGGAACAGAAGAAGAATCTGGAACAAGTCTTTGTCAAGCTGGTCAACCAGTCCGACGAATCACAGCGTTCTTCCCTACAGGAGCTTATGAACGAACTGGCAGAAGAAGAAACATCGGAAACGGATACAGATGCACAAGATGATGCAACGAATACGGATTGATAAGGAGGATCACCCCACATGTTTTCACTATATAAAAAGGAACTGCAAAGCTACTTCCTTTCTCCGGCAGCGTATGCTGTACTGGCATTTTTTACGCTGACCTTTTCCCTAACCATGATCATGGACATTTCTACCGCCACAGAGCTGTATGAATTTTCCTTCCCCTCTCTGTTCTACGTAAACCTATTCTATCTTGCCATTCTTTTTCCGGTTCTCACCATGCGAAGCTTCGCAGAGGAACGAAAAAATGGAACAGAAGTTCTGCTCCTATCCAGCCCCATCAGTGTCACCAAAATTGTGATAGCAAAGTTTTTGGCAACTGCAACTGTGTTCTTCGTCATGCTGGTGATATCATTATATTACCCGATTATTACTGCTTTAAACGGGCATGTCATTCTTGCCAATCTCATTTGTACTTATATTGGCTTTTATCTGTTTGGTTTAGTCTGTATTGCACTGGGCATTCTGATTTCTTCTTTCACAGAATCCATTATTCTCTCTATTATTATGAGTGAAGCTGCCATGATTCTGCTGCTGCTGGTGGACAATATTGCAAACTACACTTTCTTTGCCAATATTCCTATCCTATCTGACCTGCTGCACTGGCTCTCCAACCAGCAGAAGTTTATTACATTTTCCAACGGATATATGCAAGTTTCTGATCTATTTGCATATCTAACGGAAATTGCAGTATTCTTAATCCTCACTGTTATTTCTATAGAAAAAAGACGCTGGAGTCGGAGGTAATCAATCATGGAAAAAAAGTTTCATAATTTTAAAAATAAAAAGTTTTCCAGTCTAGCTTGGATTATGGCAATTCTGGTCATTGCTGTTGCAGTCATTCTTAATATGATTGTATCCCAACTGGATCTCGGCTGGGATATTTCCCCGAACAAACAGTACAGCCTTGGTGAAACCACAACTTCCTACTTGGAGGAACTCGACCAAAACGGCACAAAAGTAGACTTCTATCTACTCGCCAAAATGGATGACATTAAAAATAGTACAGATTCCCTCTCACTGTATCGTGCTTTAAAAGAATATGATTCCCATGATTGCATCAATCTCATTGATATTGACCCGAATACAGATGAAGAAACCATGCAAAAAATCAACCCTGATAATTCCTTGACACTCAGCACAGGCGATATGGTTTTTGTTTGCGGCGATGTCAAAAAAAGAATTCCGGGCAACACCATGTACAGCACGCAAAAAAATGAAGAAGGTATTGTGGTTTCCCAGACATTTAAAGGAGAAAATGTTCTCACTGGTGCCATTAAATCTGTCGTTGACGGATTTACGCCAACAGTTTACTTTTTAACAGGACATGGGGAAAAATCCATGGATGACAACTATACACAGTTCAAAAAGAATCTTCAAAACTATAACTATCTGGCAGATTCCCTGCTGCTCTCTGAAGTAGAGGCTGTGCCGGAAGATGCAGCAATGATTATTGTTGCTGCACCAACCTCTGACATTTCAGACGAAGACAAGGAAAAACTGGATGCCTATCTGGACGATGGCGGGAATCTCTCTTTACTCATGTCACCGAATGCTGGTAAATTTAACTATACCAACCTTGATCTGATTATGGAAGACTTCTGCATCATCATGGACTATGACAGAGTAATAGAAACAGATGCTACCATGCACGTTTCCAGCGATGACAGTATTATTCAATGTAACCTCGTGGAGTTAGAAGATGACAGCGAGGCAGCCGACCTGACTTCTTCTCTGATGAATGAAGGTTTGATCCCATATATGCCAGAATCCAGAAGCTTCTATTATACCAACAACAGCAACTACAGCAAAATGACAACAGCTTCCCTGCTGAATACCAATTCCACTGCAATTGGAGAACCCTACGGCGGTGAATATGACACCAAGAAAATCACAGATAGTGAACTGATGCTGGCTGGATATTCACAGGACAATTCTCGTAATGCAGCAAAACTGGCTGTATTCGGTAATGCAGACTTTTTAGATGATACTCATCTGCAAGACAGCCGCTATCTAGTTGCAGTCTACCTATATTTGAGCAGCATCAGCTGGATGTATGACACAGATATTGATATGGGAATCGACAGCAAATCCACAGTTTATGATGAAATTGCATTGACAAGTGCCGGCACTGTCAGCAGTATTATGATACTGTTCGCTGCTCTGCCAATTGTAATTATCATTATTGGCGTTGTTGTTTGGGTAAAACGGCGGAACAGCTAAATAGATGGAGGGAACGTCGATGAAAAGACAAATTATAATTATTCTCTCATTGGTAATACTGGTTGGTATGACATTGGGTGCCTATTTCTTTGTTCGGAACAGCAATGAAAAAAAGCAGCAAGAGGCAGCAGAAGAAGCTGCTGCCTTACAATTGGTGCAATTTAACTCCAATGATATTAACAAAATTGAACTGCAAACGCCAGATGGCACATTTTCAGCTGTACTAAATGAAAGCGGTATATGGGAACTGGAACAGGAAGTAGACTTCAAAATCAATCCTTATTTTTTAAATTCCGTTGCTGGCTCTCTCTGTAATCTGACTGCTTCAGAAAACATTGGTCCAGCTACAGAAGATATTAAAAAGCAATATGAACTGGATGATTCCTATGTTGTTACCCTCTCAACCGACAGCAGTTCTCGTACGCTGTATACGGGCAAGTTAACTGCAACAGAAGAATATTACTATGTTATGACCGATGCATCTGATAATATCTTTCTGGTAGAAGCAGATTATGGGGATTATCTTTGTCCAAACCGCAACTCTTTGAAAAACATCTATGTACAAACCAATCAATCCTCCCCCATTGATCGTATGACCCTGACACATGATGGAGAAGTGCTCTATGATTTACAGAAAAAAGAGGATGATACCTGGAAAATGCTGAGCCCAATAGAATCTGATTTTATTGATCTTGTCAACATCAGCAACCTGCAAACAGACATCTTAGAGTGGATCATTGATAAATTCGGAGAGGAAAATATCACAGAAGAACAATATGCAAAATATGGATTTGATCATCCAGCTTATATTTTCTATTTCTCACAGGAGGATGGCACAGAAACCACAATTTACGCAAAAGATTATGATGCCAACTCTACAGAATTTGTAGAATGTCTGCAAAAAGAAACCGGACAGATCTTCTACTGTGCAGCCAACTATATCAGCCTTTTGCAATCAACTACTGCGGATTTTCTGAGCGACAATATTTATAATGTTGCTATTACAGAAGTTTCTGCGGTTGATATACAAATGGAAGGCGAAGAATTGAGCATGAAAATTGATGCAGAAAATGAGCAGTATACTGTCAACAACATTGATGTAGATGCACTCGGTTCAGATGCTGTTTCAGCATTGACACTTTTTTACCAAAGCATCTCAGACATAACCGCGGACACGTTCTATCCAATGGAAGAGAAACCAGAAGGCGAACCAGCGGTTTCTATTACCTATACCCTGACAGATGGTAGTAAGGAAGTAATCACACTACTAAAAAAAGATGACCAGACATATTACGCACTACGAAATGATGAATACTCCGGTCTTCTTGTAGAACGATCTCAGTTTACCACTCGGACAGGCATTCTGGAAATGTACAATCGTTTGAAAAAAGCAATTGGTTTAACAGACTAAATTCTATAAGCCAAGGATTGAGAAGCGGCAGCCTTACCTCTGCCGCTTCTTCTTTATGCAGCTGTGACTGCACATTTCCCGGAAAACGATAGACCATACGCTATTGACAAATGCGTTTTTCTGTATTATAATTAACATGGTGTATTATACTAACGATTTTCGCACATAATCTGCCCTAAACCGGCAACTGCAAAAATCAAAACCAGATTTCATCAAATTTAGAGGTGTAACCATGATCATTCGCAACAAGTATACAGGTAAAATCAACTGGCTTCCCCTACTCGGCATAATAGCGGGTGCATTATTTCTCATCGTTCTTATTACGGTCATCCTTTCAGAAGTATTTCGAGATGACACAGCACAAAGCATTACATCTGCATCAGCAAATAATGGAAATATGATTGCCCAACCAATTACCGATATTTCCTATAGTGAATCTGAGGATGGTTCTATGCTCATTGATAATTATCCAGAATATGCAGAAACAGATCAAAAACTAACAGCAGATAACATTTACAGCAAGTATGCTGTTCTGTTGGATGTCACCAATAATCAAATTTTGGCGGATCGTAACTGCGAACAGAAAATGTATCCTGCTTCCATGACAAAACTAATGTCACTTTTAGTAGCGGTAGAAAACATCAAGGATTTTAATGACACCTACACGATTACCTATGAATTGATTTCTCCACTAATTGAACAGGAAGCTGCCAGAGCAGGATTTGAATCCGGCGAAACTGTCTCCATTACAGACTTGTTGTATGGCATGGCTCTCCCCTCTGGTGCAGATGCCACTATGGCAATTGTAGATTATGTATCCGGCAATGAAGAAACATTTGTTGCCTTGATGAATCAAAAGGCAAAGGCACTTGGTATGAATCACACACACTTTGTCAATGCAACGGGTCTTCATAATGAAGATCACTATTCCACTGCACTGGATATTGCAATTCTCATGAAAACAGTTATGGAAAATCCAACTTGCCGCCAGATTCTCGGCAGTGTGGATTATCGCACGACACCAACACAGCAACATCCAAATGGAATGATCCTGCTGAGTACGATGTATAAACGAATGTATGGCAATGAAGTGAAAAACATGACCATCATCGGCGGAAAAACCGGATTTACCGATCAGGCAATGCAATGCCTTGCAAGCTATGCGACCTCTGTAGATGGCAATGAATATGTGGTTGTTACAGCATATGCTCCAACAGAAATGAATCCAGTCTTTGACAGCTTTGCCATGTATGGACTGGTCAATGGCGGCTATGAAATGCCAACGCATTTGGAAAAAACAACTTATCCACCAACAGAAGCAACCATGAATGAAGCAGAAACAACAGAACAGGAAGAATCGGAAGAAAATACAGATGTTGATGACAATGATTCTGATTCCAGTGAAGAAACAACGGATCCGGAAGAAGAGATGCCAACAGAATTTTATGATTAAAAGGAGATGGGGATGTGAAACGGAAACCAAAAAAGCAGATGCAATTTATCAATGTGGTTGTCATTCTTGCTTGTTTGATTTGTCTAATTTTGGTTGTTGATTTTGCCATTCGCATGATTACCCGTGCCAATGTTACTTATGTTGTCAGCAATGGTTCTTTTTCAACAGAAACCAATTCCAATGGTATTCCAGAAGCAACCGACAAAGCAACAGAAGCAACAAAGAAAAAAAATGACAAAAATAAGGACGAGGAACCTACCACCACAACCCAACCAGAGGATCCCAATTATGATACCATTACCCTTTCCGATTCTGATTTGCACAATGGATCTTTGGTTATGGTCAGCAACACCTGTCCATATGCTGGAAAAACAGATTTCACCGATTTCACTACACTTTCTGATACCTGTTTAAAGTATCAAACAGAGACACTTACCTTTCAGACAGAAATGCGAAATCCTATGGTAGAATTGTTTGAAGCATATCAGGCATCACAGGGATCTGTCAATCTGCAAATTCATAGCACTAGTGTGACCAATACAGATTATGATAGTCTGTACACCAATGTGCTCTCCGAACGAAGCAGTGGGTACGCATTTGATATTGGTCTGATTACTTCTACTGGTGAGGTAGTTCCATACCTGACGAAACGGAATGAGTGGATGGTTGCAAACTGTTGGTATTATGGTTTTATTCTCCGCTACCCAGATGATAAAACCAGTGTCACTGGTGTGGATTATATGCCACATCATTTCCGGTATGTCGGTCTGCCACATTCCATGATTATGTATGAAAATAACTATTGCTTAGAAGAATATCTGGATTATGTCAAGTCCTATACAATTGATGCTCCTCTCACTTATACCAACGACGATATTACTTATGAGATTTACTACTATGCTGCCAGCACAAGCGGTTCTACAGAAGTGAAGATTCCAAAGAAGAACAGCTATAGTATTTCCGGAAATAATACGGATGGTTTTATTATCACAACACAATACAGTGCTTCTGAAGCTGGCGATCATGCATCCAATGAAAGTACCACTGAAAATACTACGACTGAAAACACTACGCAAGAAACAACAGAAGAATAAATTGCAAAACAGTTGTTTGTCACTAAAAATAGGCAAACAACTGTTTTGTTTTCTATTAGAGATTTTGAAAACTGCATAACTAATCTACTTGCGAGATTTCATCTTCTGTAAGACGCTGCATCCATGTAGCAGTATCACAATTTCCATAGCGATTATAACGGTTTAAACCATATAGGCAGTGGGGATTTCGGGTAATTTGATTGGTTGCCTCTCGACAATTCAGCGTCACCAGAAAGCCTAATTCCTGCAAAACACTATGACTTTCCGAACAAAGAAATCCATATGGATATGCAAATAAAACTGGCTGTATTTGCAATTCTTCCTGAAACCGTGTTTGCAGCATTCCCAAATCTTCTAGCAACATCATGTGATAGGCATCCTCTGCCTCTCCTGCTGTAATAGAACATCCACAACGTCCCGTATCGCTGTGCAATGCATACGTATGACTCCCAAGCTCCACCCGCCCAGAGTCTAATAGTGCCCGTAAATCTGACCATGTCAAATAGGAATACGTATTCACATGTGGTGACTCTGGTGCAAGTTTATCTGTAAATTCTCCAACAATAGAAATGACAGCACACATATCATACTCTTCCAGCAACGGCAACACAAGACTATAATTGTTATAAAAACCATCGTCAAATGTCAGCATGACAGGACGTTCCGGCAGTGTTCCAATTCCATTGGTATACGCAATTAACTGTGCAGCAGAAACAGTGGTATAACCATTTTCTTTTAGATAGTGCAAGTCAGCGGCAAATGTCTCCGGCTGGATACAATAATCTGACTCTGCTCCTTCTGTCACACTATGATACATCAAAATTGGCAGGGAGATGGTCGTTTCTGCATCTACACGCTGATGACATGCATGTGTCATGAGAAATGCAAACAAAATCAAAAGCAAATCCAGTCCTACAAACCATAAACCTTTTTGGTGCTTTTTCATCACAATCACCCCTTGCAAATTTTCCCTTCTATTTTTATGCTGCTCGGAATCGAAACATGCAGGGAAATGTAAAAATCCATTGCAAATTACTGCCTGACATATTTTTCATACACACTGCATAAACTAGTGCAAAATGGATATCATCATGAGGTGATGGCATGAGAAGAAGACGTGGACGAAGAAGAAAAAAACGAAATATTGGCATTCTCATTTGCTTGCTTGGCATTACTTGCAGCTTACCGGCATTGACAGCTTCTGCCGACCCAGAAAAAGAATCTGCGGAAACAGAAACGATGTCTAATGTTCGCAGCGAGGGCTATGTACAGCTTCAACAGCCTGTCTGGAATCCACTTCAAACCAAAGCAGAAGAGATGGCTACCGAGGCTGCGGAAACGCAGATGGCTGCTGAAATGCCATTGGAAAACAACACTGTTTCCAATGCAGATGCCGGTCCCGCCCCCTATCCGACAGAATGGAATGTGAATGACGCTTACAGTGTCATTCGTACCACCTATGAAAACTATGAAGGAACTGCTTTTTTTACACTGCCAGATGGCGGTATGGTAAAAAATCTGAGCAGTCTTTCCAATGAAGAACTGATACAAGAAAGCCAAATGCCGCCAGCGTTTAAAATTTCTGTCAATGAGAAACCGCAAGTATTGATTATGCATACGCACACAACAGAAACCTATGAGCCAATGGTAAGAGAGCACTATGATCCGAATTTTAACTACCGCACCACCGATAATACAAAAAATGTAGTAGCTGTTGGGGATGCCATTACACAGGAATTAGAAGCAGCTGGCATTTGTGTGATACACAGTGATGCAGTACATGACTATCCCTCTTACAATGGTGCATATGAACGCAGTGCGGAAACGGTAAAAGCCATCCTAGAAGAGTACCCCAGTATTAAAGTGGTATTGGACATCCATCGGGACGCCATCTGTACAGATACCACAGTCAGCCAACCGCTGATTACCGTAGATGGAAAAGAAACCGCACAAATCATGATTATCTCCGGCTGTGATGACGGCACAATGGGAATGCCTAACTATCTTATGAATTTTCGCTTTGCATGTCGTTTACAATCACAAATGGAAAGCCAGTATCCCAATCTTGCCCGTCCCATTCTGTTTGATTATCGAAAATACAACCAGGACTTAACCACTGGCAGCTTGCTAATTGAAGTGGGTTCACACGGAAATACCATAGAGCAAGCTGTCAACTCTGGACACTTAATTGGAAAATCCCTTGCAGAAGTCTTACTGGAATTACGTTAAAAACAAGGAATAAAAAAGGAGTGTATCCGATATGAAGTCAAAAAAATTGCACCACTTTTTGCAATATGGTGCCTTGTATCTCTTTTTACATTTATTTTTATTCGCTTACCTGCAAGTAGCATGTCAATCAGAAAATGCTCTGCAAGCAGTGCCCAGCGTACGTGTTGCCATTACAGCATCAGAAGAAGATGTATTGCAGGTTGCCCTTTTGCAAAACACCTATACGCTTCCAACACAGACACGGGAATCGAATCTGCCGATTCCCGTCTATGCAGATAATCTGTCCTGCCTTCTTTATTTTTTATGGGACAATATTCTTTCAGGCAAACCTTGACACCATTGGAATAGAATCCTCTGATTTTTGAATAGACTTTGCATAAGTTTGATAAAACCGATTCAGTTCCCCCCGATAGATCAAATGGGCATCTGAAATATACCGCAAATCATCCGGCGTATGTAAAGAAAGCGATTTATTTAATTGTACGCCAGACTGTGCCAGCAGGGTTGCTACAAACTGGGAACAATGCATTTTATTTTTCCGTGACCATTTGATTCGCAGAAAGGTTGTGCCTAAACCAAGTACATTGTAAGAAAACATGGAGCGATGTACTTTAAAGTACTCCAAATTCTGGCGAAATTCCTGTTTCTTTTCTTTCGTAACTGGAATGGCATATATCTCACAGGGAATTACCAAAAAACGACCCAGTGTCCCCTGTCCAACAATCTCCTGATTAAACCCAGCTGGAAGCGGGAAATGAATATGATTTCGGCAAAAGCTGTACATTTCCTCCAATGTCAAGTCCAATGCTACAGAAGCATGATTATATGGCTTTCTAGTAAAAAATTGCAATACCTTTGCAACAGATGTACCAGTCTGCATCAGTAACACAAAAATATGTTCCTGCATTTTCTTTCACTCCTAAAAAAAGTTTACAAAATATCTGATATTATTATAGCACATCTTCTTGACAAATGCAAGAGGGTATGCTATAATAATATAGGTTCGTGAGATGAATGTGAAATATGCGCCTGTAGCTCAGCTGGATAGAGTGTCAGACTCCGACTCTGAAGGTCGTGCGTTCGAATCGCATCAGGCGTACCATTCAAGTCTTACGTCCCTCCCCTTTTGGAGGGTTAGAAAAATAGGGGTATAGCTCAGCAGGTAGAGCAGCGGTCTCCAAAACCGCGTGTCCCGAGTTCGATTCTTGGTGCCCCTGCCATAGAAAGAAAAGTCCGAAATTTTTATTTTCGGACTTTTTTATTTTTAAAGGAAAAAAGTTCGAAGATGGATAGAAAAGAATTTTTTTGTAATACATATTATGTAAAATCATAAAATTCATATTCTTATGGGTAATTTAAAAATTGAGATTTAAAAAATAGCATGAAAAAAGTCCGAGGTTTCGGACTTTTTTCTTTTGAGGAAAATATGTCCAAAAGTAATGCAGTTTATTTTTAAAATGTTTGAAATAAAATCAAAAACAGAGGTTGACAATTGTAAACCTTTCTGCTATACTGTAATGGTAGACAAACGTAAACCAATGGAGGAAAAATAAGCTATGAACGAGAAAATAAGTCTATCAGAAGCAGAATGGAAAGTGATGTCTAAGATTTGGTCACTTGAACCAGTTACCATTATGCAATTAACAGTTGCACTGAAGGAAGAAACGGGATGGGATAAAAGCACTGTCATCACACTTTTGAAACGAATGGAAGCCAAAAAAGCGGTGGCATATGAAAAGGAAGAACGAGCAAAGAAATATTATTCTATTTTAAAGCGTGAAGATGCGGAACTTGCCGAAACAAAGTCATTTTTAAAACGAATTTATCATGGAAGCATTGGACTTATGGTGAACTCCTTAATCACACAGAAGGCAATTTCTGAAGATGACCTTCAAGAGCTGCAAAATATCCTAAATCAAGCGGAGTGTGATGACGATGATTGAAACCATAATCAGCTCCTCTGTTCTAATTATTATGATAATCTTATTGCGATTTCTTCTGCGTGGAAGAATCAAAAATAGCATTATCTATGCACTCTGGCTGATCGCAGCAGTTAGACTTCTGATTCCATTTGGACTGCCAGAAAGTTCTATCAGCATTATGAATTTGCCGGAACATCATACCGCTTTCATAACTGAAATCTCTGCTATGACAGATGCTCAAACGCTATCTTCTGTGCATACCAATTCGATTTCAGAAGAATCAAATAAAAAACCTGTTTATAATGAAATAGAAAACAATTCAGTAATGCATCAGAACCGTGAACCTGCACAACAAATAGAAGAACCAATTATAAAAAAGCAGTCATTTCATTGGCATAAACTTATGATAATGATCTGGCTTGTGGGAATATTCGGACTGCTTCTCTGGTTCTTAATTGTCAACTGTATGTTTTATACACATTTGCGAAAACACAGGGTAAGATGCAAAATAAGATGTGCTGTTCCCGTTTATGTTGTAGAAAACCTTGGATCCCCTTGTATTTTCGGCATAAGAAAGCCGGCGATATACCTCAATCGGACGGCAATAAAGAAAAAGTCCCATCTCAATTATATTATTTCACATGAGCTTTGTCACTATCGACATGGGGATTTATTATGGTCTGTTCTGCGTTGTTTTCTAATATCTGTCTATTGGTTTCATCCGCTTGTTTGGATTGCTGCATATCTCTCAAAACAGGATTGTGAATGTGCCTGTGATGAAAGCGTTATGAAAAATTTAAATCATAAACAACGGATGGAATATGGAAAGACACTCCTTTCCCTTGTGAGTACAAGTCGTATGGCTATTATGGGGACGGTATCCACCTCTATGACATCAAAAGGAAAGCAGTTAAAAGAACGCATGATGTTTATTGTCCAAAAACCGAAAACATCTATACCAGCATTGGTTATTTTAATTTCTGTCCTGTTTATCATCACAGGCTGCACATTTACTTCTGCTGCTCAGAATCATGCTAGAAACAATACTGAATCGCAAGATCATATTGAAACTGGCACAGCAGAAGGAATGGAAAACGTGAGGTCCCCAACAGAAACCACCATGCCAATTCAAACAGATACAATCGTAACTGCAACGCAGAATACTGTTATTGCACAAGTAACAAATGTTCCAAATACACAAATCACTACATATGTTACTGTATCTACAGAAGAGAGTGAAAATAAAACAACAGAAGTAAGTCAGACAACAGATAATCTTACTTCTGGTTCATCTGATAATACGGATGAAAAAACAAAGTGGGAAAATTATGCTTATCAAAAATTCCAAATCGCTTCGTATACGTATTTTAACGCAATTGTAAATGGAACATATTATGAAACAAATTATAATACCATGCGGGACGAACGAGGAATTATCTTTAATGAGGTTTCCGATTCCAGAGTATCAACCATTTCAGATATAAAAACAAATTTAAAAAATATTTTCTCTGAATCTTATGTATCACAGCATGATAACCGGCTGAATACTTTGTATCAGGAAACTGATGGGAAACTTTATCAATCACCATGTGGAAAAGGCGGCGTATTTTCTATGGAGGATATCAAAATAGAACTCATTTCCGCTAACAGCAACAAGATAGAATTTAACGCTTCTTTGTATAGTTCTGCACATGATTATGCTTATTTGGGAACAAAGCCATTCATATTGGTATATGAAAATGGCGACTGGAAAGTCGATGAATTTACTGAACCAGAATTATACAATGCACCTGAAATGTATCGAGATTTTTAGATAAAAAATTGTTAAATTTACGGTATATTTATTGAAAAATATGGTGTTCCTTCTAAATGATATTGATTTTCCCGAAAATTTTAAAGGAGAGGGATTATGTTTATAACGAAAAAAATGAAGACAGTTGCATTTCTATTGACAGTTTTGCTTTCTGTATCATTCTTGAATACAGGCTGCACATTCACAATTGATCCTGAAACATCAGATGTGTCAAAAAATATAGAAACTTTGACAGAGACTGCAACAGAATCGTCTGTGACAAACGAGGAAAGTAAAACTGAAACAACTGAAATAACTGAAGTAACCAATACCGATGATGCAGAACAATGGGAAAGTATGGCAAAATCTTCATATGATGCTGCCTGCAATATGTATTTTGGAATTGTTTTCAACGGTGGTTATTTTCAGGAAAATGGAAACACAAGCAGTACACTCAACATGAGTTTTCATGAGATTTCTGATTCCAGAGTTTCGACTGTTGCAGATGTAAAAGCAGAGTTGAGAACCGTCTTTTCGGAATCTTGTGCCGCAAAGTATGACAGTCAGGTGGATGAAAAATATAAAGAGGTAGACGGAAAACTCTATCAACAACAAAGTGGAAAAGGTGGAAATGCTGCTTTAGAAAGCGTGGATATCAAATTGATTTCTGCCAGCGACAACAAGGCATCCTTCTATGCTACTGCACATTATACAAATAGATCTGATATCACAGAGCCGTTTACATTGGCGTATGAGAATGGAGATTGGAGAGTTAGCGAATTTAGTGACCCAAATCTTTTCGATGAGATGTACACAACTGATGATAATACTGAAAAAGAACAATGGGAAACCAAAGCAAAACAGTTGTATGATGCTGCTTGCAATATGTATTTTGGAATTGTTTTCAACGGTGGTTATTTTCAGGAAAATGGAAACACAAGCAGTACACTCAACATGAGTTTTCATGAGATTTCTGATTCCAGAGTTTCGACTGTTGCAGATGTAAAAGCAGAGTTGAGAACCGTCTTTTCGGAATCTTGTGCCGCAAAGTATGACAGTCAGGTGGATGAAAAATATAAAGAGGTAGACGGAAAACTCTATCAACAACAAAGTGGAAAAGGTGGAAATGCTGCTTTAGAAGGCGTGGATATCAAATTGATTTCTACCAGCGACAACAAGGCATCCTTCTATGCTACTGCACATTATACAAACAGATCTGATATCACAGAGCCGTTTACATTGGCATATGAAAATGGAGATTGGAAAGTCAGCGAATTTAGCGATCCCAATCTTTTTACAGAAGGGTATGAAACTGGTAGCAGTACCGATGTGTCTACATCAACGGATAGTAGTGAAAAAGAACAATGGGAAACCAAGGCACGGCAATTATACAGCGACGCTTGGGACGTGTTCTTTGGTATCATTGTAAATGGAACGTATTTTAATACAAGTGATACCATTTATGATGAACAAGGACTTTCTCTTAATAAGGTTTCAGATTCCAGAGTATCCACGGTTGCAGATGTAAAAGCAGAAGTAAGAAAAATTTTTTCTGAATCCTATGCATCTCAATATGACAATCAGATAGATTTTGTATATAGAGAAGTGGATGGAACGCTTTATCAAATACAGCAAAACAAAGGGGATTTGTTTTCTATGGAAGATGTTACTATAGAATGGATTTCTGCTGATGATAACAAAGCTACATTTAATGTAGTGATGCATGTTCCCGGGGGATCTGATATTTATGGTGTAGATCCATTTACATTGGTATATGAAAATGGCAGTTGGAAGGTCAGTGAATATACGCATTATTAAGATCATATCAGTTGGAGAAAATTATATCTCAAATTTAACTCACTTTATTTTTGAGTATGATCTTCTTATTGTTATTTTATTTTTAGTCAATGTGAATTCAATGAGAATGCATACCATCAACACCAACCAAAAAACCGTGTCGGCGAAAACACTACGTTGTTCGCTGACACGGTTTATATTTTTGCATGGATAGAATCTTATTATAAAGTATTTTGCTTCAAAGCCACTTGACAAATGCTTTAAAATTTTCTATACTAATAAAAACCGGTCCAATGAATTTTTCCGGACAGGTCAACTATAATAATAAAGAGGTATTCATAATGTTAAAAAGAATTGTGACCATTCAAGACATCTCCTGCTTTGGAAAGTGTTCCCTGACAGTTGCCCATCCAATTCTCTCAGCAATGGGCATTGAAACTGCCGTCATCCCAACTGCCGTTCTTTCTACCCACACAGGCGGTTTTACTGGCTATACATTTCGTGACCTAACCTGTGATATTCCAGAAATTGCGAAGCACTGGAACGCTCTACAATTGCAATTCGATGGGATCTATACTGGCTATTTAGGTTCCAAAGAACAAGTCCAAATTGTCTCTCATTTTTTTGATATGTTCCACAGTGCACAGACAAAAATCATTGTAGATCCTGTCATGGGAGACGCTGGAAAACTATACCCAGGATTCACAACAGATTTTGTAAAAGAAATGAAAACACTCTGTCAGCAGGCAGATGTCATTGTGCCAAATATGACAGAGGCATCTCTCCTGCTGGACTGCCCATACCGTACGGATTATAATGAAAAGGAAGTACAGGAAATCCTTCGTGCACTAACCGATATGGGAACCCCCATTGCCGTTTTGACTGGTGTGCAGTATGGTGACGGGAAACACGGTGCGGTTGCCTATGACCGCAGTACAAACACCTACTATGCAGCTTTTCGCAATCACATTGATCAGGCAGTTCATGGAACGGGCGATATTTTCTCCAGCCTGCTTTCCGGTGCCATTGTCAAGGGTGCTTCCCTAGAAAAGGCCGTACAGCTGGCAGTCAACCTGACAACAGACTGCATTGAAGCAACCCTACCAGATCGGGAAACCTATTGGTATGGCGTTTCATTTGAATGTTGTATGGGCAAAATCGCACAGGAAGCCGCTGCAATTCAGCCGCTGGACTGCGTGAAACGGTAATTGATACAAAAGATTATATTGCAGCCCTCAAGTTCTCCAATCATCATATGAAAGCACTGAAAAGAGATTTTTTATGTGACTGCTTCTATTGTTAAAAAATCTTTCATTTAGACTTGAGACTTCGATTCCTTCTGTACAAACTGCTCTTTCGCAAAATACTGTATCACATCTTTCCGGGTAATAATTCCGCTGAACACATTCCGGTCATCGACAACCGGTACAAAATTCTGATCCATAACCTGAACCAGTAAGTCCTGCATCGTTGCATAGATTTTAGCTGCCGGATTCCATCCCTTCCGCACAATATCATGAATATGGTACGCTTCTGTTTCTCGAATGGGAATACGATGGGGCATGTCACTCTGCTCCCGCCGCACCAATTCCCATAGGAAATCTCCTTCTGTAACCGTACCATAATACGTGCCATCCTTGCGAATAACTGGTATTGCAGTATAATGATGATAGTGCATTTTCTCCAAGCCCTGCCGCAAAGTATCCTCCGCAAACAGGTAAGCAACTTCTGATTTTGGCTTCAATAAAAAAATAATGCTTCGATACAAGGTATAATCCCCCTTCTAATTAAATTATTGCATCTATATAATTTACTACGGTAATGTGATTTTCACGAATTTACAGCATTTCTTTATCAAAACAGCTTTCTATCTATATAAATACAAAAGCAGCTATCCGTTTTCTATTAAAACGACAGCTGCTTTTGTGCACTCTTCTCAATGGGATCATTCTAATTCATGCAAATACTGCTTATTCTGCTGAATCAATTCTGTCAGTTTTTGCTGTGGAATTGTCACAATGGAGAAATTCGCCGATGTTCCAGTTGCCGCACAATTGATTGCCGATGTGTTTCTTGCTGTTACCTTTGCAATATAGTCCCCATCCGGCAGTGTAAATATATACCGCAGTCCCGTCAAACCAAAGACAGACTGCACACATTTTCCTGTCTCCGCTTCAAGGATTCGAACATCATACACATCTGCATACATGCTGTCATTCCACTGTACTTGTATGCTGCCTTCTGTCAAACCATTATTGACTTGAACAGCCGGTTCTAATGGCACATTCTTGACAGTAAACGGAACTTTTGTACTAACAGCCTGTGCAGCTGCATTTTCCGCCTGTACACAGGCAATATAATTCCCCTGTTCCAATGTTATTTGCTGACCTGTGCCTTCCGTTTTCCGCTGCATCACCATTTCTTCATCCTCGGTTTGTACTGTTACCTGATAGCTCGCTGCACCATCTACTGCATCCCATTGCAGCAAAACTGGCATCAAACTCCCATTGGAAGAAACCGTTAATACTGGCTCTTTCATGTTGTAAAGCAGGGGGATAAACCATTGTGTCTCTTTCTCCTGTACCGACTGCAAAATCAATTCTGTTTGCCTTTCTGAACGGGTAATCATTTTTCCGTTCTGATAAAGCATGACATTGCCGTCCTTTTGGTACAATGTCCAAATTTGACATGTCTGTTGCTCCGCAGTCTGTTCCTGTAGAGAAAGCGTACCATTTTCCGCTGCGGAAAGTGCCAATCCAGTTTGACTATCCAATAGATAATAGCCATTATCCGTCTTTTGCAGCTTCCAGATTTGTTGTGCAGTATCATTCTTTTCCACCATCTGCACACTGCCATCTGCCTGTGGCGTCAAAAACTGACGGCTCTCTGGCTGTGCAAACCGCAATAATGCACCATCCTCTGCCTCCCATTTCTCCTGCTCTGTCACAGTAAATGTTACAGGGGTTCCCTTTGTCGTACCAGCTGCATTGACCTGCTGTAAAACAGCGGTATAGGTACCAGCAGAAAGGGTGGTGCGATAAGAAGTTCCCTGCAACGCATTTTCTATGTACAGCGGCGTCTGACTGGTATCTGTACCGCTCCAAATAGAAAGCGTATATCCAGCAGTCTCTGCGGATGCCGTCCATTGCAATGTGGTTGGCATTGGAAAAGTACCAGCCTGCACCGTTAATGGTACTGTTGATGGTTGCTGCAAGATTTGAATGGAAAAGACTGTGGATAATTGCAAAGCAATGTCCTGCAAATTCAGGGATTCCTGCAAAATCAAACCGCTTTCTGCATCCTGCAAGAGAAAACCAGTTTCTGTTTCATAGAGAAACCAGCGGCTTGCTTGCTCGGTCAACGTCAATGTACCAATTTGTCCATTCAAATAATAATGTCCCTCTGATTGCAAAATAAAATAGCTGCCATCTTCTTGCCGAACAAAATGCCAATTCTCCTTTTGTTCGCTCTTTTGTAGCAGTATCTGCTTGCTGCTGTTTACAGAAAGTGTTTCTCCCTCGCTGCCGTACTGGATTGCAGCATAAAAATCTGTTCCCATATCACATGGTGTTGGTGCAACGGTAACATAGGTTTCATAGTAGGGATAAAACACATCCCGTGCCAATTCTGCTCTGCCTGTCCGATAAATTGTACTGCAAACCTCATAGACGGCCGCCCATGAGTAAGCAGCATCGTAGGCACCCTGTGCAGAATTCTCAAAGTCAGTCATCAATGTATCATAGTAATAGGGAGAATAAGTCGTCAATAAATCATATTCCAGATAGGCAAGCTGCCCGCTTAAAGAATCATATGCATAGCCGTTTTCGCTGCAAAATGCTTGTAATGCCTCATAACGGGAACCATTCCACTGGCAAATCCCATAACTGATTTTTTGATTGATATCAATACAAGATGCAGTTGGTTCAAACCTGCTTTCCTGATAAATATTTGCCAGAATGCCACTGGCAGCAGCCGGATTCAACTGCAATGTTTCTGTTAGAAATTCGTATATAATCTCTTCATTGCTCTCCGGTTCAATTGCAAAAGCAGAAAGTGGTACTGCTGTACAACTCAACAACAGACTCAATGCAGCAGCAATCCATTTTTTTTGTTGTTTCATGAAAACCTCTCTTTTCGATTGGGTATTGTTTGTTTCTTTCTCCTGTCACATAAACAGACAGGCAATCCCCGCTCATCCCAACCATATTATACTGAATTTTGTGTATCTTGTCAATATCAGAGGGGCATTTTACAGAAATTCCCGTCATTTATCACAATCGCCACAACTGTTTTTCACCATTCTTTCATACAGTGACAGCCGTTTTTCTATAAACTACCATATAAAAAAAGCTGTCGCTTTCCCCATAAAACAAGAGGAATTTCATCGGATTTTCCGAAATTCACCCATGATAACACACATAATTTTCACAGATATTCAGTATTATGATAGATAGACAGAGGAATCGCAATTCCCTTTGACTTACGGAACATTCCGTCACCTTACCGTTTCCGTGTGCAGAAACGGACCAAAAATACCTTGCCGATTTGCGGCAGTTCTCATAAAATACCCCCTTTTCCTATGCAGTAGAATGGTTTCCACCGTTTTGCTGCATATTTTATTAGGGACTTGACTTTATAGAAAAAAACGAATATAATGAAGGGTAGAAAATGAAAAGATTCTACCTATTTCATGTTTCTTCGATACCAATCAAAAATAAGAGGTACATAATATGCAGGAATACAAAACACTATTTCAGGAATTTCAATTTCTTCCCCCAACAGATTTTCAAATCACAGAAGTAAACGGGATTCCACTGCTGGAAGACTACCTAACATTTATGCACAGTCACAACGGTGGGGAAGGCTGTGTTGGAAAGAATCTGTATGTACACCTGTATTCATTAGAAGAATTGCTCCAAATCAATATTGATTATGAAATCAGCACCTATTTCCCCGATTGCTGTATTTTCGGCACCAATCTGGGCGGCGATTTGTACGGATTTGACCGAAGCGGTCATTATTTTTCCATCGATGCCTGTTCAATGGATGCAGAAGATATGCTTTTCTTTGGAAGTACCTTAGTTACATTTTTCCAAGAATATGATGCGTATATGGAGGTATTTTAACAGATGTGGGAGGGTGGAAGACGATACTATGCAAGGTTTGACTATGATAAGACCATGTTTCAATGTCGTGTGATGAAAGCTGTAGTAGACGGCGGTTTTTCCTGTCCCAATCTGGACGGTACAAAAGGAACGGGAGGCTGTATTTTCTGCGACGGGGGAAGTGGTTATTTTACACATACTGGAAGCCTTGTCGAACAGATTCAGGCAGAACGGGAACGCATTCATAAAAAATTTCCACAGGCAAAACTCATAGCCTATTTTCAGGCACATACCAACACCTATGCTCCTCTTCCCTATTTACAGCAATGTTATGAAACCGCTCTGCAACAGCCAGATGTTATAGGGCTTTCGATTGGTACTCGTCCGGATTGTCTGCCAGAACCTGTACTGGACTATCTGGAGGAACTCTCTCAACGTACCGTTCTCACGGTAGAGCTGGGGTTGCAGACCTTCCAGCCTAAAACGGCAATGCTCATCAACCGTTGTTATGACAACGACGTTTTTCTAAATGCCTTCTCTGCCCTGCGGAAACGCAGAATCCGGATTTGTGTCCATCTCATCAACGGGCTTCCACAGGAGACCACGGAACAGATGTTGGACAATGCAATCCAACTTGGAAAACTACATCCAGATGCGGTCAAATTACAGCTCCTACATATCATCCGTGGAACGGCCTTGGAAACATGGTATCAAAATAGACAGGTACAGCCACTCACACAAGCGGAATATGTTGCACTGATTGCAGAACAACTGACCTATTTTCCACCGGAAACCGTAATCGAACGTCTTACTGGTGATGGAGATACCCGTACACTGATTGCACCACTTTGGAGTCGTAACAAACGTGGTGTATTAAATGCCATTGCATCCTATCAAAAAACGCATCACCTTTATCAAGGTATGCGTTGTTCATAACAATAAAAAGCACCCAGATTGGGAGACCTCCACTCTGGGTGCATATTTTATTCTATTTTTTCAGATAAAGGATTGGAAAGAACTTTCATTCTTTCGCTGAAGTTTCGATTGGACTCACTCCCAACATCTTATTTTCAGCTAAATAATCTCTTTTTTGCCATTGGACTCACCCTTTTGAAATAATATCGTTTTTAAGAGATTAAATGATCAATACATGGGAACCACCCTTACATAAATTTCATTTTTCAGTAATATGGTAACCTTCCATGGGACTCATTCCTTTTTGTTTCAGATATAATTTAAAAAGTTTGCACTTCCATTGGACTCACCTTTTTCAATTATTTCATAAGCTGTCGGCATAACCAGGTTCTTCTTGTCATAAGAATCATCCCTTTGCTCTGCAAAATTTCGTTCCGGCATCTATCTCAAGGCTTTCGCCGAAGATACAAGATCGTCATCATCTTGTATTAGGTATTTCACCTATGCTGCCAATCCGAATTTTCTGTTGGTACAGCCACATTCGTCAAACCGCAAATCCATCTTCCAGCCTGTCCGATTTTTTCATTTCCTTGGTATGCGACCAGTTTTTCTGATCCAAACTACCCTTTTCTTACAACGACTGGATCAGGATGCGATCCTGACAGCATATGTACTGTGGTTCTTCACTTGCCATGGGATCTCATCCTCCTCACTGGAAAAATATCTGCATTTTAAAAGACTCAATGTCTTAACCCTTAAAATGCATTCCGAAAGCTGACATTAGAACGAATACCATCTGAAATCTCCTTTTGAAGCATCTCTCTTGGTCTTTGTTCTCTTTCCCTTTCCTTGATTATATCATACCACATCTTTTGTGACTTGTCAATAGTTTTTACCCGTTTTTTGTTTAATTAAGTGTGAAACATGCTTAATAACGTGAATACACATTTTCGATTTATATTTTTTCGCATTTACTTTCTTTTTTTCTGTTTCCGTGTATTAGAATTTTATTTTTAAAGTTGAAGTTCCTATTCTTGTGTGCATATCATGTGATTGCTTTGTGTCATTTGCACAAAAAAGAACTGCCGGCTGTTTTGGTTTTGCCGACAGTTCTTTCATTCTTATTTTTTATATTGGCTGTGAATTGTTTTATGTTTCCTGTGTTTCGTGACTGCGATGCATATTGATATTTTCAATATTGGCAAACCGATTCAAGTTTTCTGCAATATTCCGATCATCTGCTTGTCCAATCAACTTATCCCGGTTTTTCTTTGTTGCCTCTGGTTCAATATGCCGGCTTGGACCACCTACACAGCCACCAACACATGCCATACCTTCTACGAAATCTGCTGGCAGTCTGCCCAATTTCATAAGTAACAATGCCTTCTTGCACTCCTCTGCACCATTACACTTATGTACCTTGATTTCTTCTGTAAATCCCTGTTCTTTCATGCCTTCCAGAACTGCTGCGGTTACTCCGCCGCTGTCACCGAACCGCTTACCAAAGACACTGCCATCCTGCTGTTCATTCGGTTCTGGTTTCAATGTTACGCCCTTTGCACGAATAATTGCACGAATCTCACCAAATGTCAGCACATAATCTGCATTGCCTTCTAAACGCTGTTCCAATACTTCACTTTTCTTTGCAACACAGGGTCCAATAAAGACGGTAATCGTTCCTGGATGCTCTGCTTTCAATTTTCGAGATACCGCACACATCGGAGAAACCGTTGTAGAAGCGTTTTCTTTCAGCATCGGATAATGCTTTTCAATCATATTCACAAAAGCAGGACAGCAAGAAGTTGTTTTCTTCTTTCCTTCCTGATATGCTTCTGCCCATTCAGCTGCTTCTGCATTGGCAGTCATATCTGCCCCCAATGCAACCTCTACCAAATCCGCAAAGCCAACCTGCTGTAACGCTTTTCTCCAGCTGGCAACCGTAATCCCCTCACCGAACTGTCCTTCTGCACTTGGGGCAATCATGGCGACTACTCGTTTCCCTGCAACCAGATCCTTTACCACATCCACTAAAAATGCTTTCGAACTGATTGCACCAAATGGGCAACTATGGATACATTGTCCACATTCAATGCATTTACTTTCATCAATCTGACAAACACCGTATTCATCCATAGTCATTGCATTCACTGGACAACTCCGCTTACAGGGACGAATCAAGTCAGCAATCGCATTATACGGACAGGCCTTTGCACATTTTCCACATTCTTTGCAAAGAGACGGGTTAATATGGGCTCTGGAGCGTCCAATATCAATGGCACCGAATCGGCAGGACTGCTGACAAGCCTTTCCCATACACTTTTGACAGTTATCCGTTACCACATACCGAGAAATTGGACATTCCTCACAGGCAGCCCGCACCACCTGTACAACCAGATTGTTAGGAGCACCCTCTACATTTTTACCCTCTGCCAGCCGAACACGCTGCCGCACAATTTCCCGTTCCTTATAGACACAGCAGCGATATTTTGCTGTTGGTCCCGGCATCAGCCGCAACGGCAATTCTTCCTTTTCCTCCTCGAATTTTCCAGCAAAAACCAGCTTTGCAACTTCCTCCAAAATTTCATGTTTTATCTTAACAATCGTCGCATCATTTGTAGCCATGTTTTAACTCCTCTTGTTTTCAACACTTTTATCCGTTCATTCCATCTCTACGATATTCTGCCAAAATGCACAGAGACGGTATAAATACAGTATACCTGTTTTTACTGCATTTGTCAAGAAAAGAATCATACCCAAAACGCAAATCCATTTTTGAGTGAATTCCCAAAGTAAATTCCACAATGGAATTTACTTGTGGAATTTACACTG
>CAUDDP010000009.1 GCA_958448395.1 uncultured Oscillospiraceae bacterium | reverse complement strand
AGCTTGACCGCAGTTGCCATTCGGCAGATAAAACGCTCTCATCGAACTCACGTTCTTTCAGAACACTTCTCGGACAAGCAACATGAATACGCTGAAATCTCTCTCCGCATTTACTGAAATTTTTCCACTATTGCGAAAAAAATATTCTATGTATTGCGGTATTCCAACAATACATAGAATATTTGACAGTAAACAACTAACCACGTTTTTGTATTTTTTCTTCCGGCAAAACCGCAAAAATCCTGCCTTACCGCTTTGCACATTCCTTTGCACGTGATATTGTTTGTATCTTTTCGTCATCTCTGGTTATATGCTGTAATCCAGCTTACGTTCATCAATGATTCTCTTAGACTTGTGCTCAGAACGTGTATCAAGTCCGCCGTCCTCATGAACAACAACGTTATAAGGCTTTACGCCAATTCTTGCTTTCAGAGCGTTGGAAACCTTCTCGGCTATTACTTCATCAGCATCTGTATTGTCGGCAGTCTTTTCGATTTCAACGGAATACTTGCAGGTGAAATCCTTTTCAAATATTCTTATCAGATATTCCCCTGTCACGCCGTCAAGCTCACGGATAACCGCTTCAATATCGCTTGGGAAAACATTGACAGCAGAAACGATAAACATATCGTCCTTTCTGCCGAGAATATGGATTCTACCATGAGTTCTGCCGCATTTGCAAGGCGTTTTGTCGATACGTCCGATGTCGCCCGTCTTGAAACGGATAAGTGGTCTTGCGTGTTTGCGGAGGGTTGTAAATACAAGCTCTCCGACTTCTCCGTCTGGAAGAACTTCACCCGTGTGAATATCAATTGTTTCCACAAGAATATGATTTTCTGCAATATGTAATCCGTCATGATATTCGCACTGTGCAGCGCAAGCACCGAAAATATCTGACAGTCCGTAAAAGTCATATACCTCTGCACCCCAGAGATCTTCAATTGCTTTTCTGGTAGCGTCAATCGAACCGCCAAGCTCGCCGGCAACGATAATCTTCCTGATAGACAAATCCTTTTTCGGGTCAATGCCGGCTTTCTTTGCCTTTTCACCCAGCTGCCATGCGTAGGAAGGACTTGTCCAGATGATTGTTGGCTGATATGTTTTCAGAATAAATAAAAGTCTTTCGCTCGGAAGCGTTCCGCCCCAGATACAGAGTGCTCCAAGATTCTGCGCACCGATTACGTCAGGACCTCCGACATAGAGGGAGAAATTCAGTGCGTGAACGTATCTGTCATTTGGTCTCATTCCCACCTGCCAGAACCATCGGCTTTCCGTATCCTGAAATTCATCGAAATCCTGCTTGGTAAACGGACTCATTGTTGGCACTCCGGTTGAGCCTGATGAAGTTGAAACAAAAACAACATCTTCTTCTGGAACAGCAGCAAGCTCACCTAAAAATGAGCCTACACCCTGTGTATCACGCTGCGTAGTCTTGTTGATAAACGGAAATTTCTGAATATCTTTAAGAGTATGAATATCTTCGGGCTTCACGCCTGCTTCATCGAACGAACGTTTATAATAAGGTGCATTTTCGTATGCAAACTTTACGATTTCCTTTAGATCTTCAAGCTGCTTCTGTTCAAGTTCTTCACGGGGCATTGTTTCGAGAGCCTCGTTCCAGTATTTATCATTAGGGTTCTTTTTAATTACATTGCTCATTGGTATTACCTCCATTATCATATGTTCAGCATCTCTGCTGTTCTGTATTTATTATATCACTACTTTTCCTATTTGTCTACTATGCATTATTGATAACGAGCAATAGAAAATTACTATAACTCCGGTTACTTCAAAAAGGATTCTATCTTTTCTATGTATATCCTTGCAATGTCGCTGATAATCGTATTTTTTCTCGTAATATAGCCTATTTCCATTTTATCCGTAGCGTCTTTGATCGGAACGGCTGTATATTCCGAACCGTTAAGTTCATTGCAGATGATTCCGGAACAGAATGTATAACCGTTCAGCCCTTTCATCAGATTCAGCATAGTACATCTGTCGGAGGCCTTGATAATTCTCGAAAAATCTGCCGTGTCAATTATTTCCTCTGCAAAATAAAAGGAGCTTTTATCCCCCTGCTCAAAGGTCAGGCATGGATATTCCTTCAGTTCTTCAATGCTAACGGACGGATTCTGGGCAAGAGGGTGTTCTTTCCAAAGATATGCAAAAATATCGCATTCGATCAGATGGTGAAATTCAAGATGACTTGATTCAAGCAGTTTTGTAATTACGTGCCGGTTGAAATTGCTGAGATAAATAATTCCGACTTCACTTTTCAGCGAACTTACATCGTTTATGACGTTCGATGTCTTGGTTTCCCTGATTGCAAATTCATATTCATGGGTATTAAATTCCTTTACCATTTCCACAAATGCCTGCACCGCAAAGGAATAGTGCTGTGCTGATACGCCGAATTTGCGTTTCAGTCCTCCGCCCGTGTATTTTTCCTGCAAATTTTCGTACTGCTGATAGACTTGTCTTGCATATTTGATAAATTCCGAACCGTCGGCAGTCAGCGTAATTCCTCTTGCACCACGATTAAAAATTGTTATGCCTATTTCCTTTTCAAGCTCCTTTATTGCGGCAGTCAGCGACGGCTGAGCAATATATAACTGCTCCGCCGCCTTATTCATTGAACCAACATCGCTGATAACAATGGCATAATTCAATTGCTGTAATGTCATAACATCACTTCCTCGGTTTTATCTTCTTTCTTATATCGGACAATCTGTTCAGGGCTTCATTCAGCGTTTCATTCTTCTTGGCAAAATGGAATCTGATATATCTGTTTTCATTCTCCTTGAAAAAACTCGAACCCGGAACTGCTCCAACGCCTACATCTTTTGCAAGGACTTCGCAGAATTCCAAATCACTATCATAGCCGAATTCAGAAATATCAAGAAGAATATAGTATGCTCCCTGCGGAACTGTATGCGGTATTTTTATATCATCAAGTCCTTTTAAGAAAAGATTCCGTTTTTCCGTGTATTTTTCCTGCAAGTCCTTATAGTAGTCATCGCCAAAATTCAGTCCCGTAACAGCCGCTTCCTGCAACGGTGCAGCCGCACCGACTGTCAGAAAGTCATGCACTTTTTTCACTGTATCAATAATATGCGGCGGTGCAATAACATATCCCAACCGCCAACCTGTTATCGAATAAGTTTTTGACAGCGAACTGCATTGAATTGTTCTCTCCCACATATCGGGCAGAGTCGCAATATATGTATGCACATGAGGTTTATACAGAATATGCTCGTAAACTTCGTCTGTAATAACAAATGTATCATATTTTTTTGCAAGGTCTGCAATGATTTCAAGTTCTTCCTGTGTGAAAACCTTGCCGCAGGGATTGGACGGATTGCAGACAATAATCGCCTTCGGATTCTGCTTGAAAGCCGATTCCAGAACGTCTGCATCAAAATTGAACTCCGGCGGAACAAGCGGAACGTAAATCGGCTCTGCTCCCGAAAGAATCGTATCTGCACCATAATTTTCATAGAACGGCGAAAATACGATCACTTTATCCCCCGGATTCGTCACGCTCATCATTGCCGCCATCATCGCTTCTGTACTGCCGCAGGTTACTACGATTTCGCTGTTGGGATCAATCGCTCTGCCGGAAAAATGCTCGTATTTTTTCGCTAAAGCTTCACGGAAATTCTGCGCTCCCCATGTTATGGAATACTGGTGAAAATCTTCTCTTGTAACTTCTGCAAGTCTGTCCAGTATTTCTTTCGGCGGTTCAAAATCAGGGAAACCCTGCGAAAGATTTACTGCTCCATACTGATTTGAAATTCTTGTCATTCTTCTGATCACAGAATCTGTAAATCCTGCGGTTCTGTCTGATAAAATCGGCATAATCAAGACCATTCCTTTCTGATTTTCTCCCATTTCTTATCACGAGAATTTGTAATAATTTCAATATCACCGTCTGTAAGATGTCTGAATCTGCCCTGCTTTCTGATATAATCGGAAACGCTTGTGAATTCCTTTGGTGTATATGTGATATGATACGCTCCGTTTTCAAATTCTGCAAGATACCACAGACCGCAGTCAACAATTTCTTTTGCGATTTCTACCGTATCACTCACTGGAATGCCCCAACCTGTGGGACAAGGTGCGATAACATGAATATACTTCGTGCCTTTTATCTTAGATGCCTTTTCAATCTTGTTCAGAAAATCCGTCATATATCCGACTGTTGCAGT
Source organism: uncultured Oscillospiraceae bacterium (assembly GCA_958448395.1). Classification (GTDB taxonomy): domain Bacteria; phylum Bacillota; class Clostridia; order Oscillospirales; family Ruminococcaceae; genus Ruminococcus_C. The sequence goes on along the minus strand of CAUDDP010000009.1, from coordinate 45,581 downwards.
TGCGGCATAGGGAATATCGTGAGCAGCCACGATTTCAAACATATTCTTCTTCGGACGGATATTTCCTCTGATATTTTCACCCGCAGGAGTGGTCGTAGTCTTTGCACCGAAAGGCGTTAAACCGCTTTTCTGGATTCCTGTATTCATGTAGGCTTCATTGTCATAGCAAATATAAATGATATTGTCATTTCTGTCGATTGCACCCGAAAGTGCCTGAATACCAATATCAGCCGTTCCGCCGTCGCCTGCGAAACCTACCGCCGTGAAATCCGTTATCCCACGTCTGCGAAATCCGGCTTCGATTCCTGTGAGCATTGACGCTGTTCCTGCAAAAGTCGAAATTATCGCATTATTCGCAAAGCAAAGCTGCGGAAAATTGAATCCCACGGCTGACATACAGCCTGCCGGAAGTACGGCGACCGCATTTTTTCCGAGAACTTTCAATGCGTTTCTGACTGCAAGACTTCCTCCGCAGCCTGCACAGGCTTTATGTCCATAAAAGAATTCATCTTTGCAGAGATTTTTTGCTGTTACTGCCATTACTTTCCCACCTCGATCCCAATGAAATTTACTGTTTTCGTTCCTTTTTCGATTTCGGAATAAATATTATCAATATCAGATGCGGAAATATTTTTACCGCCAAGACCGCCTATGAAATTATATGACGGCACATTTACTTTTTCCGCATAAAGTGCGGAATTTACGTTTGTGAATACTGCACCCTCGTTTCCGAAAGAGATGTCTTTTTCAAGCACGGCAACGGCTTTCGCATTTTTCACAGCTTCGGCAATTTCCTTCGCCGGAAACGGACGCATATACCTGATACGCAATACGCCTGCCTTAATGCCGTTTTTGCGAAGTTTATCGGCTGTTTCTCTGCAAAGTCCGGCGATACTGCCAAGTGTTATGATGATGTAATCTGCATCATCTGTTTTGTATGTATCAATCAGTCCGGAATACTTTCTGCCGAAAATTTCCGAGAATTTTTCTTCCGCCTCCTTGATTACCGAAACAGAATTTTTCATGCCGATATGCTCTTTGTATTTGAAAATATAGTTATGTTCAGGACCTGCTGAGAATGCCATATTTTTGGGATTATCAAGGTCAAGCTTATTCTCGGTTTCGTATTTCGGCAGGAATTTATCTGCCTGCTCCTGTGTGGGAATATCTACCTGTTCATACGTGTGAGTTAAAATAAATCCGTCCAGATTCACCATAAACGGCGTGGAAACTTTTTCATTTTCCGCTATGTAGTAACTCATCAGAGCAAGGTCAAGGGATTCCTGAGCATTTTCCGCATAAGCCTGAATCCAGCCGCTGTCAAGCTGCGAAAGGCTGTCACGCTGGTCGCCGTAAATATTCCACGGCAGAGCAGTGGAACGGTTAGCGTTCATCATAACAATGGGGAATCTTCCTCCCGACGCATAATACAGACATTCAGCCATGTATAAAAGTCCCTGCGACGAGGTTGCCGTAAACGCACGAACTCCTGCCGCAGAAGCTCCCATTGCACAGGAAAGCGCAGAATGCTCCGATTCCACATGAATAAATTCGCTGTCAAGGCTTTTATCTTCAACCATTTCTGAAAGTCTTTCAACGACTACAGTCTGCGGCGTTATGGGATATGCGGATATGACTTCCGGTCTTGCAAGACGAATTCCCTCCGCAAAGGCTTCATCTCCAGATAAGAATTTCTTTGCCATTATTTCTCCGCCTCCATTCTGATTGCACCTGTTTTACAGATTTTTGAGCAGATACCGCAGCCCTTGCAGAATTTATAATCCACCACTGCTTTTTTCTCTTCTATGGAAATTACGCCGTCGGGACAGTAAAGATAACACTGCATACAGCCAGTGCATTTCTCATGATTCACAACAGGACGAATACTTCTCCAGCCGCTGTTTTCCGTTACAAGATAACCTGCCTCAAAAGATGTATTTTCGGGCACATCATGAAATCCGAACGTTATTTTTTCTCTTAAATATGGTTTCATTTCAAGACCTCCCCGATGGCTTTTTTCACCGCATTGATATTCTTTTCATGAAGCTTTTCCGGCATATAATGCTCAATTGCAAATATTATGTTTTCTGTATCTACTATATCCGAAATTGCAGATAAAGCACCCATCATAATAGTATTTACAACAGGCAGGCGTAATTCCTTTGCAATACTATCAGCATCAAATGAAATAATATCATTTCCCGAAGCCGTTTTAGAATTGACAATTATTTTTCCGTTTTCTTTCAGGATATGATGCAGATTACTGCTGTAAAGCGTTTCGTCCAGAATTACGATGTAATCTGCCTTTTCCGTTTCACTTCTGTCAAGAACCGGTTTATCGCTTAGTTTTGTGAATGCTCTGACAGGAGCACCTCGTCTTTCCGGTCCGAATGAAGGAAACGCAAGCGCATACTTTTCCTCACCTGTTGATGTATATGCAGCCCCAAGCAGCTTTGCAGATGTAAATGCACCCTGACCGCCCCGTCCGAGCCATAATATTTCAGTCATCGTTTCATTCTCCTAATCATACTGAATTGATATGCTTTAATGATACCACATATTTACTGAAATGTCAAATATCTTTAAGCGATAGGCAGTTATAGAAAAAAACTATATCTAATCGTCAATTCAATAGAAAAAAATAAGCGTATGATGATCCGGCTGGTTCTTTTCATGGTAATATTTTTTTATCAGCGAAGCCTTGAAGCCAAGCCCTGTAATATTCTCCAGAAGCTTGTCATCACTTAGGGTCGTGTCGAATTTCACCACGCAGTGCAGACCTGAGTTTTCGCCTGAAATCGTTGCATTTTGAAATATATCGTATTCTTTCATCTTCTCAAACAAATGATTCCTGCACTTTTTGTAATGCACACGCATTCTGTTGATATGCTTTTCAAAATATCCATCATGAATGAATCTTGCAAGAGTATATTGTTCAAAGGTCGATACAGGACATGAATAGAATCCAAGCTTTTTTCTGAACCGGTCAAGAATCGACGGCGGAAGTATCATATAGCTTATTCTGATAGTCGAAGAAAGGCTTTTGCTGAAGGTATTCATATAGATGACCTTGTCCATAACGTCAATGCTGAACATAGATGGAATGGGCTTCCCCGATAGTCTGAACTCGCTGTCGTAATCATCTTCTATGATATATCTGTCAGGAGAAAGTGATGCCCATTCCAGAAGAGCATACCGCTTGCCTATAGATGTAATAGCTCCCGTTGGGAAATGATGTGACGGAGAAATATGTATGATATCCGTCTTGATGCTTTTCAGGTAGTCCATATCCACACCATCATCAAGCATTGGGATATGTTCGCATTTGATATTGTAATTGCTGTAAATATCTGCTATCTTGGAATAACCCGGTTCTTCTACTCCGAAAATATAATTGCTGCCGAAAAGAAGATTTATGAGCATATAGAGATATTCTGTTCCTGCGCCGATGATTATCTGCTCCGGCATAACGCTTATATTCCGGAATTTTCTGAGATGCTCGGCTATGGCTGTTCTAAGCTCATAAACGCCCTCAAAGGGCGGCTTTGTAAGCAGCTTACGCTGATTATAGGAAAGCTCCTCACGCATCAGCTTTGCCCATACAGTAAAGGGAAAAAGTTCGTTTTCCATATCATCGTTTTCTTCATAACGAATCCTGCACGGCAATTTGCTTTCGGCAATTGTGGGAAGATTCTTCTCAATTGATCTTGCATAATATCCCTTTTTGGGAACTGACCTTATATATCCCTCATCAACAAGCTGGTTGTAGGCATTCTCCACAGTTATTATACTAATTCCCAATTGAGCTGAAAAAGCACGCTTTGACGGCAGTTTTTCATCAGGCTTAATTTCTCCCAGTTCTATATCATCTTTGATTTTCTCATAAATCTGAACATAAAGCGGTTCAGATCTGGTATTATCAAGCTCATAATAAAGCATAATTCTCTCCAATCTGACCTTATTATAAAATACCATTTTGGTTCTTGAAGTAAGGTCACAACTGAATTATACTATAAGCATGACGTTTTGTCAAGATTTACTTTTTTTGGAGGAAAATATTATGGAAAATAATCGTTATCAGCTTAATAAGGAGCTTGCTCAGATGCTGAAGGGCGGCGTTATTATGGACGTTACAACACCTGAACAGGCTAAGATCGCAGAAGCAGCCGGAGCTTGCGCAGTAATGGCTCTTGAAAGAATTCCTGCCGATATAAGAGCGGCAGGCGGCGTATCAAGAATGAGTGACCCCGCTATGATAAAGGGCATACAAAACGCTGTAAGCATACCTGTTATGGCTAAATGCAGAATAGGTCACTTTGTCGAAGCACAAATACTGGAAGCCATCGAAATCGACTACATAGACGAAAGCGAAGTATTATCTCCGGCAGATGATATTTATCATATAGACAAAACAAAATTCCGTGTGCCTTTTGTATGTGGTGCTAAAGACCTTGGTGAAGCTCTCAGAAGAATTGCAGAGGGAGCGTCTATGATACGCACAAAGGGCGAACCGGGTACAGGCGATGTTGTTCAGGCTGTAAGGCACATGAGAAAGATCCAGAGCGAAATGGCAAGGATAGTTTCAAGACGTGATGACGAACTCTTTGAAGAAGCAAAACAGCTTCAGGTTCCTGTTGAATTAGTGAAGTATGTACACGAAAACGGCAAGCTTCCTGTTGTAAATTTTGCCGCAGGAGGAGTTGCAACTCCGGCAGATGCTGCACTGATGATGCAGCTTGGCGCAGAGGGAGTATTTGTGGGTTCGGGAATATTCAAGTCAGGCGACCCCGAAAAACGTGCAAATGCTATTGTAAAGGCTGTTACGAATTATAACGACCCCGATATTCTTGCAGGGCTATCAGAAAATATCGGCGAAGCAATGGTAGGCATCAACGAACAGGAGATCGCATTGCTTATGGCGGAAAGAGGAAAATAAAAATGATAGGAATTTTAGCCTTGCAGGGTGCATTTCAGGAGCACGCTGACGCACTTGAAAAGCTTTCGGCAGAATATAAATTCATAAGAAATAAATCAGATCTGGACGAAGAGTTTGACGGTCTTATACTTCCCGGAGGAGAAAGTACCGTACAGCGAAAGCTTGCCAAAGAGCTTGGGCTTTTGGAGCATATAAAGGAAATGATAGAAGAAGGCGTTCCGGTACTGGGAACTTGTGCAGGACTTATTTTGCTGTCGAAGGAAATTGCAGGCGGTGAAGAAGCTGCTTTCGGAACGCTTCCTGTCGCCGTTTGCAGAAATGCTTACGGCAGACAGCTCGGCAGCTTCTCATCTATTGGAAATGTGGGAGATATAACAGACTTTCCCATGCGTTTTATACGTGCACCGTATATCGAAAGAATCCTCTCAGATGATGTGGAAATTCTGAATGTTCTGGATAATAAAATTACTGCTGTAAGATACAAAAATCAAATCGGTGTTTCCTTTCACCCGGAGCTTACAATTGATTTAAGACTGCATCAGATGTTTCTGGGACTTTGAAAAACGGCTTACTGTATGGAAAAATATTGTATAATGAAATATCAAATTTTTATTTGAATACTGTAGTTCAGAGTGAAGTGTACCCCATATCAAGGACAGTAAAAAAGCGTTTAGTCGTTTGAAAACATAGCAAATCCTGATGGAATGGAGCGTAGCGGAATGGAATCAGGATTTGCAGCTCTCGCTCGTTATACGGTAATTGGGTATATACCTGTAATTGTATATTTGTAAAATGCTGATGGTGATAGTTTAGCTAAATCCCACTGATAACGATCATGATTGTAATAATCAATCCAGTCCTCAACTGCTTCACAGATTTCCTCGTGGGTAAAACAATCACTTATGTGAATTTCATCTTTCATATGACCGAAAAAGCTTTCATGCGGAGCATTATCCCAACAGTTTGCTTTTCATGACATGGATTGTCTAAGATTATTACTTTTCAGAATATCAGAGAAGGCATAGCTTGTGTAGTGGCTTCCTTGATACGAATGAATCAGTGTATCGGTTTTTAGTTCAGAACCATGCGTCTCTATCAGCCGCTGTACTGTTAGCAAAACAAAATCAATTTCCAGTGAATCACTTAATGCATAAGCAAGTGCCTCATGCGTATATGCATCTATAATGGTCGATAAATAGGTGAAATTCCCATCACATCTCTTAATGTATGTGATATCGGTCAGAAGAATAACTCGTGCTCCGTGTTCACGAAACTCCCTGTTCACTTCATTTGCGGCTATTTTCCCAGAATACATATCCCGCAGGATTTTTCTGTATGGATTCTGCTTGCGTATGGGACAAACCAGATTATATTTCTTCATCAAACGTCTGATTTTCTTGATGTTCATTCTCCTTGGAGGTTTTCTGTTAAGGAGCGTCATATGAATGCTGCGAGCTCCCTTGGAATATCCTCTAAATTTATATGCTTCAAGAATTTCTTCAAAATCAATCCGTTCCTGTTCCTCTTTTTCAGCTCTGGCAGATGCAGCGTTCAGCCACCGATAATAACCTGAACGTGATACTCCTGCTATTTCACACTGCCATTTTACATTGAGCTGATTGTCTTCTCTGCTCATCATTTCATATATCAGCTCAAATTTCTTTTCAGGTTTTCCTCGAATCATTTTTTCTGCTGAGCCTCTCTGTCCAGTAAGATAGTTTTTTTATAAATTCCATCTCCTGTTTCATATACTCAAACTCATGTTGTAGCTTGTTGAGCTGGTTTACCAGGGATTTTCCATTACTTTCTTCTTGTTCCTTCGGTTTTTTACTGACAGGTTTCCTTATGTCATGAAAACCTCTCCCGGATTCTGCATCCTGACGAATATGAGCGGTAATACCACTGATTCTGCCTTGTCCAAGTACTTCTGGGTTAAAGCCAAGAGCGATCATAATATCTACCGGTTTTTCACCCTCTTGATATCTTCGCCAGAATTCCTCTTTGAAAGCCACCGTGTAGTGGACTATTTTTGATGAAGCACTCTTCACATACGGATTTAGTCTCAGTTCTCGCAACTCTTTTGTTGTAAATTCGGGTATGGTCCATTTTGGCATAGTAGTTCCTCCTTGATTCTTCTTATATTATACAACTTTTCTACTGACTTTTCAAGGAGTGTCCACTATTTCGGCTCGTACAAGGGCGTGTCCACTTTTTATGTTTTCACAAAATCAGTGTCCGCATTTTTGTACTCTTCAATGTTTCGTGTCCACTTTTCGGGGTACAATTCATCATCATTTTCAATCAGAAAACGATAGCCTCAAAAATAAAACGTTAGCACTTAAAATAAAACGATTACCCTGCTATCGTTTTATTTTACCCTCAAAGCACGAAAAAGCCACAGTGATTTTTATTTCACTGTGGCTGTTATCGTTTTATGATAAACCGAAAACGCCTTGTTTCTCGGCTTTTTTACAATAAATATGCACCTAACGATTGTATCATTCGTTAGGTGCGATTATGGTTGCGGGAGCTGGATTTGAACCAACGACCTTCGGGTTATGAGCCCGACGAGCTACCTAGCTGCTCCATCCCGCGATTTATTTTTTGAAGTTGCTGTCCTGACGACTTTTATATTATATCACACCTCACTAAAAAAATCAACCTTATTTCTCATTTTTCAAATAAAAAAAATATTTCGTATCATTTTCTTTCCAAAACAAAACGATATGATACAGATCAGAAACTATACTGCAATTTAAATAAAAAATTGAAACCTATAAAAACTGTATGAGAAATCTGCATTGTTCTTCTACAACCATGCAGATTTCTCCTCATAAAACTATTACCCACTATCACGGAATCTCATAATACGAAAATCCACTATCCTGTGGATAAGTTCCAATGCAAACACCATTGTCATAAATATCAACACTACTGCCCATCATCAAATCAGAACAGCTGAATAAAAAATTGGTTACGTCCTTATGTGTCATCAAACTTGCCATCTCCATGCCATTCATACAGAATGACACTACGTGTTCCTTTGGAATTCCCTGCAATGACTGCAATTGCATGACGGGCTGCATCGCATTGGGTTGTGTATTGTTCTTTCCAGCAGCCAGTATCGTACCGCCTTCAATCGAAAGAGAGCCAGTATCAGATACCAAACCACCTCGTTCTACATCCACCTTTTTTCCACCACTTGCAACTACATTTCCACCTGTAATGGAAATCTCACCCTTGCAGCGAATTCCTGTATTATCTCCTGTCGCCGTAATCGCACCGCCGGAAATCAATATGCTTTTATGTGCAAAAATCGCCGTCTTTTCTGCTATAATAGAAAGAACACCGTTTTCTATCTCCAAATCATTATTGCAGGCAATTCCATGTTCATTATCACAGAAAACCTCCAAATAACCATTTCCCTTAATCGTCAAATCATCCCGACTGTAAATAGCTGCATCATTTTCCGCATCTGTTCCATATGTATTCAGATAATTGCTCGTTCCTTCTACCACAGTTATTGTTACCTTATCTGCATTCTGCACCTGAACAGCCGGCATTCCCTGTGATTGAATGGATACACCCTCCAATCGCAATTTCACCTTGTCTTCATTCCCAGCCTGTACACAAATACTGCCATTCCATTCTCCATTGATATGATATATCCCTGCCGCCTGAATCCAAATCACATTACCAGAAACAACAATCCCTTCTCCCTGCATCACAGCATCACTGAGAGAAATATATTTCTCTGTATCCTCTGGCAATATCGTTTCCGTCACAATAGGCGGCTCTGTCAATGGAGCAGTATGCACTTCTACATTGGTCCTTCCGGTAGCTGCTGTAGTTGACATATTTTCCTGCACGGAAGAATTCTGTTTTGTAATTGCTCCTGCTGCTGATACTGCTTGTTTTGTGGTAGGTTTTAACAAGTTTGCATTTTGCACAGTTGTTTTTATATTTTTCTCCGTGGTTATCTTAGGAGCTTTGGTGGTCTTTGCTGGTGTCGTTTTAATAGAAGTTGAAATCGTTGTTTCTACCACCTGCTTTTTATTATCAAACGTTGCAGCAGAACTAGCTGTCGTTGTATAAAAAATTGGTACAGTGTCCGTTGGAAGTGTTCTGCCCATACCCATATGTGTTTCTGAACTGCCTGTTCCAACATGCAGCCGATTTTCATTTCCCGTTTTCTCCCCACATCCCATACTGCTACAAATCAAAAGAGCGGCTGTGAGCATTACAATTTTTCTTTGCAGTTGCATTAAAATTCCCCCCAATAAAAAAACACTTGTGCCTGTGGTACTGCTTTCTTTCCGTAAAAGCAGTACCATAGAACGCAAGCTTCTATTATTCTATTGAATTAGTTCATTTCGTACACTTTATCATCATAACGGAACAATGTTAAAATGACTGTTAAATTACCATTCATGGTACGGATTTCATCAATAAACTGCTTTTGATCCACAGTATTCTTGATTTCAATACTATAAATCAACTCAAACAGCGAACCAAAATTCGTTGTTTTTACCCGACGCAATTTCCAGCTGGTTGTATTTTTATTTAAAACTTCATCGAATAAACCTGTATAATTCATATCCTCTGGAATCGTGATTTTCAATGTCATACTGCTGGTCTTGCATTTTCCATAACCACAGAATTCCACTAACAGCAACACCGCTGCTACAATTATGTAAAAGAGGAAAATCAACCAGACGTGACCAGCACCCTCAATCCCACAGATAACACCAGATGCCATTGCAAAGAAAACATAGGTAATATCTTTCGGATCGCCCGGAACGGTACGATACCGACAAAGTGTGAAGACACCTGCCAGACTCAATGCACTGGCCATAGAGTTAATCATACTCAATACAATTGCAACAATTGGCGGCAAAATTAAAAGCGTCATCACATAACTTTGAGAATAACCATTTTTTCGATGGGTAATAATGTACAGCAGGCTAATGAGAAAACCGATTAGCACGCCAAGCAAAAGAATAACCAAAATATTTTTTGCATCTGGTGTTGCCGTTGTTACATTATTCATCAATGCCGCTGCGTCCGCTGCATTGGCATTCGCATTGGCTGCCGCAATCGGCATCCCTATCCATGATAATAGTGCATTAAACATAAGATAAATTCCTCTTTTCTTCCTTTTTCTTATCTGTGGTTGTATAAAGACGGTAGGCTGTTCCATACTTGGAAAAGCTCACTTTATAGATACGCAATGCTGCCAGCTGCTGTGCCAGCCACATGGGCATTGCACCACTGATTTTCACTTCCATCAAATGACTGGTTTCTGGTATCAACAATGTACCATAATCGCTGCCTCGTAGATTTAAATTGGTACGTCGCTGTGTCAGCTGCCGGTCAAATGTCAAACGAAAGTTTTTGTCCGTTTTTCCGAAAAAAGCAGATCGCTGATAACTGATGTATTGTTTTGGCACAAGCGGATATCGACTGCAAAAGCAATCCAGCTCATCCAACACCACACGACGAATATACTTGCCATTATCCGATGGATGCGTACCTTTTTGCATATAGGCTTCTGCCTCCTCCAATGTCAACGTAATCCGTCGTTTATTGACAATTCCACCGATTTTCTTTTTAATTTCCAAAAAGACCAAATCGCTTTCTTTTGCTGGTGACATATAACTTCGCAGCCGGATTTTCTCTTTATAATATGGTTTTGAAAGAGACGTTCGGATAAGATAATCATCCGGTGTGTCATAGTAGATATTGTAGATCCCATAATCCTTCCCACCTACACAGAATGGATCAGGGTTCATATACTGTTCTAATTCCGGCAGCAACTTTTGATATTGTGCATCTGTCAATAAAAATTTAATTTCCTCCCGTTGGAAAATTTCAATTGCCATCATGTTCACCCCCTATCCTTCTCTACTAATATTGTAGCATTCTTTTTGTACATTATAGTGAATACAACTTGAAACAATCTTAAATTTTTCTACATTTCACATAAATATCAAAAAATCCTGCTGCTTCTCACATAAAATTCATGAAAAAAACAGTTGCTATTTCTTCCACAATTCGCTATAATAGAAAATTGAAAGCCAAACGGTTTTTCAAATATAAAAATGAATCCATAGAAAAGGAGCTTACTATCAAATGGCAGAATTAAAGTATGAAATTGTAGAACACCTCGGTGTCATTTCAGAAAATGCAAGAGGATGGAGAAAAGAATTGAATCTGGTCAGCTGGAACGACAGAGAACCAAAGTATGATATTCGGGACTGGGCACCAGAACACGCAAAGATGGGCAAAGGCATTACCCTCTCTGCTGACGAAGCCGCAGAACTGAAGAACCTGCTGGCAGACATCGACTTTGATTCCTTTGAATAAAAGAGGGCAATTGCTATGCATTATATTCTTGCATCTGCCTCTCCTCGCCGAAAGGAGCTATTCCATAAAATCACAGATGATTTTACAGTGCAGCCAGCAAATGTAGCGGAAACCATTCCACCGGACATATTGCCGGAAGATGTCGCCGCCTATCTCTCCCATATCAAAGCAGAAGCGGTTTCCAAAAACAATCCGAACACCATCGTCATCGGCTGTGATACCATTGTTTTGCTAGACGACCAGCTGCTCGGCAAGCCGCATTCTCCGGAAGAGGCAAAAACGATGCTGCAAGCCCTCTCCGGCAAAACCCATCAGGTCATCACTGGTACAACGATTACAGACGGCAACCGTACTGTTACCTTCTCCTCTGAAACAGCAGTAACATTTTATCCGCTGTCTGAGGAAGAGATTGATGCCTATCTTGCCACAGGCGAACCATTCGACAAAGCTGGTGCCTACGGCATTCAAGGGAAAGGTTCTCTACTGATCCATAGTATACAGGGAGATTATTTTACAGTGATGGGACTTCCGATTGCCAGATTGTCACGGGTTTTGCGGCAATTTACTGAAAATTTTGAAAAGGAGACGGCAACACCTCATGAATAAAAAAGACCTGCGGGAACTGCGGAAAAACTTTTCAGAAGCAAGCGATCTCTTTACCATGAATCATATTGTGACAGCATTTGTTGATGCAGAAAAAAACATCCGTTGTCAGAGCAGCCGTGCCTATCATGATATTCCAGAAGAAGAGACAGACTGTTACTGGAATACGCTGAAACGGGTACTTTCCGGTACGCTTGGAAAAGGATTGCTGGAATATGCATTTCCAAACGAAGCATATGAAGAAGGTGCTCCACAATTTCTGCTGCATCAGGCACTGAACACGAAACTGGAAGAGGAAAGTACCGTTTCTCTCCTATTGAATCAGATTGCAAACCAGATGGAATATGTCTCCACTTATGCGATTCTACTGGCACACTGTACGTATACCGTTTTTAATAAGACAAAAAGCGATGATATCAACCCCTATGACAGTCTGGACTATTCGTTCCTTGTGGCTGCTATCTGTCCAGTCGAGATTCGTATTGACGGTTTGATTTACAACGAAGCAGAAAATGAAATCACGCGAAAAGACGACTACGACCGCATTGTGGCAGAAGTGCCGTCAGACGGCTTTCTCTATCCGACTTTCACAGGAAGAGGTCCTGATGTCAACCATGTGCTGTACTATGCACGAAAGCCGAAGGAAATCAATATCAGCCTGATTGAACAGGTACTTGGATGCACGTTCACCTGTACCGCACAGGAGGAAAAAGAGCAATTTCAAACCATGATGCAGGAGATTGTTGGCGAAGAACTGAGCTATGAAACAATCACTTCCATCAATCAGCGAATTCAGGATATTGCAGAAGAAACCCAGCTGGATGTGGATATCCCAGTCATTGACGACATTCAAATGCGGGATATTCTGCTGGATTCTGGTGTCAGTCAGGAAAAAGCAGAGAAAATGCAAAACGTCTATCGAGAAAAAGTACAAAACCACCCGCTTTCTGCCTGCAATTTGGCAGAAAAGAAAACCGTCATCACTGCTCCTGGCATTACCGTTCAAATTAAAAAAGATGCCACCAACAGTGTCCACACGCAAAATATTGACGGACATCGTTACCTGATGATTGATTTAGATGATCCAAATATCGAGATCAATGGACTGGCAGTACAAATTGCAGAATCCAATCTGCCACAGACGGAAGAAGCACTGCTGGAACGGCTTGCCGAAAAGGAAATGGCGGATGAAGAACCTGCGGAAAACGGTATTCCAGAAACAGAAATACCCGTAGCAGATACAGAGACAGAAGCTGTCCAACCAGAACTCGAAGCAGATACTGTATCAGATGAAAATCTGCCTTCAGAAGAAGACTTTTTACAAGCAGCCGACATGACTGATGATACACATTCTGACAGCATTCCTTTTTAAACGGCTTTGCCGTCCTGCTCCGTCAAAGCGGCGGCAACAGGACGGCTTTTTCATTTGTAAAGAAAGTATTGTTTTTTCCGAAAAAGTCAAAAATCAGATTGACATTTTTCAAGGAATCCGTTACAATAGAAGGAGAACCATTTTATTTTTTATCAGAAAGGGGCATTTTATGAATATTGCAGTTGCACAGTCCGGCGGTCCAACCTGTGCCATCAATGCATCTTTGGTCGGCGTTTTCAGCGAAGCATTGAAAGAACCTGCTATTGATGCTATTTTTGGATCTATCAACGGCATTGAAGGAATGATTCACGATCATTTAATTGATCTGAAAACTATGATTCGCACCAATGCGGATATGAAAATGCTGCTTCAAACACCGTCCACCGTGCTTGGCTCCTGCCGCTATAAACTCAAAAACTGGCAGGAAGACGAAACTGTCTATCAGAAAATTACAGACTGCTTTCAGCAGCGGCAAATTGGAGCGTTTTTCTACATTGGCGGTAACGATTCCATGGATACCGTTATGAAACTTTCCGAATATGTCAAGGAAAAAGGCATAGATACCAAAATCATCGGCATTCCCAAAACCATTGACAATGATCTCTGTATTACAGACCACACACCGGGCTTTGGTTCCGCTGCAAAATATGTGGCAACTACCATGCAGGAAATCATCCGTGACAGCTCTGTTTACAGTGCACCATCTGTCACCATTGTAGAAATTATGGGACGAAATGCTGGTTGGTTAACCGCTTCCAGTGCTGTGCTGCACGCAAATGGAGAAACCGCACCGCATTTGATTTATGTGCCGGAATGTAAATTCTCACTTCAGCAGTTCTTAGAAGATACCCGTAAAAAAATGGCAAAGCATAAAGCTGTGATCATTGCCATTTCAGAAGGGGTGGAAGCAGCAGATGCCGCTTCTTTTCAGTCCGGCGTGACAGATGAATTCGGACATAAGTATCTCTCTGGCATCGGAAAATATCTGGAGGGCGTGGTACGGGAACAAATTGGATGTAAGGTGCGTTCCATTGAGCTGAATGTCATGCAACGCTGTTCCTCCCATCTTTGTTCCAAAACTGACATTGATGAAGCGGTACAAATCGGTGCTGCTGGTGTAAAAACCGCTTTAGCTGGTGAAACCGGCAAGGTTATGGTATTCCGTCGGCTTTATGACCAGCCGTATACGGTCGTTGTAACTTCTACAGATGCTGTGAACATTGCCAATCGAGAACGTTTCCTGCCGCTTTCTTATATCAATGAAACGGAAAACAATATCGCAGATGCAGCATTGCCATATTTCCTGCCGCTCATACAAGGGGAATGCAATATCCAAATGCAAAATGGTTTGCCAGTGCATTTTAAGATACAGGAATCTGTTTTAAAGTAATCCGTGCAAAAAGAAAAGGCTGTTATTTCCCATACCATTACAGTACGGCATAACAACCACAAAAAGGATATTTGCTTCCGGTTTGACAGATGATTTTTCTTTATATTTCATCTGTCACCGGCAATACCTCCTGAAAGACAGCATAAAATTTCATGGGGATAAACCGATCCATGTGACATTTTCCAAAGAACCACTTCTTATAATCACATTCTTTAATAATATCCTCAAAAAACGCATGAATTTCCAAACGCTGCTGTACATCCACCCCCAAACAATCCTTTAATGAAGCAGGTGGCTCATGTGTAATAATATAATCCACCGTCGCCTGATGTTGATTCAAATTGTGGATAGCACGCCGGATTTCATCATGTGTCGGCTGTTCCTGCCGCCACCAATTTCCGGTATCTCTACGATATTCATAATCCTGACTGTGACCACCGCCAAATGCAAAAAACTTTTGATTTTCAATCGTGTAAATCTCCCCACGCTGCAAGTGGAAAATATTAGGAGCAATCAATCTCGCCACGCCGCCACGCCAGCGTACCAATTTATACTGCTGTAAAAGATCAAAGTTTTCATGACAACCATCAACAAAAGCAATGGTATATTTCTTCTCACTGAGCTTTTTCAGCACCGCCTGCTCCTGTCTGGAATGATCCCAGATAAAGCCAAAATCACCGCATACCAGTAGTACATCACCTGCATGCATCCTACGGATTGTCGGGTTTTTAAACCGGCTGTAATCGCCGTGCAAATCCCCTGTTACATAAACCATTTTAATGCGTCCCTCCTATTGGTTTGAAGCCGGCAGTAAAACTGACCCGCCTTCTCATTCTATTCTATCATATTTCTCCGAAAAGGTAAATATCTTTCGCTGGAATTTGTCGAAAAATTTAGAAAAATACTTTACATGTGGCAATGCAATTTCAGAAAATAAAGCTGCTTCTGTAATTGCATTACAATATGTTTTCTTCTGTTTTGTTTTTTGAGCCGGATGGTGCTCGTTTTTGGGAATCCATACTCTATTTTACTGATAAGGAATACAAATTATGAGAAAAACACAGCAAATTATACGGCAGCTGTTGCCACTGCTGCTCACATTTTGTACCATGTTGACCTGCTGTAATCTACCGGTAAATGCATTTGCATTTACGCCGCCGTTCACGATACAAAGTGAATCTGGTATTATTTTAAACTTGGACACCAACACGGTCATTTATGAAAAAAATGCAGACAGACAGCAGATGCCGGCTCACCTGACACAAATTGTCACAGCTTTGGTTGTTCTGGATCTCTGCGAGGATCTGGATGGGACAAAAATTACCATGTCTCAAAATCCAATGTCATACTTTTATGAATATAGTGATTTAGAAGATATCAGATATGCAGATATCGCTACTGGGGATACATTCACTGTAAGAGAATATCTTTATGCCATGTTGCTTACCTCTTCTTGTGAAAGTGCAGAACTATTAGCAGATTATTTTAGCGACGGAAATACCGTACAGTTTGTAAAAAGAATGAATGCAAAAGCAGCAGAAATCGGCTGTACAGGTACAAATTTTACCAATCCAACCGGACTTTACGATACCTACCAGATTACGACTGCACGGGATATGATGAAAATTGCACAATATGCCCTGCAAAATAAAACCTTCAAAGAAATTGCTACCACAGAATCCTTTGTACCAACTTCTGCAAACCCAAATCATCCGGCCTCTTCCAGTCTAAAATGGGTTCATACCAATTCTATGATGGATGAAACAGATCACTATTATTATAAAGGTGCTGCCGGAATTAAAACAGGTAATTTAAACGCATACGGCAGAAATATTATTACAACTGCAACTCAGGGTGACATCTCCTATCTGGTTGTTCTGTTGAAGGCACCCTTTGACGATGAGAATGGCAAGCTGCAATATTATCATCTGGAGGATGCCACCAATCTATTGAACTGGGCATTTTCTGATTTCACCTATGTCACACTCATTGAGGATGATGAAGAACTGGCAGAGGTTGCAGTAGATAGTGCAGAGCGAACTAGTTATGTGTTGGTACGACCAGAAACAGATTGCATTACACTTTGGTGTACCGATGTTGATATTTCTGCTATTCAAAAAACGATTACCTTACAGGAAAATGTTCATGCACCAATAGAAAAGGGGCAACAACTTGGAACATTGGAACTAAAATTTTCGGGAGAAATTATCGCTACCATTCCGCTGGTTGCTGTCAGTGCAGTAGAGCGATCTATTGTAAAGCAAAATCTCAATGCACTGAAGGAATTTCCACATTCTTCTATGTTGCGGTATAGTTTTATTGTCGCTTGCCTCATCACAGCCATTTATATTATCAGCTGTATCAATGCCACATATCAGTGTCGAAAAAAAGCAAGAGAAGAAAGCTCTGTACACTTGATTCCTAAGGCAATTCGGATTGAAAACAACAAACAAAAAAACTGGCAACGGTCATCTGAACCAGTGTTCTATCATCGTCCGAAAAATCAAATTCCTCCAATGGCATGCGAAAACCCAATCCCCGTACAACCACCTCCCCTTCCCAAAAAACAATGCCAAAACGCAATGATACACAATATACCAGAAAAAAATAATCTATTTTTGCCATGCCTGCGTATTTGGGCATGGCATTTTCATTTTATTTGTATATTTTACCGCATTGCCGCACATTCTGTTATGGGAATCCTTTTTGGTATTCTCTCTCCCAGATACCGACCTCACTTCTGCCAGCAAATACACTTCGCTGTTCGCCTGTGACGTACAATTTCTCTATCATTTGAAAATTGATTTTCATGACATTCTGTAAAAAAGTATTGACAACAGACCCACTTTATGTTAAAATTTATCTTAAGATTTTTATGATAAAATATGCAGGTTGCCCCTGCTGCTGTTCTGTATGACAGAGCAATTCCTATTATATGAAAAATATTCATGCATATAATAGCATCATAAAAACGGAATAAGAAAGGATAAAAAACATGAAAAAAATACTCACACTGATTCACGGATTTTGTATGGCATTAGCAGACAGTGTCCCCGGCGTTTCCGGCGGAACAATTGCATTTTTGCTGGGGTTCTATGATCGATTCGTCGGCTCACTGGATGATCTCATTTCCGGCACAAAAGAAAAACGAATCGCTGCATTAAAATATCTCGCAAATCTTGGCGTTGGCTGGATCATCGGTTTCGTGTCAGCAGTGCTCATTCTTTCCGCTGTCTTTCAAAGTCATATCTATTTGATTTCTTCTCTGTTTATGGGATTCATTCTTTTCGCTATCCCTGTGGTGATTATAGAGGAAAAAACCTGCCTGAAAGAACACTTCAACAGAATCTTTTTTGTCCTCATCGGCATTGTATTGGTTTCTGTGATTACCTATCTCACTTCTGTTGGTGACAGTATCGGCATAGACTTGGGACATCCCAACATAGGAACTTATCTCTATGTCTTTGTCTGCGGTGCCATTGCAATCTGTGCGATGGTATTGCCGGGGATTTCTGGTTCTACTATGCTATTGATTTTTGGTATTTATTTGCCGATTATCACAGCTATTAAAGATCTTCTGCATTTACAATTTCATGCCTTGCCCATTGTCATTGTATTTGGCATAGGCGTCATAGTTGGTATCATTTCTATTATCAAAATCATCCGAAATGCATTGGAAAAACATAGAGCGGCAACTGTTTACCTGATCATTGGACTAATGATTGGTTCTCTGTATGCAATTGTTATGGGTCCAACCACATTGGATACGCCGCAGCCACATTTGTCGTTCCACACATTTAACATTATCTTTTTCTTAATTGGCGGTGCTGTAATTGTAGGTATGCAGGCAATGAAAAAATTGTCTGAAAAGAAAAACTAATTGTACCCTTTTAAAATGCCATAAAAAAGAAACAGGCAGAGCGATTTAAAATGGCTCTGCCTGTTTAATATAAGAGTACGTATTACAGATAATCTACGCAAATTTTCTGCAAATCTTCCCAAAAACACAATGTGTGCGGTGTCATATAGGCCTGCTCTCTTCGCACCATAAAAATAGTGGTGTCTGGCATGGTGTCCGCAATCGGCACGACCACGGTCTCTGAATTGCGAAGCAGGGAGCAGGCAGACTGCGGAATGATTCCAATCCCCAAACCTGCATCTGCCCAATAAACGGTTGTACGTGCATCTTCGTTCACACAAAAATAAGTGGGCGTCATGCCCAGTGTCCGGAACTTTTGATTCAAAATATTTTCCCAGCGACGATAGATAATCAAGGGGCGTTCTGCCAGCTGCTGCAAGGATATCGACTCTGAATCGGTAAAAAAAGAAGGATGCCCCACTGCAATCAATGACTCTGACCGCAATGGGATTTTCTGTATTCCCTCTGCTGAAAATGGTGAACGAACCAATGCTACCTCTACCCGATCCTGATGCAGCTTCTCCAAAATCTGATACGTATCCGCTTCATAGATAGAAAACCGAATATCTGGATGCTTTGCATGAAACGCTGTGAGCCACTGCGGCAGCAGTGAACAACCGACAGAGGAAATCATACCAAGCCGAATGGTGCCGCTTGTGCCGTCTGTACAAGCAGCAAGTTCTTCTTGTGTGATACGCCGAAGTTCTAATAAAGACTTGGCACGATTATAAAGCAGCTTTCCCGCCTCTGTCAGCTGAATTTCTCTTGCCCCTCGTAAAAATAACACACACCCCAGTTCTTTCTCCAGCCGTTTCATCTGCATACTCAGCGGCGGCTGGGAGAGAAATAATTTTTTAGCAGCAGCCGTAATGCTGCCACTCTCCGCAATTGCAACAAAATACTGTAACTGGTGAAAATCCATTTCTAACCCCCTTATAGCAAAAGGATATGGAATCCATATGAAATATATATTTTTTGAATTCCACTTTCTATGATATAATAAAAAGCAGAAAAAATCAAGAGGAGGATTGTATTTTTGTGTGGAAGTTACTACGATTTTTGAAGCCATACCGGAAGGAAGCGATCTGTGCACCGCTATTCAAGTTATTAGAAGTCATTTTTGAACTGCTCGTACCATTGGTTGTTGCTGCTATGATTGACAATGGCATTGGTGGCAATCATAAAGGCGAGCTGCTGCGTTCTGCTGCACTCATGATTACATTGGGTGCGATTGGTCTGGTCAGTGCCACGACTGCACAGTACTTCGCTGCAAAAGCATCTGCCGGATTCGGTGCCAATATCCGCTATGCCATGATGCAGCATATTCAAAAACGTTCCTATGCAGAACTTGACCAAATGGGAACCAATACGATGATTACCCGTATCACCAGTGATGTGAACCAAGTGCAAAGTGGTGTCAATCTGGCACTTCGACTGATGCTGCGTTCCCCATTTGTGGTCATTGGTGCCATGATCATGGCATTTACCGTCGATGTAAAATGTGCCTTGATTTTTGCAGCAGTCATTCCCCTGTTGACCATTGTGGTATTTGCCATTATGTTTGGCAGCATTCCACTCTATCAGGCAGTACAAAAAAAATTGGACAGTATTCTCGGCAGAACCAGAGAAAATCTGCTTGGCGTTCGGGTATTGCGTGCTTTCTGCAAGGAAGAAGAGGAAATCCATGCCTTTGCCACGGAAAGTGCTGCCCTTTCTGTTATGCAAAAACGGGTCGGACGAATTTCTGCCCTCATGAATCCAGCAACCTATATTCTGCTGAACCTTGCCATTATCTTTTTAATTTGGACAGGTGCATTACAGGTGGAGGCTGGTGTGTTGACACAGGGTGCCATCATTGCACTCTATAACTATATGTCACAGATTCTGGTGGAACTGATTAAACTTGCAAATTTAATTATTACTCTGACCAAATCCATTGCCAGTGGCAACCGGATTCAGGACATGCTCTCTTTTGGAGAAGAACCAGACGAAACTCAAAAGCAGGACTGCAAACCTGCTACTGGCAGCAGTGCAACCGTACAGTTTGACCATGTCTCCTGTCGTTATCCACAGGCAAGTGCCGATGCCCTGCACGACATCAGCTTTACAGCAAAGCCCGGCGAAACCATTGGTATCATCGGCGGTACTGGCTCTGGGAAAACCACATTGGTCAACCTGATTCCCGGCTTCTATCCAGCAACCAGTGGAACTGTCTCCATTGACGGCGTTGATGTCCGGCAATATACAGATGCCTCCCTTCGGGCACAAATCGGTGTCGTACCACAAAAGGCAGTTCTATTTCAAGGAACGATTCGGGAAAATCTCCAGTGGGGCAAGCAGGATGCCACTGACGCAGAACTCTATCAGGCACTGGAGATTGCACAGGCAAAGGAAATTGTCGAACAGAAAGCCAATAAACTGGAGGAACGCATTACAGAAAATGCTGGCAACCTCTCTGGTGGGCAGCGGCAACGGCTAACAATCGCAAGAGCATTGGTACGGCAGCCACGGATTTTGATTTTAGATGATAGTGCTTCTGCACTGGACTATGCAACAGATGCTGCCCTGCGGAACGCCCTGCAAAATATGCCGAACCGTCCCACAACGTTCCTTGTATCACAACGGACGGCTTCCCTTTTAAATGCAGACCGAATTTTGGTACTGGATGGCGGAAAACTCGTTGGAAATGGAACCCATCAAGCACTGCTGCAAGAATGTGCAGTATACCAAGAAATCTATTATTCGCAATTTCCAAAGGAGGTGTAGACAAATGCCTGAATCGCACAAAAAAGAACCGCAGAACTGGAACCGAATCTGGCAGATGATTCGCCCCTATCGTGGCTGGATGATCGCCTCTATGATATTGGCTGCATTTACAGTTGCCTTCACATTATATATTCCCATTCTGATCGGAGATGCCATTGATGCAATGGCAGAGAAAGGCGGCATTTCCTTTTCAATTATTGTCCGTCTGCTCTGGAAAATTGGCATTCTGGCACTGCTGACAGCCCTTTTACAATGGATGATGCAGACCATGCATAACAAAATCACCTATCAGGTCGTAAGAGATTTTCGAACCGCTGCCTTTCAGAAAATCCAACGGCTGCCACTCTCCTATCTTGACCAACATCCAACAGGAGAAACTGTCAGCCGTGTTATCACAGACGTAGACCAATTCGCAGACGGCTTGCTCATGGGCTTTACGCAGCTGTTCACTGGCGTGTTTACGTTAATTGGCACACTGCTCTTCATGCTGCTGCTCAACTGGAAAATCAGTCTGGTGGTCATTGTGATGACACCGCTTTCCATCCTGTTCGCAAAGAGTTTATCTGGTCGAATTTATAAAATGTTTCGACAGCAGTCGGAAGCTCGTGCAGAACAAACTGCTATGGTGAACGAAGCAATCGGCAATCAGAAAGTAATTCAAGCATTTCACCACGAAGAAGAGACCTTGAAACAATTCCAAGAAAACAACGAGAAGCTGCAAAAAGCCTCTCTGCGGGCTTCTTTCTTCTCTTCCCTCATCAACCCCGGTACAAGATTTATTTATGCGGTTGTCTATGCAGCGGTTGGACTGATTGGAGCATTTTCTGTACTAAACGGCAGCATTACCATCGGCGGACTTTCCTGCTTCCTGAACTATACAAACCAATATACCAAACCATTTAACGAAATTACTGGTGTGCTGACAGAATTACAAAATGCCATTGCCTGTGCAAACCGATTGTTTCAATTGCTGGATGAACCGGAAGAGATCCCAGATGCACCAAATGCTATTACAATAGAGCAGGTCAAAGGGAATGTAACACTGCAAACTGTCGATTTCTCCTATGTACCAGAAAAGCCACTCATTGAAAACTTACAGCTACAGGCAAAATCCGGTCAGAGAATCGCCATTGTTGGCCCAACCGGCTGCGGAAAAACAACATTGATTAACTTGCTGATGCGTTTCTATGACGTCAATGACGGTGCAATTCTAATTGATGGCGTGAATATTCAGCATATGACACGGCACAGTCTGAGAAAAAATTTTGGAATGGTTCTACAGGAGACATGGCTGAAAAACGGCACCATCCGAGAAAATCTCTGCATGGGTAAACCAGAGGCAACAGAAGAAGAAATGATTCTGGCAGCCAAAGCAGCTCATGCACATACTTTTATTCAACAGCTGCCACAGGGGTATGATACTGTTATACAAGACGATGGCAACCTCTCACAGGGACAAAAACAGCTGCTCTGTATTGCAAGAGTGATGCTGTGTCTGCCGCCTATGCTGATTTTAGATGAAGCCACTTCTTCCATTGATACCCGAACAGAAGTAAAAATTCAATCCGCCTTTGCCACAATGATGCAGGGTCGCACCAGTTTTATTGTCGCACACCGTCTCTCCACCATTCAAGAGGCAGATGTCATTCTGGTTATGCGGGATGGGCATATCATTGAACAGGGCAACCATGAAAGCCTACTGAAAAAGAACGGATTCTATGCAAAATTATATCAAAGCCAATTCGTACAAGCAACAGAATGAAAATAAAAAGCACTGTGATTTATATTGTAATATTATTTAAAAATAAAAATTCATGCCGTTCTTGGTTCTTTTCCTTTTGAACCAAGAACGGCTTTTTCCATTTTTGAAATCGCAATAACTATTTTCTTCTGTATATTTATCAACAATGCCATAGTTATCAACGATGAAACAGAACAGACTCTTCTTTCTGAGAAATCTGCTGCTTCTTTTCTGCTGTTTGTTTCCAATGCTGTACAAAAAATGTTGCAGCAAGTCCAGTAAATAAGCCGGTCACACATCCACTCAACAGCAAAAACGGTAAATACCATATCACCTGTGTTGTCTGCATGACCAACATAGCAGCAAGAATCTGCCCAATGTTATGTAGAATTGCACCACAAACACTGATAAACCAAAGGTGTTTCCGATGCAGAAAATGACAAAACAGTGCCATTCCTGCAAGGCAAAGCAAGCCACCACTTAAAGAATAAAAACAACTAACCAATGTTCCAGCAAACAGCGAACCCAAAAAGATTCGCATCATCAAAACTACCAGTGCATCTCTCATTCGATACTTTTGCAATACAAATAACGTAATAATATTTGATAGTCCAAGCTTTATGCCCGGAATTGGTATTGGTATTGGAATTTGTGCTTCTAATACGAAAATAACCAGTGACATTGTTGTGAACATCGCCAATGTTACCAGATGCTTAACCGACTTTTGCATCCAATTCCTCCGTTCCTTCCACATCGCCCTCTATAATTTGAATTTGCACTCGATTTGGTAAACAAACAATTGGTAAAATGCCATCTGAAATCGCACCCTGATGTACACAAAGTCTGTCTGGACAGCTGGCAGATTCCATCTGTACGGATTCCTTGGAAATTAAAATCCGATTCCACGCACCATCTTTTCCTGTAACATCAATAGTATATGGTTCTTTTATATCATCCATTGCAATACGATATAAGGTATTCCCATCCTGTGTAATGATAACAGTACGATGCGTTACCTGCCGATGCATGACAAAGTAACTGCCACCGATCCCCACTAACATCAAACAAAGAAAAATACCAATGATCATTGCCCTCTGTTTCATGTGCTTCCCTTCCATCCTGCAAATTAAACTCGTTACATTCTATTTGCAGTTGCTAACCATTTGCAACGATACGAATGCCTCCGTCTGAATCTTTATGCAGTATAGCACGATAGAAACAAAAAGTCAAGTCTGCTGTCCTATCCTCTGTATCATTTCACATGGATAATTGGTAGAAAAAACATCTTGAAGATTTTCTGTCACATATAGCGTTTCATCGGTTGTATAAAATATTGCATCAAATTGTTCTGCATGTGCCTGCCAATAGGCAGTTGCTTTTTCCAATCCCATTACAAACAAAGCGGTAGAAAGTCCATCTGCCAACATACCATCTGGGCTGACAATCGTCACAGAGGTAAGATCACTTTCTGCCGGTCTGCCAGTTGCCGGATCCATAATATGATGGTATCGTACACCCTCCTCCTCAAAATGCCGCTCATATCCGCCAGAGGTAATGATGGCACAGTCCTTTGTCTCCAAAACGCCCAAGAAATCCTTTTCCTTCTCTGGATTCTGAATGGCAACTCTCCAAAGGCTGCCATCTGGTTTTGCACCAATTGTCTGCACGTTGCCGCCTAAACTCACCATACCACTAGTCACACCGTTGGAACGAAAGCAGTCCATGACAGCATCGGAAGTATAACCTTTTGCAATACCGCCCAAATCCAACTTCATCCCTGAGACAAGGAAAGAAACTGTTCTGTTTTTTTCTGAAAATTGTATATCTGCCGGATTAGTCAGCAGGAGAAGTTTTTGAATCTCTGCTTCCTCTGGAATCCGATATGCATGCGTTGGAAATCCCCATGCTTGCATAATCGGATACATCAACGGATTAAAGGCACCGTCTGTCTCTTCCTGCAAAATCAAAGCCTCCTGTAAAATTGCACAGGTATCTTCGGAAAGTGTACCAGAACCATTTGTATTGAGCTGTGCAATTTCACTGGATGCCTTTCCAGTGGAAAGGCGTTCATCCAAATCCTGAATACGGGTTTCTGCTGCTGCCAACCCAATTTCTGCATTTTCACCGTAAGCTGTCAAACTGATATAGGTATCCATTGCAAAAATATCCCTTGTCGATTTTGCAGTAAGATCTGTAATATACGCACTTGTAGATGCACTTGCATCACTATCTATAGAATCAGATCCCTTTCCTCTTTGCTCAAAACATCCGCAGCATAGCATACTGACACAAAGACAAACAACAAAAGTCCACTTTCGCAACACAAAATCCCCTCCTTTCCTTTTTACAAAATCATATTTAACAAATCAAAGAAAAACTATAATGTATTAGTTTAATCTAATACATTATAGTTTAGCAAATTGATACGGAAAAGTCAAGTGAAAAATGTGAACAAAAGTGTCTTCTGTGGAGATATTGGCTGTTACACACTGGAAAATGCTATGTTATTGAATATAATAGATAAATACATATTATACAAAAACTCTTATACCGTCCCTACAGCCAAAATTTCATCTGCCTCCTGCTGTGTCAATTTCTCGTTAGAAACCATACACTCCAACACCTGCTGCATTCGCTGCTTCGCCAAATTCGCATGTGCATCCAATGCATATGCGGTGGGGGCATTCGGCAAGCCAGCAAGCATAACTGCCTCATAATCTGTAAGTGCTTCCGGTGTTGTATGAAAATAACCCTGTGCAGCTTCGTAAATCCCATAATATCCGCTGCCAAAATAAATGGTATTTACATATAGAGCAAAAATCTCTTCTTTCTCACACGTTTTCTCCCATTCCTTTGCAGTCAAGATTTCTGCAACCTTTCTCTCCAGTTCCTTTTCCTGCGTAAAATATTGGTTCTTAGCAAGCTGCTGTGTAATGGTACTGCCGCCCTCTGCAAACGAAAAGGTTCGCAAATCATTCCATAATGCTCTTGCAATGGCAATCCCATCTACACCGGAATGGGAAAAAAACCGATGGTCTTCTACAGAAATCACAGCATCAATATAAATCTGCGGCAATTCCTCATAACTAACATAATGTTCCTGTTGCTTAATCGCTGCTGTCTGTTCTATAATGGGTGTCTCTGTTACTGCGTTCTGATACATTTTATAACCTTTTACACCATACCAGATACCGCAAACCAAAAGGAGCAGAAACAACAATGTAAAAAAATAACGAACGCCCTTCCAAATAAACCGCTTTCCCTGTTTCATTGGTAACTGCTCCTCTCAGTTGTACTTTTATTGTTCTGTATAACTACTTTGCAACGTCACGGTACCCGTAAAGTCAGCATAATCTACTACAAGATAACAGTCGCCGCCATTGCTGCGAATTGTTCCGGAAAAAGTACCGTCCATATTCGGGGTAAAATATTGTTTTCCATCCGTACCGTTTAATGCATAAATCTCAATAACGCCTTCTTGTGCACCAATTGTTCCAGTAATATACAGCTCTCTGGAAGCAGTCGAACAGCCACCAAATACCACATCTTTTGCCCTTGTTTTCCTACAGGTTGCCCTATAAGTACCGGTATAGGCATCTTCACCATCTTCCCGTGTGCCACGCAGCAGAAAACTGTCTGTCCGCTGAAAATCACCTAAACTGGAAATGGTTTTCTCATAGATAGAAAGAATACCATCCTTTGCATTGCCACAGCCAACACTACAAAAACAAAGCAGACTCACACCAACCAACATCATTCCTATTTGTTTTCGATTCATCTGTGTGACCTCCATTTTCGCCGTTCCCAAAAGCGAAGGATCCAATCCATGCCATTCCAAATAATCGTTGCCAGCAAAATCAAAATGCCGATGGGAATTGCTAAAACTGCCAACAATGCCATACCCGTTACCATAACAAGTTTCTCTTTCATCCTTTACTTCACCAGCTGATAATAACTATGCGATGTGAATTTATACATCAGTACATACAATACTGCAAAAATTAAAAAGCTCACAACAGTAATCCCAATCAACAGCGGTGTATTGGTCAAACCGAATAGAATCAACAGCCGCCGTACCAACGGAAAGGCAAATGCAGTATGCACACCAGCTGCCAACAATGGGGCTGCAAAGACCGTCAGAATCTGTGAATTGATACTCTTTTTGATTTCTGGTTTTGTCATACCCACTTTCTGCATAATCTCAAATCGGGCTGCATCTTCATAGCCCTCTGAAATCTGCTTATAATACATAATCAAAACAGTCCCAAATAAGAAAACAATACTCAACAGAATTCCAAGAAAGAGCAAGCCACCATACAATGAATAGAAACTGTAACGTTGTTCTTCTAAGCTGCGGCACGAATAGCTTTGCAAATTTGCACCATTGTCAATAGCTGTAGAAAAACGATTTTCGATTTCTTTTTTTACTGCGATTTCCGTATCCGCATCTGCCTGTACATCAAAAGCATACTGATATTGTAATATAGAGGCATTAGTTCCATACGTCTCTTTCTGCATGTTGTAAATTGCTTGCAAAGCAGCATCATCTTTTACCACAATGTACATGGTTGCAGCTACCGATGCAACAGCATCACCATCTTGAAGAAATTCATCCACTTGTTTTTTGATATGCAATGGTGTCATCTCTCCAAGCTGAATGGTGTCATAATCATATGGCTTTCGGAACATGTGTACTAAAATTTCTCCCTCTTCCAATGTTTCAGATACTCCAGCCAAACGGTTATACTCATCCAGTGTAAGAATTCCCATCATCAATATCTTATTGTAATCAATATAGGAACCGTCGTTCTCATTCAAATCCATGAGAACATGGTCACCTTCCAACAGTCCAGATACACTGAGCACTGTGACTTCAAATTCGTTTTCCGCAGTCAACTGCTTCTCCTGTAAGACATCAGAAATAATTTGCTGCATGGCATCTATATCAGAAGAAGCCTCTGCGGTGATTTCAATATCCCGTGGATAACGATTGTGCAGGCTATCTTCTGAGCCGACATATAAACAAAGGGAAGAAGAAATCATGACCAGCACCATTGTAGATAAAATGCAAATGGAGGCAAGGCTCGCACCATTTCGCTTCATACGATAACTCATAGAGGAAACGGACACAAAATGTCGCAGCTGATAGTAATAATGCTTATTTTTTTGCAGCATTTTACACAGGGCAACCGAACCACAGATAAACAACAGATACGTTGCCAGAATCACCAGCAGGACAGCAACGAAAAAAGTGGAAAATGCTGCAATTGGCTCTTCAATGGTAATGGATAAGTAATAGGCAATCCCCAACATCACCAAGCCAATCAATGCCAGCAGCCAACGGGCTTTCGGCGGTTTTTCACCAGTTTTTTCACCACGGAGCAGGGCAATCGGTTTGGAGACATGAATCTGTCCCAGTGAATATAGCAGGATCAATCCATAGGAAACCGCTGTCAGCAAAACTGTATTCCGAACGGCATTTGGTTCAATCGTAAAACCAAGCGGACTATTGTTACTCAATATCTTCGCTGCACATAGTTCCGAAAACTTTGAGAGCACTACGCCTAATCCAAGACCACCTAACAGAGAAGCAACAAATAGCATGAAATTCTGCCAGAACAAGATACGAGCAATATTCCATTTTCCCATACCAAGAATATTGTACAGACCAAATTCGGTCTTTCTCCTTCGCATGAGAAAAGAGTTCATATAGAACAGAAAAATTGCTGCAAAGATGGCAACAACAGCCGTTCCCCATGACAAAATCATCTGCATTTCCTGTCCGCCACGCATTTCATAGACCGATTTACTATAAGTCAGGTAGGAAATGATATAATACATCATTGTAATGCCAATACTGGTGAGCAAAAATGGCAAATAGTTTTTTTGATTTTTAATGATGCCATGCCATGCTAATTTGGGATAGAGATTCCGTTTCATGCCTGCTCGCCTCCTGTTGCCAACAGTGTCAGTGTATCTGATATCTTTTGATATAACTGCTCATTGGTACAGTTGCCACGGTAAATCTGATGGAACAGCATACCATCCTTAATAAACAACACTCTTCCAGCACGGCTTGCTGCCTTTGTAGAATGTGTTACCATTAGAATTGTCTGTCCAGTTGCATGAATGGCAGAAAAAACATCCAACAAACTGTCTGTAGACTTGGAATCCAATGCACCGGTTGGTTCATCTGCCAAAATCAGCTTTGGTTTGGAAATTAAGGCTCTTGCAACCGCAGCACGTTGTTTTTGACCGCCAGAAACTTCATAGGGATATTTGTCTAACAACTTCGTGATCCCCAACTGTTCTGCAATCGGCTGCAACCGCTGCTCCATTTCCTTTGCCGACTTTCCTGCCAGCACCAGCGGTAAAAAGATATTATCTTTAAGGGAAAATGTATCCAATAGGTTGAAATCCTGAAAGACAAACCCCAAGTTATCCCGCCGAAAAGCTGCAATTTCCCGTTCTTTGACTGCCGTCAGGTCTTTTCCATCCAGAAACACTTTTCCATTGGTGGGCTTATCCAGTGCCGCTAAAATATTCAGCAAAGTGGTTTTCCCGGAACCAGATTCCCCCATGATTGCCACATACTCCCCTGTTTCCACAGAAAACGAAACCTCCGACAACGCCTGCACCTGATTGCCGCCAAACCTTGTCGTATAGATTTTTTTCAAACACTGTACTTCTAACATTGCCATTTGAAACAGCCTCCTTTTGTTCAGTATGGTTCTATGATACCACAACAGCCGAAATGTCGCCATTGCATCCTGTGACATTTCGGCTGTTTTATGTGACATTTTTGTAAGGTGCTGCATTATTCCACTATCAACGGCGGAATATACAGATGAACAGAAAAGACAGACCCTTTCCCTACTTCCGAAACAACAGAAAGCGAAACAGAAATCTTCTCTGCTGCCTGCTGACAGAGATATAATCCCAATCCAGTGGATTTTTTATCTGCTCTTCCATTATACCCGGTAAAGCCTTTTTCAAAGATGCGAGGCAAATCCTCTGAAGCAATACCGATTCCGGTATCGGCAATTCGCAGCACTTTTTCCGGTGTTACCGTAATGGTCACACACCCCTGTTTGGTATATTTGATGGCATTGGACAAGAGCTGTTCAATGATAAACAGCAGCCACTTTTCATCAGTCAAGACCGTTATGGAAACCGGTTCATAAACCAGCTTGACTTTATGCATTACAAACTGAGCAGCATACTTTTGAATTGCTTGTCGAATAATAGTATTTAAATCATATTCCTGAAATACAAAATCCGTACTATGGCTATCCAGCCGCAGGTAGGTCAATGCCATTTCTGTATATTGTTCAATTTGAAACAACTCTGCCAAAAGAATTCGATTCTCTTCTGTATCTTCACTTTGCAGCATCATCTTCATGCCCGAAATCGGTGTTTTGATTTGATGTACCCATGCACTATAGTAATCCAGACTTTCTTTTTGCTGTGCTTGCCATGCTGTCATCACATCATGATAGGTCTTTCCCAACGTGTATACCATTTCCTGCATGTCCTGTTCTATCAGAGTCGACGGTGCTGGCAGTGCATCATAAGAAAATGTAATATGAGGCAACAATGCCTGTCGATGACAATGCTTCCAATAATACTGAATAAAACGAATTATTTGAAGAAACATGGTACTCACGAAACAAAGCAGTGCACCATACCAAATGGCTTCTAATGCCAAATCATACAGGGAGAATACCACTGTAAACAATACAATGAATAAAAGAAACAGAAGCATATAAAACCGCTGCTCCCGTAGAAAATGCCATAAAATGCGAATTCCTTTTTTCAGCTGCATTTTCTATCCCTCCATCATTCAATGAGATAACCACTGCCCACTTTTGTACGGATAAAACCAGTTAAGCCAATACTGTCCAACTTTTTCCGCAGCCGTGTGACATTCACCGTCAAGGTGTTTTCCTCTACGTAGCAGTCCATCTGCCAAAGCCTTGTCATCAGGGTGTCTCGACTGACAATCTTCCCCTTCTGTTCCAACAACGTCTGCAAAATCCGAAATTCGTTTTTTGTCAAATCCAGCTGCTTGTCCTGATAGAGCAAAGTCGCATCATTCAGATTCAATACCGCTCCATGATGTTCCAGTACCGGAATTTTTCCACCCATATCATAAGTTCGGCGAAGCATTGCCTGTATTTTTGCCATCATCACATTCAAATCCACTGGCTTTGCAATAAAATCATCGCCACCCATATTCATCGCCATCACAATGTTCATATTATCTGAGGCAGAAGAAATAAAAATGACAGGCACATTAGAAATCCTGCGGATTTCACTGCACCAATGATACCCGTTGAAAAACGGCAGCATAATGTCCAGCAGCACCATATGCGGATCATATGCTGTAAATTCCGGAAGAATATCAGAAAACTGCTCTGCCAGATGGACAGAATGCCCCCAGGATTCTATCTGCTGTTTCATAACCTTTGCCATGATAGAATCATCTTCTACGATAAAAATTTTATACATACCGTCTCTCCTATTTGCCAATGCCATTCCATCAAAGAATTTTTTCTATTATACCCTTTTTAAAATCATTTTGTCAAGGTATCCTCTGCCTTTTACACAGAAATCCATTTTTGTATTTTCTCTTATGGATACCGGTCTCACATCCACTGACAAATTCGCTATCTGCCTGTGCCTGTCTTCCGCCGTTGTACGCTGTACAAGTTTGCATCCTTGTCCCTCTGCATTTCCGGTATTCTGTATCGTTTTGTTACTTTAGAGGGCGGACAGCGGTGGCTTTGTTCCTCTTAACAAGAAAAAGACCTGTTTCTTGTTCTGTCACTGATGGCAACCCAACAGCAAAAGTCAAACAGGTCTTGTTTTTATTTCAAAAATTATGCTTTCTCCATAAATTCCTCATACAATTCCAGATACTGTTTTGCAGATGTATTCCAGCTAAAGTCACAGAGCATTGCACGTTTTACCAATGCACTCCACTTTCTCTTATCCTGATATAGTGCACATGCACGCCTTACTGCATCCAGCATATCCATTGCATCATAGGTCTTAAACGTAAAGCCATTTCCGCCGATGCTTCCGGCATCCGTCACAGTATCCTTTAAACCGCCAGTTTCTCTAACCACTGGAATCGTACCATACCGCATGGCAACCATCTGTGCCAATCCGCATGGCTCATTCTGCGATGGCATCAGGAAAATATCTGCACCGGCATAAATCCGCTTTGCCATCTGTGGCAGAAAACCAATATGCACTGCAACCTGCTCTGGATGCTGACATTGCATTTCCCGGAAAAAGTCCTCAAAAATTTTTTCACCGCTGCCCAATACGATAAACCGACAGCCCAACTCCAGCATCTCCTGAAATGCATACTGTATCAAATGGATGCCTTTATGTGCAACAAATCGTGTAACAATACCAATCACAGGCATTCCATTGTCTTCCCACTTCATTTCTTCCAACAAGTCCGCTTTACATGCTTTCTTTCCTGTTCTACGGCTTATGTTGTAATGCTCCTTGATATCTGGATCGGTCTCTGGATTATACAAATCTATGTCTATCCCATTCAAAATGCCACGCACACCGTCTTGACGGCGTACCAATTCCCGATCCATGCCGTAAGAAAACCATGGATCCAGAATTTCTTTTGCATATGTTGGACTGACGGTGGTTACACAGTCTGCTGTTTCAATAGCACCCTTCATCAGATTCACACAACCGTCATATTCCAGCAGATTTGTATAATAGGTAGGAATGCCCATTAACTCTGTAATGACTTCCTTTCCATAAACGCCCTGATACTGAATATTATGAATTGTGTAGATCGTTTTTATTTTTTCATAGCCTTGCCGATATTTATAGAAAATATCGTAGTAAACAGGAATCATTGCTGTTTGCCAGTCATTACAATGAATCAAATCCGGAAAGAATTCCACTTCCGATAGAAGCTCCAGAACTGCTCTGGAAAAGAAAATAAACCGCTCCCCATCATCGTGAAAACCATACATACCGTCCCGCATAAAATAATAGGGATTATCCAGCAAATAATAAATCACGCCATTTCGCTGAATGGTATAAATACCACAGTACTGCTTTCTCCAACCGATTTCTACCGTAAAATCTTTCAAAAACGTCATCTGGTTCCGCACAGCGGGTTTAACACTTCGATAGAGCGGCAGCACAATTCTGCAATCATATTTCTGCTGTACCATTGCCTTTGGCAGTGCACCAACAACATCGGCCAATCCACCAGAAGCTGCAAACGGCAATGCTTCGCTTGCTGCATATAAAATTTTCAATGTATCTCATCCTTTCCGTGTTTTCTGCTGTAACTGCAATCATACAGAATAGAAGCACTGCTGCAACCTGCAAGACAGTGCTTCCGATGATTTTATTCTATCCAATTTCCATTAGATTTTTGCATTCTTTCCCAGATAAAGCGGAAAATCTGCTGAACCAGTCAGAACACGCTCATTAGAAATCTCAATATTTTTATCTGCAACAATTGCTTCAATATTACACTTTTCGCCAACATGTGCACCCTGCATCAAAACGCAATTTTTCACAACGGCATCCTTTCCAATATGAACACCACGGAACAAAACGCAATTCTCCACACTTCCCTCAATGACACATCCGTCTGCAACCAGTGAATTCTTTACAGTGGATTCCAGTCCGTATTTTACTGGAGCATTGTCGCCAACCTTCGTGTAAATCGGTGCAGCTTCCCGGAACAAACCTGTTCTGTTCTCTGTTTCCAGTAGAGACATATTTGCCTGATAATAAGCAGCCAAACTGTCAATCCTGGTAAATACGCCCTTATGTTCATAACCCTTGATGATAAATTCGTCTTTTCTACCCTGTAAAACATCACGTACCAAACTATGCTGACTCTTGCTTGCTGCTTCCTGTACAATCTTCTTCAGAAAATCTGTCCGCATAATGAACATCTCTAAAGAAATATTACACTCACCAGTAATTGCCGGTGTAATCAATACTTCTGTTACATTATTGTTCTGATCTACACTCAGTACATTCGTAGTCGGATTTTTCTCCTGATTATACATGCCCTTTGCATAGATAATAGTAATATCTGCTTCCGTTTCAATATGTTGCTGTAATGCAGCATTGAAATCAATATTTGTAACAATATCACAGTCAGAAAGCACAACATATTCAGACTTAGAATGTTCTACAAATTCCCGAACATTATTGAGTGCTTCCAGTCTTCCCTG
Organism: uncultured Oscillospiraceae bacterium; assembly: GCA_958448395.1. Taxonomy (GTDB): domain Bacteria; phylum Bacillota; class Clostridia; order Oscillospirales; family Ruminococcaceae; genus Ruminococcus_C. Next base: position 11,248 of record CAUDDP010000009.1, on the reverse strand, counting down.
ATAAATACCGCCGCCAACATGACTGAACGGAGGCAACAGATGCAGACCGCCAGTCTTACCGGTCAAGTCCCATTCTCTGCCGGAGCCAAGGTGATCCAGCAGGGAACCGTAATTTGACTTTGTAATTACACCGACTTCAGAAATGCCGGAATTCACCATGTTAGAAAGCGGAAAGTCAATCAAACGATATCTTCCACCGAACGGAATCGAACCCATTGTCCGCAGCTTTGTCAAATCAATAACATTGGTGTCATTGATGCTGGCAAAAATCAATCCTAATACTTTATTGTTCATACCCATTTCTGCCACCGCCCTTTATATATTTGCTGAAATAATCTGTTTTGGATCGACTTCTTTATTTTCAGAAACCGTAATATCATGCCCCAGTACGGCAATCCCCCAATCATCCCGATTGGCAACCGATTCTGGACTCTTACCAATTTTTGCACCACTCTCAATGACACAATTTTCACCGATAATGGCATATTCTACGACAGCACCCTTCTTAATGACTGTCCCCGGCATAATGATACTGTACTTGACAGATGCACCTGCTTCGATCGTCACCCCAGCAGAGATCACAGAAAAGTCAACTGTACCATCTACATTACTGCCTTCTGTAATCATAGAATTCTCAATGTGAGCATTGGATCCAATATATTGTGGTGGCATGTTATTATGTCTGGAATAAATTTTCCACTTCGGATCATACAAATCCAATGGCACACTTGGACTGAGCAAATCCATATTGGCTTCCCACAAACTATCCAGTGTTCCAACATCTTTCCAGTATCCTTCAAATTCATAAGCGAACAGGCGTTCTTCATTCTTCAACATGGATGGAATAATATCTTTTCCGAAGTCCTTGGAACCGGTATTGGCATTTTCATTTTCAATCAGATAGGCCTTCAACTTGCTCCAAGTAAAGATGTAAATTCCCATAGATGCCAATGTCGATTTTGGTTCTTTTGGCTTTTCCGTAAATTCTACTACACGCCTGTTTTCATCACAGGTCATAATGCCAAAACGGGAGGCCTCTTCCTTTGGCACATCAATGACAGCAATGGTACTTGCTGCATCATTTTCCACATGAAATTCAAGCATTTTGGAATAATCCATTTTATAAATATGGTCACCGCCGAGTACAATTACATACTCTGGATCATACCGTTCGATGAAAGCCATATTCTGATAAATGGCATTGGCAGTTCCCTCATACCAAGAAGCACCAGCTGCGGTCTGATAAGGCGGCAAAACATGCACACCACCATGCATCTTATCCAAATCCCAAGGCTGCCCATTGCCGATATACTCATTCAATACCAACGGCTGATATTGTGTCAATACACCGACTGTATCCACACCGGAGTTGGTGCAGTTGGAAAGTGGAAAATCAATGATACGATATTTCCCGCCATAAGGGATTGCCGGCTTTGCCACTTTCTGTGTCAGTGCATACAGACGGCTGCCCTGTCCGCCTGCCAAAAGCATGGCGACACATTTTTTCTTGATTTTCATTTGTATTCCTCCTAACAAAAATGCATTGTATGATAAATCCTGCCGCATTGCAGCAGAGAAAACAAGCAAAAACGATTTATGCCTTTTCTGATTTTTTTTCAGGTTGTTTTGTCACACGTTTTGCATGAACCTTTGCTGCGGTTCCCTTTTTCGCAGCCCGCTTTTTCACTGGTACATGCTTCAAATACACAACGGAAAGCGGTGCCAGCGTCATAGAGATATGCTGTTCCAAGCCATGCATTGGTTCTTCAATCGTACGGAAGGACTTCTCAGAAACGCCGCTGCCGCCGAATACGGCATCATCCGTATTAAACAACAACTCATACTTTCCAGCATACGGTACACCGATACAATAGTCATTCCGCAAAACCGGACAGAAGTTACAGACAATCATAATTTCATTTTCGTCGTCGTCAATTCGCCGGAATGCAATCACACTTTGTTGATAGTCATCGTTAGAAATCCAGCTAAACCCCTTCCAGGAGTCATCATTCTGCCAGAACGGTGCATGTTCCAGATAAAACCGATTGAGAGCCTCGCAGAACAGCAGCATTTTCTGGTGTTGTGGATCATCCAGCAAGTTCCAATCCAGCTGTGTTTGATAATTCCACTCATTGATTTGTGCAAATTCCTGCCCCATAAACAAAAGCTTTTTGCCTGGATGTGCCATCATATAGGCAAGAAAAGCCCGATAGGTTGCATATTGATTCTCTGGATTCCCCGACATTTTTTTCAGCATCGAACATTTTCCATAGACAATTTCATCATGTGAAATCGGCAAAATATAATTTTCCGAGAAACAATAGAAAAAGGAGAATGTCAGTTTATCATGATTATAGGAACGGTAAATCGGATCAAGGGAGACATAACTCAGCATATCATTCATCCAACCCATATTCCACTTAAAGTTGAATCCCAGACCGCCAATATCCGTCGGCTTAGTTACCAGCGGCCATGCCGTGGATTCTTCTGCAATCATCAGAACATCTGGATTCCTACTAAATACCATTTCATTCAAGTGACGCAGGAAGTCTACGGCTTCCAGATTTTCATGACCGCCATATACATTGGGTCTCCACTCCTGCCGATCATAGTCCAAATAAAGCATAGAGGCCACTGCATCCACACGCAAACCATCTACATGATAATCTTCCAGCCAACTGCAAGCACTGGAAATCAGAAAAGAGCAAACTTCTCCCTTTCCATAGTCAAATACACGTGTTCCCCACGCTTTGTGCTCCATTTTCAAAGGATCCGTATATTCATAGCAGTAAGAACCATCAAACTCACACAAACCGGCAGCATCTTTTGGAAAATGTGCTGGCACCCAATCCAAAATGATACCAATACCAGCTTGATGAAACAAATCCACCATTTTGCAGAAATCATCTGGTGTACCATAACGGGAAGTCGGTGCAAAGTAACCAGTTACCTGATATCCCCACGAACCATCAAATGGATATTCTGTCAACGGCATAAATTCTACATGAGTATATGACATCTTTTTTAGATAAGGAATGATTTCCTGTGCAAATCCAATATAACTTGGGAATTTTTCATTCTCATGTTGCTTCCAAGAACCAAGATGTACCTCATAAATATTCATTGGTTCTTTATAGGGAATCCGCTTTTTTCTATTTTGCATCCATGCATCGTCTTCCCACTGGTAACTGCTTTCAAATAGTTTAGAAGCCGTACCGGGTCGTACTTCAAAGTGTACAGCATAAGGATCTGCTTTTTCGAGGATGCGTCCATCTTTCGTCTCAATACTATATTTATAGAGATCAAACTGCTTCAATTTTGGAATGACAACTTCCCATACAGTATCTGAAATCTTTTCCATTGGATTTTGTGTTCTGTCCCATTCATTGAATGCACCGATCACAGAGACACTTTTTGCAGTTGGTGCCCACACACGAAACCGATGATAGCTTCCCCTACCACGTTTAAATGCATGTGCGCCGAAAAATTTTCCAGCTTCTGCATTTTTCCCTTGATGGAATAAGTACAGTGGAAAGTCATTTTCATTTGCTTTATTTGTTGACAGCATGATGTGCCCTCCTTTTTTTCCGGTATTCATATTTTAGCATATTTTTCAACAAGATTCAAGCCTTTTTTGATCTTCGCTTACATTTTTATAGACCACGATAATTTCCAACCATTATTTTTGTGCACAATGTACAAAAATGGTTTTAAAGTTGTCACAGAATTCCGGTTATATGTATGAAAAAAAGCAGTAAAATCAATTTGTATTTTTGCACAGTTTTACGACTGTTACTGTAATATCATCCCGGTGCTTTCCACCCGAAAAGATGTCTGCTTTCGCACAAATCTCCTCTGCTAACCGATGAATATCATCAGTAGACAACAGCAACTCTTTAATAAACTGGTATTCTGTCTCATGAATGCCGTCTGAAACCATAACAAATATATCATTTTCTGATAATGAAATCTGTTTCTCATAGAGGTCACAAACAGCGGTAGAGCCAATGGGAAACGTCGGTGCACAAATCCGCAAAATAGTATTGCCCTGTCGAATCAGGGTAGAAGCTGCACCAGATTTCAGCAGGGTCATCGTACCCTCATCCAAATCCACACAGGCGGCGTCTAGTGTGGCAAAGGCCTCTCCGGCAGATTTTGTCACCATGAGCCCATTCATGAGACGAACCGCTGCGGTATGAGAAATTCCGCTGCAAATCAGTTTGCGGAACATTTCTGCTGTCATTTTAGATTCAACAGCAGCATTTGCTCCTGTTCCCATCCCATCGGAGAGCACAATATAGGTGCAGCCCGTTCCATCCTGAAAACGGATGGCAGTATCTCCTGACATCTCTGCATCCTCCGTTGCCGGAACAGAAACGGTATACTGTTCCAACTGATATCGCATTGTCTGGCACATGCGATACCGCATCGTTGAACGGGTACGAACTGGTTCCAATTCTTGTAAAGAAATCCCCAGCGACTCGGAAAGCATATGACAGATGGCAGGCATACAACTGTCTAAAGAGCGATTCTTGCAGTACAGCTCCACCACAAGCCGTTCTTTTGCCGTATAGTAAGCAATCACGTAATCGAAGTCATAGCCATATCGTTCCAAGAAACAGCAGATTCGGTCGGTTAACTCTGTACTGTAACGCACTGTCATACGATCCCCAACAGAAGCAATTAGGTCTTCTGTTGCCTGTAACTGCTCAAATAAAATATGACGGCTCGCTTCCATTCGAGATGTCTGCATCGTTTCCAACTGTGCTCGTCGTTTTTCCCGATAAAACTGCTGCTGCAAACGCTCTGCATTCGGACAATTAGAAAGACTCTCTGGTACTTCCGGCAAAGTGGAAACGGGCTGCCTTGCCATATCTGAAAAAGCCGCATCTGTTCTCGTATGTTGCAGCTCCCAGCAATCATGCTGTTCCCGACAAGCGGCACACACTCGCTCACAAACTGCCTCTTTCACTGGCTCTGGTTTTTGTTTTTGCAGCAAAGCAGCAATCTCTCCAGTATCCTCCCGCACACTATGAATCGCTTCAGACATAAACTGCAAACGGGTGGAAATGGTCTGCATCGTGCTGTCATAGTTGCTGTTGGCAGTAATCAACCAACGATCAAAACAAATATTGTTCAGCAGCAAAAAAGCAATGCATCCTAAAAATAAATCTCCAAGAGAAGAGAACGTAATCACCTGTAGACTGACTGTCAACTGTGCCAGTGCATTGATGAGAAAAAACAACACTGTCATCAGCCCAATTCCACGATCCACCAGATACCCTGCCAATAATCCAGTAATCGGCAGAAAAAGCAATGGCATTCCCAACTCCCCAGCACAGAGCATCGTTCCACAGGCAGTCAATGCACCGCAAATCACGCCACCCATATAGCGAAATCGTCGTGCTGCCAACAACGTAATAGCAATTCCTAAAATCCGCCCAACATTCATAAACGGATAATCAAAAGAGGTCAATGCAGAAATACAAAGAATATAAACAATGGCAGCCGCACAACCAGTAGCGGACTTTAATTGAATTTTCTGCTGATTCTGCAAACCAGAGAGAACCGTATGTAAAAACCATGCCGTTGTTCCGGCTAAACAGGCAGTCATAACATAAAGCAGAATATCCTGTCCGCTCTTTTGTTGGAGAAACGAAAGCAGAACACCACTGCATAAAGTGCAAACCCCCGTACAAAGAGAAAGAAAAACAGCAGAAGTATGACTACGTAAAAATAAGCGAATACAAGTAACCAGCAACAATGCACAAAGTAATGGCAGCCGTTCTAAAAACAAATCGCTCATAAAATATCGCAGCATTGTTCCCATCAGAACAGCAACAGCTCCAGTGCTGGAAAGACAACTGGCAATGGCAATTGGTAACGGAGACGGCAGGCTTCCAATCTCTGCACCAGAGAAGACTAATCCGGAAAGAAAAGCGATACTGGCTTCCCATAAAATTTTTGGGAAAGCACTCTGTTTGACGGCGTGTACATGTTGCATAGCAATACGTCCTTTCTGCTTTTAAATTTACGAACACGAACGGAATCATTCATTATTATAAAGGAAAGGAGAGCAGATTCTCTGTCAAAATGCGGTGTCCTTTTTTCACTGGAAATCGCATTTCCTATAGAATTCATGCAAAATGACAAAAAAATCAGACAGCATCTCAAAAAAAGACACTATCTGTTCTTATGCTGATTGCATGATATTTCATTTTCCCAAAAAATCAAATGCTTCTTTCAAAGTACGTACTCCAACCAGTCGAATTTGAAAGGCAGAATCTGTTAAACCGTGCATAGATTGCTTCGGTATGATACAAGTAGTAAAGCCCATTCGCTCCGCCTCTCGAATCCGCTGCGTCAAATTAGAGATACTGCGTACTTCTCCGCCCAGTCCCAGTTCTCCAAATGCTGCCACATGTTCATCAATTGCCTTGTCCCGCAGGGAAGAATAAAGGCAGAGTGCCACCGCCAAATCACCAGACGGCTCATCTAACCGAAAACCACCCACCACATTCAGGTAGACATCCAATGTGCCATAAAACAAACCACAACGTTTTTCCAAAATGGCAAGAATAATCGCAACCCGATTAAAATCGAATCCGTTTGCCATTCGCCTCGGACTTGGCAAACTACTCTTTGTCACCAAAACCTGCACCTCTGCCAAAATGGGTCTGGAGCCTTCCATTACACAAGTGACACACGTTCCGGAAACATTGATTGGTCTGTCCTCTAACAACATCGCAGACGGATTTAACACTTCCTGCAAGCCTTGCTCCATCATTTCAAATACACCAATTTCATTGGTCGAACCAAACCGATTTTTGACAGCCCGCAAAATCCGATAGGAATATTTTCGATCGCCCTCAAAGTACAACACTGTATCCACAATATGTTCCATGACCTTTGGCCCTGCAATTGCCCCATCTTTGTTGACATGTCCCACAATAAAAATTGGAATCTCATATTGCTTTGCCGTATGCATAAAGAGATTTGTACACTCTCGCACCTGTGTCAGACTGCCCGGACTGGAAGAAAGATCAGAAATCTGCATCGTCTGAATAGAATCAATGATGACAATCTCCGGCTCACAAGCTGCAATGGTATCACAAATGCTCTGGGCATCATTGTTTGCTAACAGATAGAGGCTCTCCGTTGTCACATGCAGCCGCTCTGCACGCAATTTAATTTGCTTGGTGGATTCCTCACCAGAAACATAAAGCACAGAATGCGAAGCACCTAAAAATTCGCAAATTTGCAGCAGCAGTGTACTTTTTCCAATACCCGGCTCTCCGCCAAGCAGAACAATGGATCCTTTGACCAGACCACCGCCCAATACCCGATCCAATTCCCCGATTCCTGTATGATAGCGAATGTTCTCCTGTGTGCTGACAGCCTCCAATGATTGGATAAAATCTGACAGGTCTGTTTTTTTTCTGGCAGAAGCAGCACCTGCTGCTTTAGGCTGCATCGTCTCTTCTATCAGACTGTTCCATGTGCCACAGGAAGGACATTTTCCATTCCATTTCACACTTTCAAAACCACACTGCTGACAGCGAAACACTGTTTTTGATTTTGCCATGCCATTCTCCTTTTTGCTCTCGGTTTGTTAAGACTGGTACTGGTAAATGGCAATATTCTCAAAACCATCCAGCAAGTTGTCTACATTTTTAAAGGCAATCGCAGTTCCCTTCGCCACACAGTTCAGAGCATCCTTTGCCACAACACATTTTACTTTCAGAGTATGTTCTACCAGCTTCCGCAAACCGCCCAGCATTGCACCACCGCCAGCCATCAAAACACCGTTCTCATAAATATCGCCGACCAACTCCGGCGGCGTTTCCTCCAGAACCGTTTTAATCGCTTCAATAATATCTGACACTTCATCTTCAATGGCTGCAAAAATTTCTGTCTCACTGATTTCCACCTGTTCTGGCATACCACTTACCAGATTCCGCCCCTTAATATACATTGTCACATCTTCTCGAGGATCAAATAGATTTGTCAGCTGAATTTTTGCCCGTTCTGCCATGCGTTCGCCAATCAGCAACTTATACTTTGTCTGCACATAGCGAATGATCGCCTGATCCAACGTATTACCGGCAACTTTAATGGAATGAGAAGTAACAATCCCGTTCATTGACACAATGGCAACATCTGTCGTGCCACCGCCGATATCCACAATCATATTTCCACGTGCCTTGCCAATATTGACCCCTGCTCCAATTAAGGCAGCAATTGGTTCATCAATCAGATAGGCTTTTCTGGAACCGGCACTCATTGCTGCTTCTACAACAGCTCGTTTTTCCACATCTGTAATAAAAGACGGTACGCAAATAATAATTCTTGGCTTAATCAGACGTTTCCCTGTGACACGCAAAATAAAATCCCGTATCATATACTGTGCCATCCGGTCATCGGAAATGACACCATTGGAAAGTGGTCGTACAACCATGATATAGTCCGGTGTCTTGCCAATCATTTCATACGCTGCTGTGCCCACTGCCAGTACTTCCTTTGTCCGCAAATGATATGCAATCGCAGACGGTTCCCGCAATACGACCCCACGTTTTCCCAAAGTAATGACTGTGTTTGCAGTACCCAAATCAATCCCGATGTCTGTTGTTGCCATAAATGGTCTCCCTCTTTCTTTTTCTATCATTCTGTTTTTACATTTTTTCCGTTGTTGTTGCCGCTGCAACAAACACTTTTTCTGCACCGCACTGCTTCAATAGTTCTGCACATCGGCTTGCAGTACTGCCAGTTGTCAATACATCATCACAAAGAATCAAAATATAACCATCCAGCCGAATTTCTGTTGCTGCAAATTGCAGAACATTTTGCCGCCGCTGTACAGCATTTAACGTATGTTGAGGAACACCGCCTCGTTTCTTCCAAAGCAGGTCTGTGCGTACCGGTATATTTGTCACTTCGGAAATCGCATCTGCAATACGTTTTGCTGGATTTTGTCCTCGCAGTATTCGCTGGCACCGCTGCATCGGCACTGGTACAATGGCATCCGCCATCATCCAATCTTCTTTCTGCAAGATATGTTCGCCCAATATCTTGCCGGTATACCATGCAAAGTTGAGATTTTCCGCTTCTTTTAAACGAAGCACCCCTTGTCTTGCCCGTCCCTCATAGCGGCAGGCAGCAGTTGCACCGTCAAACAGCATACCTTCTTTACACATACAGTTTGCCAGTGCCTTTCCACAGCCACTGCATAGGGTAGACTCGTCCAACATGATTTCCATCTGGCAAGTTTCACAAACTAGCTCATCCCATGCAATAATGGTATCACAACAAGGACAGCGGTTCGGAAATAAGATATCAATCAGAAAGCGGTAACTGTTCCGCAGCGGTTTCGGTATCTGCTGCATGAGAAGCCCCCTCCGTCATCATATGCTTCAAGCAGGTGTAACGATGACACCGTCGATTATTATCTACCATTTGATAAATTTTTTTCTGTGATCCAATTAGAATCAAAAGCTTTTTTGAACGGGTAACCGCTGTATAAAGCAAATTCCGGTAATACAACTTTTCAAACCCGCCTAACAGCGGAATGATAACGACTTCAAACTCACAGCCCTGACTTTTATGCACTGTAATTGCATAGGCAAGCTCCAGCTGCTCCATCTGGTCAAACGTATAAACCGCACTGCGGCCATCGAAACAAACAACCGCTTCCCCAGTTTTTGGCTGTAACGTAAGAATGGTTCCAATATCGCCATTAAAAATACCGGCACCCATCTCTCCATCCTTGTGCCATTCCATATCATAATTATTACGAGTCTGCATCACCTTATCCCCTTCTCGAAAGGTATAGAGAATGGATTTACATTCCTGCTTTCCAGCTGCGGGGGGATTTAAGACTGCCTGTAAACGGCGATTTAGCTCAATCACGCCCAACAATCCCTTTCGGGATGGTGTAATCACTTGAATATCTTCCATCGGATGATAATGATAGGCATTCGGCAGACGAGTTTTTACCAAGTCTAAAATCAGCTGCGTTGCTTCTTCTGTCTGTAGCCGTTGGAAAAAGAAAAAGTCCGCCTGTTTCTGCTGTAAATCCGGATAGTTTCCGGTAATAATTTTATGGGCATTCGTTACAATACAACTTTGTTGTGCCTGACGAAAAATATGCGTCAGGGCAACTACCGGAACCTGTCCACTGTCAATCAAATCTTTCAATACATTTCCAGCACCAACCGAAGGCAACTGGTCGCTGTCCCCTACCATAATTACTTTACAGCTCAGCCGCAGAGCACGCAGCAGACTCTCAAATAACAATACATCCACCATCGACATCTCATCAATAACAATCACATCACAGGGCAAGGGATTTGTCTCATTGTGCCGGAATTTTGTCATCCCTGCCATATCGAACTCCACTTCCAGCAGCCGATGAATGGTCTTTGCTTCGTAACCCGTCAGATCAGAAATCCGCTGTGCTGCTCGTCCGGTCGGGGCAGCAAGCATCACTTGATAGCCCTGTTTCTCATAGAGAGAAATCATACCATTTAATGTTGTTGTCTTTCCCGTTCCCGGTCCACCAGTCAGAATCAACAATCCTCTGGACAATGCCGACAAAATTGCCTTTCGCTGCATATCAGCATACTGAATGCCCTGTTCTGCCTCCTCTTTGGCAATCATACTGCGATAGGCATCGTTGTCCTCTGGTGCGGTAAAATCCCGTAAAACACAGATGCGGTCTGCAATATACCGTTCTGCTCGATAATACTCCGGCAGATAGACAAATGTCCGTTCCCCTTTCTGATAGGCAACCAGCCAGTCATCTTTTTGTGCTGCTTCATAGGCAGTTGTAAAATCTTCCGCTGTCACCTGTAGGTATTCGCAAACCTTTGGTTGCAGGCGGTCAAGCGGCAGACAAGTATACCCATTATGAGCATTGTGTTCAAGAATGTATCTGGTGCCAGCAACAATTCGCTGGGCAGCCGTTTTCGGCATCTGCATCGCATTGGCAAGCAGCTCTGCCTTTTCAAATGGCAGTTCTATCCCAACACCGCATAAAAGATAGGGATTCGCACAAATTAACTCCTGTGCACCGCTTCCGTATCGCTGATAAACCCGCATGGCATATCGGGAACGAATGCCGTACTGTGACAGAAACAGCATAAGACTTCGCAAAGCAAAAATCTGCTTGACTTCCTGTGCGATCGCTTCACATTTTTTTGGAGAGATACCACGAATTTCGAGCAATCTGGTAGGTTCTTTTTCCATAATC
>CAUDDP010000008.1 GCA_958448395.1 uncultured Oscillospiraceae bacterium | reverse complement strand
TGATTTGGCTGCAAATTTGGACACAGCAATAGGGCGGACAGCGGACACAGGCAGAGAGCGAAGCGATTCTGCCGGCAGAGTTTGTGATTGGCAACGGTAGAATGCATTCTCGTCGAACTCACGTTTTATAGAATGTGTTTTATGAAGCATACAATCAATTTTCTTCTGCACTGCTGTTTTCGGTTTCCGAATCCGTTTCAATGTGGAAGGTTATGGTATCGTCGTTCTCGTCTGCCCCTTCTTCGCACTGCACTTCGTATCCGTCATCGGTTATGACTTCCTCATACTCAATTTCATATTCTGTATCACTGTCGTAGTCCTCTGGCTTCCACTGATAGATGTAGGCTCCATCATCTGTTTCTACCAGTTCTCCATCCAATGTCTGTTTTTCTCCATTGATAAAAAAGCTGATTTTTGTCAAAACTGCACCATCTGTTGCAGCATTGGCAGTGACCAAAGAGGCAGCACCGATGCCAATCACGGCGGCAATCAAAATCAATGGGCGAATCCGGCGTTTTACGTTCTTTTTTATCATAATCTGTTCCTCCTGTTTCTGTTCTGTATGCAGCTGCTCCTGCACACGGTTTTGAATCCGCTGCTGCAAATCGGTTTCTTCCGGCAGATGCAGCGGTGAAATCTCTTTCATCCAATCTTTATTCGGCATAGGAGTACCCCCTCTCTTCCAGTGTATGCCGTAGTTTTGCTCTTCCTCTGTGCAGCTTGACCCGAACCGCTCCGCATGTCAATGGCAGGGCAGCTGCAATTTCCGTTGTTTTTTCACCGTAAAAATAGAATCGCACTAGAACTTCCCGCTCTGTTGGCGGCAGTGTTTGCAAGGCTTTCACTGCATAGGAAAATGCTTCTGTTTGTTCGGCATTCCGGCAAATATCCAAATCATCTGCCAGTTGTAGGGACTCCAGCTCCTGCCGGTTGGGGAGTTGTTTTCCGATTTGCCGAAATCGGTTTTTGGTACAGTTGCGGGCGATTGCTGCCAGATAGGGGGATAGCGTTTCTTCCCGTACCTGCTGCCGGTTATTCCAGAGTCGAATGAATACATCGGCGGTGAGTTCTTCGATATCAGCCGGTGAGAGTTTTCCCTTGGAAAAATTGCGGATAATGGCATAGACATAGGGTGTATATTGTGCAATGAGGACACGAAGTGCTGTTTCTTCGTTGTTGTGCAGGCGTTCCACCCATGCTTCTTCCATTCGACCACCTCCCTGAAGACGTCTTCACCTATCAATACACGCATTTTGCAGAAACGTTACAGATTTCCGAAAAAAAAGAAACCCAATTTTTTGCAGGCAGCAAATTGGGTTTTGTTGTTGTGTTATGTTAGCTGAAATGCATTTGGCAGAAATTCCTTTAGTTTATGCATGCCATCTGCTAGAAGTATGGGAAAGTCCCCGTCGCAGAACTCTGCCAGTACCTGTAAACAGGCACCACAGGGGGGACAGGGTGTTGTGTTTGCTGCTTCCTTTGTTTTTCCGCCGACAATGGCAATAGAGTGAAAGGAACGCTTTCCAGCAGCAATTGCCTGTACGATAGCAGAACGTTCGGCACAGATGGTCATGGAGTAGGAGGCATTTTCGACGTTGCAGCCGGTGAAGATACTGCCGTCGCTGCATTGCAGAGCGGCACCAACCTGAAAGTTGGAATAAGGGGCATAGGCATGTTCCCGAACTGCAAGAGCGTGTTCGGTCATGGTGATTGACTTCATGGTTGAGATTCCTTTCTTAAATAGTATTTTTGTATTAGAACAGATAAGAAATCAGTATGATTCGCCGAATAGCAATTGCGGTCAAGCTGGCTCCAGCTTGGCGAGGGGGATGCAAGGGGGACAAGCTGTCCCCCTTGCAGAGCAAACGAGTTGGATAAGATAACGAAATGAAGAATAAGCTATCGCTGTCCGCCCTTTAAAATAACAAAACGATGCAGAATGTAGAAATTTAGAGTGATTTGGCTGCAAATTTGGACACCGAAACAGGGCGGACAGCGGACACAGGCGAACAGCGAAGCGTTTTCGCCGAATGGTTCAGAAAAGGTTTCCCTAAGAATGGTTCCCATATGCGATCAAAATGCCGGATGGATTTTTCTAAATAGAATGGTCTGAACTCCGCCGGCAAGGCTGGGACACCCCAGCTTGCCTGTGTAGGCATCAATCGCCCTGTATGTAGCCTTTTTGCAAGTTGAGTAGGAAAATTTTGAGAGGGCGATTGATGGGATGTTTTTCGTATTTGTTTTCCTTGTATAAACCTTGTTTCTGTTTTGTTTTTGCTTCGCAAAAAATAAGGGGCTGCTCGCCTCTTATAATTCTTCGCTTCTTTTTACTGAAAAAAGAAAAAGAAGCAAAAAGAATAAAAGAGTCGACTGCGGATTTGCGTTGCTATATTAAAAAGCCACCATTCACCGGCAGAATCTGTCCAGTAATAAAAGATGCCTGTTCCGATGCCAGAAAACAAACTGCTGCTGCCACTTCTTCCGGTTTCCCGATTCGTTGCAACGGCGTTTCTTCTGCCAAACTCTGTCGGTCTTCCGATGACAGGTGTGCGTTCATCTCTGTATCAATCACACCCGGAGAAACCGCATTCACTCGAATACCAGACGGTGCGACTTCTTTTGCCAGTGCCTTTGTAAAGGCAATTACAGCTCCCTTTGTGACAGAATAGTCTACTTCACAGGATGCTCCTGTTTCTCCCCAGATAGATGCCAGATTGATGATGCAGCCGCTGTGTTGCCGCAGCATGGTCGGCAAAATCGCACGAGTCAGTTCGGTTGTCCCAAATAGATTCACTTGATACAATGCTGCTCGTTCAGCTGGGGAAACGCATTGAAATAAATTGACAACAGAAATGGCTGCATTATTGACCAGAACATCTACGGTTCCAGCTTGCTGCAAAATGGTTTCTGCTAACTTTTTCGGTGCATCCGGCTGTCGAAAGTCTGCAGCAGTGGGATGTACGCCATATTGTGCCTGTAAGGCAGCAGCGGCATTCTTTGACTGACAGTAGGTGATGTAAACGGTGCTGCCCTGCTGTGCAAATTGCTTTGCAATGGCAGCACCAATGCCACGGGAACCGCCGGTAATCAATACGACTGACATGGCGATGCTCCTTTGGTTTCTTCCACCAATTGAAAATCAATATTGCCGGAGGAAATATCTGTTTTCGTACAAATCACGTTTACAGTATCGCCAAGTTGATAGACGGCACTGCCGTTTTCCTGTACTAGACGGACATTGTGGTCATTTGTCCACATCGTATTTTCTCCCATCTCTCGAATGGAAACCATACCCTCTACCGTATTTGGCAGCATTACATAGATACCAAAATCCGTGACACCGGTCACCAGTCCAGTCATTTCTTCGCCGAGGTGCTGTCGCATATATTCTGCAAAATAGCAGGCTTCGCAATCTCTGGAAACCCGAATGGTCAGCAGCTCCCGTTGACTGGACTGTTCGGCTGCTTTTGCTGCAAATTTCGTAAATCGTTTTTGTACGGTTTCGGCACGCTTGGTATTGTACCATTCTGACAAAATCCGATGAATTGCCAAATCCGGATACCGTCGGATGGGAGACGTAAAGTGGGCATAATCTTTTAATGCCAGACCAAAATGCCCGATGGGTTCTGTTTCATAAGCTGCCTTTGCCATGGAACGCAGTACCATACCATGGATGACAGGAGCAGCTGGGGTACCGTTTGCCTTTTCCAGAATTTCTGCCAGCGTTCTTGGTTGTACCTTTGTCATGACTGGCACTTCTGCTCCCATTCGGAGTAACCCTTCCTGCAATGCGTCTATTTTTTCGGAGGACGGTGCATCGTGTACACGATAGACAAACGGCAGGGCATGTTCCTTTGCGACACGGGCAGCCGATTCATTGGCAAGCAGCATCATTTCTTCAATGATACATTCGCTCTTGCCACGGGTACGGGGCTGTACAGCTACACAAATGCCCTGTGCGTTTAACGTAATTTTACTCTCTGGCGTTTCAATTTCCGGTGCACCACGCTGCTTTCGCAGAGCGAGTCGTTTGTCACAGAGTTCGTTCAGCAGTGGCAGCATGTCCATAACTTCTGCATATTTTTCCTGCAAATCGGTATCTGCTGACCCATCCAACAATGCGTTGATTTCCTTGTAAACGCCTTTGACTCTGGAACGAATGATGGTCTTGCGGAAGGTGTAGGAACGTAAGACACCCTGTTCATCCAGTTCCATCAGAGCGGAAAAGGTAAGCCGGTCTTCCTGTGGATTTAGCGAGCAAATGCCATTGGAGAGTGCCTTTGGCAGCATGGGGATAACCTGATCGGCATAATACAGACTGGTGCCCCGTGCCAGGGCTTCTTTATCCAGTGCAGAATGCGGCTTAACGTAGTGGGAAACATCTGCAATATGCACACCGAGTCGGTAGCCGGTTCCATTGCGTTCGATGGAAATGGCATCATCCAGATCTTTGGATTCTGCACTGTCAATGGTAAAGATACAGGTATCCCGCAGGTCAAGACGGTTCTGGTATGCTTCAGCCGGAATGGGAGCAGAGGCAAGTGCTGCTGCTTCCTCTTCGACTTCCTCTGGAAAAACAGGGGAAATATTCTCCAGTGTCAGCAGGGCTTTGGCACAGACGGCAGCGGATTCTGCATTGCCAAATGAGTAAATTACCTTTGCCTTGTGTTCGGCGTGACGTGTTCCACGGGAAACAATCTCTGCTAAGACTTTATCCCGTTCCTGATAGGAGATGTCCTTGTTCGGCAGCAGCCGAATGGGTGTTTTGCTCATGGTGTCCGGCAGCAGGGCAAGGTGACCGTCTTCCTGGATTATGATACCGGTCAGCCGTGCCGGAGCTGGTTCCAAAATATCCAGCACTTCGCCCTCTGGTTTGCCGCTGCGGGAGGGGATGCTTCGCATCAGGACTCTGTCCTGCGGCAGGGCACCAAGCAGGAATTTTCCGGGAATGAACCAGTCCTCTGTTTCTTCTGCATCATCTGGACGAATAAATCCAAAGGTACGACTGAGCCGGACAACGGTACCGGTTTTGCAGTGTAATGCAGCACACCAATAATATTTCCGACGCTGCTTATAAATCAGTCCCTCCTTTCGCAGAGATTCCAGTGCTGTCTGAAACAGAGCAGAGCCATTTTTTTTCGTGCGGCATTTTGCTGCCAGTACGGTTTCTTCTAAACCGTGAATGCCGGCATCTGCCAAAAAGAGTTTACATTTTTTTATATAGGCTGCCAGAATTTCCGCCGCCTCTCGTTTGGGCGGTGCAGCAGATGATTTTGCCATATCAATCGGGTTCCTTTCTATAAGTTGTATTTTAAATGGAGAAAAATTTAAAAATGAAAGTCTATATTTGTATGCAATTAAAAATTCTGTTCATAGGAATACAGAAAACGGACATTTGTCCGATGCAGTTAAGCATAGCATTTCTGTTTTTTTGTGGTCCATGCAGGTAAAAAAATACCTGTCATCCGGTTGTCTGACCGAATGACAGGACGGCGTCGTTGTTATTTTAAAATCAACGGCATTACGATATCAATGAAAAGAATGAGGGCAAAGAAGAGAACGGTTAAAATCGTGGTGATTTTCCGCAATCTTGCTTCCTTTGTACGGCCTCTGTTCTTATCATAGAAGGAATCGTTGCTTGCACCTGTCAGGGCAGCCGTTGCGTTCTGCGGCTTCTGTTCCTGCATCATGCAGACAATAATAGCGAGTATACTGATCAGCAGCAATACTGCACCCATTACGATTTCCAATACGCCCATAACCAAACCTCCCGTCTTTGATG
The DNA here is from genome assembly GCA_958448395.1 of uncultured Oscillospiraceae bacterium. Lineage (GTDB taxonomy): Bacteria > Bacillota > Clostridia > Oscillospirales > Ruminococcaceae > Ruminococcus_C. The sequence goes on along the minus strand of CAUDDP010000008.1, from coordinate 44,174 downwards.
ATCTCTGTTATTATATCATATTTTTTTTTAAAATGCAAGTCCCAATTTTGAAAAAATACACGGAATTTTCCTTTTTTCTTGATTCCGATTCTTTGTATTCAAAGGAATAACAGTTTGCTTGCAGGGGTGGGCTTAAGAGTCCATGACACAGATACAGTCGTATTCTACAAATAAACAATGTTTTTTTACAAAAATTCATGAGATTTTACAGTTGATTTTTTCTCGGAAATCGAATATACTGGAATATGACGTTCTTTTTGCACGCTTTTTGTAGAAAATATAAAAATGAGGAGGGTGGATTTTACGGCATTGCCTGCCATAAAATCAAAATACCATGATGAAAGTTGTAAAGTTTGGCGGCAGCAGTCTGGCAGATGCCGGACAGATTCAAAAGGCTGCTTCTATTATAAAAGCGGAAGATACCAGACGCTATGTGGTACCATCTGCACCGGGGAAACGGTTTAAAGAAGATACCAAAGTGACGGATATGCTTTATCAGTGCTATGCACTGGCAGAACGGGGGGAAACTTTTACAGAACAGCTGGCAGCAATTCAAGCACGTTACGTCAGCATTTTAGAGGGGCTTTCCATGCCGGCAGATTTGCTGGATGAGGAATTTATCATCATCGGAGAAAACTTCCGCAAGCGGTTTGGCAGTGATTATGCAGCAAGTCGAGGGGAATATCTCAATGGCAAACTGATTGCTGCTTATCTGGGCTTTGCATTTGTGGATGCAGCAGAGGTCATTTTCTTTCAGGAGGATGGCACACTGAACAGAGAGAAGACCAATCAGGTTATGCGGGAACGGCTTTCTGGTTTGGACTATGTAGTGATTCCGGGCTTTTACGGCTGTGGTGCAGATGGTTATGTACGGACATTCTCCAGAGGCGGCAGCGATGTCACCGGTTCGATTGTTGCCGGGGCAATGCGGGCAGATCTGTATGAGAACTGGACAGATGTCTCTGGTTTTCTGGTGGCGGATCCGAGAATTGTGGAAGATCCGGTTGGCATTCGTACCATTACCTATACAGAGCTGCGGGAGCTGTCCTACATGGGAGCATCTGTTCTGCACGAAGAGGCAATTTTCCCAGTGCGTTCTGCTGGGATCCCGATTAACATCCGCAATACGAATGATCCCACTGCACCGGGTACGATGATCGTACCGGAGAGCAGTGCAGAAGAAACCAGTGCGTATACCATTACTGGCATTGCCGGGAAAAAGCACTTCAGTATCATCAATCTGCATAAGGATAAGATGAACAGTGAAGTCGGTTTCTGCCGTGATGTACTGGATGTACTGGCAAACCACAATATTTCAATGGAACACATGCCGTCCAGTATTGATGCGATGACTGTGATTCTGGAAACTTCCCAGCTGGAGGGCAAGCGGGAACAGATTATGACAGAACTGCGGAAGCGGGTCAATCCAGATACACTGGAAATCGAAGATGGCATTGCACTGGTGGCAGTCGTTGGACACGGTATGTATCGGACGAGAGGGGTTGCAGCCAGAATTTTTGCGGCATTGGCACATGCAAGAGTCAATGTCAAGATGATTGATCAGGGCTCCAGCGAACTGAATATCATTGTTGGTGTGACAGAGGAAGACTTTGAGCAGGCAATCCGCTGTATTTACGATATGTTCGTAAAATCGGTACAGTAAGCCGTGATATAAAAATCCGAACGGCAACAGCATTTGAATCATATTGCACAAAATTTATTTGTACAATATGCAGATAAATGCTGTTGCCGTAGATCATAGTAAAAAATCTTGACAAAGCAGAAAATCCAGTGTATAATAAGAAACATAAAATTTTTTATGGAAGGAAAATGTTGCGAATATGAACAAAAAGGCATTAGTTGCTGCCATTGCAGTGTTACTGAGTTTTACGGCTTGTGGCACAACAGAAAACAGTGATACAACTGAAAACGAAACGGTACAGACCACAGAGGCTGAAACAACAGTATCCGAAACAGAAGAAGTCACTGAGGCTGCGGAAGATACGACTGAAGAAGCGACTGAAAGTGCTACTGAAGAAACGGCTGTAGCCACTGAACCGGAAGAATTTACTCCCGTAGCAGGATTAAGTGAAAATTATGCTGACCTTGAAAACAGATGCTTCGCCTATAATGGTCAGATTTTTACCCTTGGTGAAAGTACCCTGCAAGATTTGATTGATGGTGGAATTCCGTTCAGCGAAAATGAACTGAATAATATTGGAAACAACGTAAACAAGAATTATGAAACTAGCGACTATACTGTGAGAATCAATGATTATGTTAGCATGCAGTTTTCTTTTATGAATATCACAGAAGCCAATATCACTGAAGCAGAATGTTTACTTTCTACTGTAAGATGGTATTCGCTCTATGTTCCACAGCCTGATTATGAGGACAGCAGGAACGAGGAGATCATCAGTGCTATCAACGATGCAGCAAACTATGTTTGCTTCTCTTTCCCTTTAACGCTTACCAAAGAACAGCTTCTGGAAAATAACAGTGAACCTACCGAGAAAGATGAATATAATAATGTAGACTACGAGGTTGATTCCGAAGTATATATGGGAAGCAGTGGCTATCATTTTGAATTCAACGACGAGACGAATCAGCTTGAACAATTATATATTACATGGCTTCCATAATTGAATGTTGTTGCTCTGAAAAAAGTCTGGTTTGTCACTTGATAATCCAGATGGGATGGATGTAATAAAGATAAGGGGAGCATACCGATAGCTGGTTGCTTGCATGTGAGATAGTTGAGAAATAACCGCTCAGTTTGAAAGACAGGGGCGGTTATTTCTTTTTATGATTGCTGTAAGCAATTCACAGAAGTGGGAACGTTCTTCCCATATAACTTTTTACAATTCTCACCTCATCCATAGAATATGCATGAGAACGAGAAAGACTGCCTACCGTTTTTGGTATGCCCTTGTTTTTTTATGATGCCGGATTCTGCGACAAAAGTCAACAAAAATGAAAAACAGGGGAAAATCCTCTTGATTTTTTGAAACCCATGTGCTATAATAAGAATATCGCAGCAGCAAAGACCGGAACCCTTCCGGTCTTTCGTTTATGTTAGGGGCTTTTTGCAGCTCCTCCGTTGCAAACAGAAAGGAGCAATCATATGAAACTGAAAGCGTTTGGTGCAACCGAGCAGCGGATTTATGATGCGGTGAAACCAATTGCAGACGGATTCGGTTTCCGGATTTGGGACGTGCGGTTTGAAAAGGAAGGTGCTTACTGGTATCTTCGCATCTTCATTGATCACGAAAACGGCATTACCATTGAGGACTGCGAAAAAATGACGGAACCGGTCAATCAACTGCTGGACGAACAGGATCCCATCTCCCAGAACTATATTCTGGAGGTCGGTTCTGCCGGTCTGGAACGGGAGTTCAACCGTACTTGGCACTTTGCCGAAGGTGCGGGAACAGAAGTGCGTGCCCGTACCATCCGCCCCATTGACGGCGAACGGGAATTCATCGGCACGCTGCAATCCTGCAAAGATGACATGCTGACGCTGCAAACCGAAACCGGTATGGTCAGCCTGCCCCTTGCAGCACTCACATTTGTAAAACGATACGAAGCATTTGAATTTTAAAAATGGAGGCACATAAAATGGACAATGCTTTTTTTGAAGCACTGGATACGTTGGGCAGCGAAAACGGTCTGGACACTGCTACCCTGATTGAAAAGATAAAATCTGCTATGCTCAAAGCAGCCAGAAAGGCGTATCCCGACAGCGAAGATAACATCACGGTGGAAATTGATCCGGTGACAAAAAAATTTGAAATGTATTTGCGGCAAGAGGTGATTGATGAGGAACCGATTGACGAAAATGAAATCAATATTGCAGAAGCCCGTACCATGAATCCGAATGTAAAGGTAGGCGATTATATTCAGAAGCGGTTGGACATCAGCCGGTTCGGTCGGGCGGCTGCCCTCTCTGCAAAACAGTCCATCAAAGGGGACTTGCGGGACATCAATCGTCAGCGGATTCTGGATAAGTTCCAGGATAAGGAGAATGACTGCATCACCTGTACGGTGACACAGGTGGAAAAGGGCGGTGCTGCTACACTGGTCTATGACAAGACAGAAATTTACCTGTTCCACAATGAGCAGATTCCGGGTGAGGAATTGAAAGAGGGACAGAGCATTATGGTCTATGTTACGAATATTGCCAACAAGCAGAAAAAGCCGATTATCAAGATTTCCCGTGTCCGCAAGGAACTGGTCAAGCGGATGTTTGAACTGGAAGTGCCGGAAATCTATGACGGCGTTGTCGAAATCAAGGCAATCTCCAGAGAAGCCGGTGCCCGCACCAAGATTGCGGTTTGGTCAAATGATCCGAATGTGGATCCGGTCAGTGCATGTATCGGTCCGAAGCATGCGAGAATTGATGCGGTTGTCAAGTCTTTGAGCGGCGAAAAAATTGATATTATCCCATACAGCGAAAAACCGGAGGAATTTATTGCAAGAGCACTCGCTCCGGCAACGGTGGAAAGCGTCACGATTATCAATTCGGAAGAACGGCTTTGTGGAGTATTGGTGCCTGCGAATCAGCTGTCCCTTGCCATCGGCAACCGGGGACAGAATGCCAAGCTGGCTGCCAAACTGACTGGCTATAAGATTGACATCAAGGCTGCGACACCGGAGAATGCAGCTTTGATTGCTGAAAAGCTGGAAGAAGCAACAGCAGAACTGGCAGCAAAGGCAGCTGCGGAAGAAGCAGCTGCGGCCGCCGCAGAAGCACAGGCTGTACAAGAGGCTCAGCAGGAAAATGATGCAGCAGCATGGGAAGATAATTGGAAACAGCAGTGCGACGAAGACGAGGACGATCTGCTGCTGGAAGAGGAAGATACGGCTGCGGTAATTGCCTCTGCCATTACACCGACAGCAGAAGAGGCGGAAGCTGCTCCAGTAGAAACAGAAGAAGCAGCTGCGTCGGAAACTACGGAGGCATAAAACAGCATGAAGAAGAAAAAAGAAGTGCTGCGTGTCTGTATGGGCTGTGGAGAGAAAAAACCAAAACGGGAAATGATTCGGATTGTCCGGACAACAGATGGTTCGTTTCTGATTGATGAAACGGGAAAAACGGCTGGACGAGGTGCATATTTATGTAAAAATCAAGCCTGTCTGGAAAAAGCGAAAAAGACCCGCAAGGTAGAACGTTCATTTGTACAGATGTTTCCGCCGGAAGCCTATAAGGAGATGGAAAATGCCCTTACAAGAAAAGTACAGGAACTTACTGACGATCTGTCGTAAGGCAGGGAAGCTGGAGGCAGGCTTTGCACGAGCAAAGGATGCCATGGAAGGCGGCTATGCAGCCTGTGTGCTGCTGACAGCAGACCTCTCAGAGAAAAGCCGAAAAGAGGTGCTGTATTATGCACAGCGAAAACAGATTCCTGTTGTGCAGACAGATTGGGAGATGGCAGAAGTACGGCTGCTGTTCGGACAGCGGTCAGGTATTTTAACAATATGTGAAACGGGCTTTGCCAAGCGGATACAGGAAATGCTGCTGGCAGAACAGCCCTGACAGGGATGATAAATTTTTCTAATCGGGCACAATCGTGCAGAACCCATTTTGTCCTGCTGTAAGATGGCGGGACAGCAGCGGAAAGGAGAGTTGCCGATGACGACAAAAAAACAGAAATTGAGCGACGTTGCAAAGACATTACAGCTTGCTCCGGCAGAACTGATTGCATTTTATGCCGCAGCCGGAAACGGTGAGGAGAAAAAGAGCAGCAGCGGTCTGACAGAGGAAGAGGTCAATCTGGCGTTGGAGTATGTGACACAGCAGCGACAGGTGGCTGACTTTGCAGCCTATTTCGCAACAAAGAATAGTACGAGGGAAGAGGTGGCACAACAAGCTATGAAAAAAGGGAATGAGAAAAAAACTGCCAAGCAGCAGAATCAGGGAAAGAAGCCGCAGGAGCGGAAACGGCAGCAATCTGCCAATAACAATCCTGCCGCACAGCCGAAAAAGTTGCAGCCGTCTGCACAGAACAGTCAGCAGCAGAAACCGGTACAGCCGCAGGCAAACAGCGGTGTGCAGCCAAAAAAGCCGCAGCCGACTGCACAGAACAATCAGCAGCAGAAGCCGGCACAGTCGCAGACAAACAGCGGTACGCAGTCGAAAAAGCCGCAGCCGTCTGTACAGAACAGCCGATCGGCAAAGCCAGCATCCAATCACAGCATACCGGAACATGACCACAAGAAAAAGCAGAAGCAGCAGCCAAAGGCACAGAAGCGTGGGGAACGGCTGCATGTAGAGGTGGAGATTTCATCCGATACTGCAACGACAACGGAGAAACGCCGGACGGTGGATACCCGTGGTTCTTATGTGGATTTGGATAAGTACAACCAGCGGTATGAACAGATTGCACCGGCTGGGAAATACAGCAAGGATAATTATTCCACCAAGAAGCAGAAGATTAACCAGAAGTCTGCACAGCGAAACAAGCAGAAGTATTCCAATAAGCGGGAGACGGAACAGGATCGCTTGCGTCGGCTCGAACTGGAAAAGGCAAGAAAGCAGCAGCTGAAGGTGCGGATTCCGGAGAATATTGTAGTCAGCGAACTGGCAAGCCGTCTGAAGGTAACTGCCACAGAAGTGATCAAAAAGCTGATGGGACTCGGTGTCATGGCATCCATCAATGAGGAAATCGACTTTGATACGGCTTCTCTGGTGGCAGAAGAACTGGGAGCAAAGGTCGAAAAGGAAGTTATTGTGACCATTGAAGAGCGTCTGATTGAAGAAGAAGACGAATCGGATAACACAGAAGAGCGTTCTCCGGTTGTGGTGGTAATGGGACACGTTGACCACGGTAAGACCTCTATTCTGGACTATATCCGTCATGCCAATATTGCAGCTGGCGAAGCCGGTGGTATCACACAGCATATTGGTGCGTATCAGGTGACCTGCAACGGCAAGGAAATTACATTCTTAGATACACCGGGACACGAAGCCTTCACTGCCATGCGTGCAAGAGGGGCGAATATTACAGATATTGCCATTCTGGTTGTTGCAGCCGATGATGGCATCATGCCACAGACGGTAGAATCCATCAACCATGCAAAGGCAGCTGGGGTTTCTTTGATTGTTGCCATCAATAAGATGGATAAAGAAGGTGCGAATCCAGATCGGGTTAAGGAGGAACTCACCAAGTACGATCTGGTCTGCGAAGACTGGGGTGGTGATGTTATCTGTGTACCGGTTTCTGCAAAGACTGGTCAGGGTATTGATGAGTTGCTCGAAAATGTACTACTCGTTGCAGAAATGCAGGAACTGAAGGCAAATCCGAACCGTCGTGCGAAAGGTACTGTCGTAGAAGCCCGTTTGGATAAGGGCAGAGGACCGGTTGCAACCCTGCTGGTACAGAATGGTACTCTGCATACTGGAGATGTGATTCTGGCTGGTACGACTGTCGGTAAGGTGCGTGTAATGACCAATGACAAGGGCGTTGTGGTACACGAAGCTGGTCCGTCTGTACCGGTGGAAATTACCGGTTTGGCGGAAGTGCCGTCTGCCGGAGATGTCTTCGATGTGGTGGAAGATGAGCGTCTGGCAAAGACATTGGTAGAACAGCGGAAGCATGAGGCAAAGCAGGCGAAGTTCAATGCATATCAGAAGGTAACACTGGATAACCTATTTAGCCAGATTGCAGAAGGTGAAATGAAGGAACTGGCAATTGTCGTAAAGGCAGACGTACAGGGTTCTGTTGAAGCCGTGAAGCAATCCTTGGAGAAAATTCAGAATGACGAAGTTCGGGTACGCGTGATCCACGGCGGCGTTGGTGCGATCAAGGAAAGTGATGTCATGCTGGCAAGTGCGTCCAATGCCATTATCATTGGCTTTAATGTACGACCGGATCCGGTTGCAGAGGAGATTGCAGCCAGAGACAATGTGGAAATTCGCACATATCGTGTCATTTATGATGCCATTGAAGATGTGGAAACGGCAATGAAGGGGATGCTGGCACCGAAGTTCCGGGAAGTTGTCATGGGACGAATTGAGGTGCGGCAGGTCTACAAGATTTCAAGTGTTGGTGCGGTTGCCGGTGCGTATGTACTGAGCGGCAAGGTGACCAGACAATGTGAAATTCGTGTCGTTCGAGACGGCGTTGTCATTGCAGAAGATAAGATGTCCAGTCTGAAGCGGTTCAAGGATGATGTGAAGGAAGTCAATGAGAGCTACGAGTGCGGGATTACGCTGGAGAAGTTCCGGGACTTCAAGGAAGGCGACATCTTTGAGGCCTTTATCATGGAGGAATATCAAGAATAAATTTACAGCGAAAAGAATGGGAACAGGGAACAATATCCCGAAAGCGGAAAGGAGTACGCATGGCAAGTTATAAAACCAGTCGGACAGAAGAGGATATTCTGCGGGAACTCACAGCACTGTTACGGGAGCTGAAAGATCCTCGTATTGATCCGCTTCTGACCATTGTCAGAGTAGAGCTGTCCAATGATATGTCCAATTGCAAAGTGTATGTTTCCAGTCTGCGTGGAACAGAAACAGCAAAGACTTCCTGTACTGGGCTGGTCAGTGCGACCGGTTTCCTTCGGCGGGAACTGTTTCACCGGTTGAAGCTGCGGAAATCTCCGGCATTGCATTTCATTGCAGATGATTCCATTGCACACAGTGCAGAAATCAATCGGAAGCTGCATGATCTGCATTTGGAAGACGATGAGGAGAGCAGCCTATGAACATTGCAGAGACAGCTGCATGGCTGCAAACATGTGAGCAGGCAATGATTCTCATTCACCAGAGTCCGGATGGCGATTGCATCGGCAGCGGCTATGCACTGGCTGCCTTGCTTCGCCTGATGGGGAAACATGCTGTCGTGCGTTGTAGTGACCCCATTGCGGCATGCTATGCCTTCCTGACACAGGACGGCGAAGATACGGTAGACGAATCCATTGCAGCGGTGATTTCTGTGGATGTGGCAGACCGCAAGTTGCTGGGAGATTTAGATGCCGTTTATGGAGATCGGGTACAGCTTGCCATTGATCACCATATGACACATCGTGCCTTTGCAGCGGAATGCTGTCTGTATTCGCAGGCAGCTGCTGCCTGCGAAATTGTGTATGCCATTGCCAAACAGCTTCCGGTTGCGATGACAGAACAAATTGCTTGCTGTCTGTATACGGGAATTGCCACAGATACCGGCTGCTTCCAATTTGACAATGTCACCCCGAATACGTTACGGGCGGCGGCGGATTTAATGGAACAGTTCCCGGATGTCCGGTATGCACAGATCAATCGTGCGATGTTCGCCGTGAAGAGCATGGGCAGACTGCACTTGGAACAAAAGCTGACGGATCAGATGCGTTCCTATTTCAATGGGAAGTGTATCATCATTTGCATCACATTGGAATTTTTGCAGACCTATGGAATGGATCAGGCAGAGGTGGACGGACTGGCGAGATTTCCGCTACAGGTCGAGGGGGCAGAAGTGGGAATCACACTCAAGGAGAGAGAAACGAATGTATTCAAAATCTCCATGCGTTCTGCTGACCGTGTGGATGTTGCAGCAATCTGCAAACAGTTCGGTGGCGGCGGTCATATAAAAGCTGCCGGCTGCCTGATAGAAGGTACAGCGGAAGAAGTGATACAAAAGCTGACCGATGCTGTGGGGAGGAGCTTTACCGCACAATGAACGGAATCCTCTGTATGAATAAGCCACAGCAGTTTACTTCTTTTGATGTCATCGGTAAACTGCGTGGTATCCTGCATATGAAACGGCTGGGGCATACTGGTACGCTTGACCCCATGGCAACTGGTGTGTTGCCGGTGCTGGTGGGAACGGCAACGAAAGCCTGTGACATTCTGCCAAATCAGGATAAAACGTATCAAGCTGCGGTGCAGTTCGGCAGGGCAACCGATACGCTGGATATCTGGGGGAATCTAACCAAGCAGTATCCGGCTATGCATGTCACGGAAGCACAGCTGCGGGCAGTTCTACCGAATTTTATTGGAACGATTACACAGTTGCCACCCATGTATTCCGCTGTTTCTGTCAATGGAAAACGACTCTATGAGCTGGCAAGAAAGGGAGAAACGGTAGAACGTCCGCCCCGTATGGTAACAATATATGATATTACGTTGGAGACATTTGATGAAGTACAGCAAACAGCGGTACTGACTGTTTCCTGCGGCAAGGGAACGTATATTCGCACATTGCTCTCTGACATTGGGCAGCAGCTTGGCGGGGATGCTGTCATGACGGCACTCACCCGTACGGCTGCCTGCGGCTATTCACTGGCACAGTGCCTGACGTTTGAACAGATTGCATCTTCTGTGGCAGATGGCACGATTGCAGAGAAGCTTTTGCCGACCGATTCCCTGTTTTCTGCCTATCCGAAACTGTACCTAAATGCGGCACAGGAACGCATGTTCTGCAATGGCGTCAAGCTGGATTTGGCAAGACTGCACCGGATACGGGCAGATCAGGACTGCTATACGGTCTATGGAGCACAAAGTGGGTTTCTGGGCACAGCGTTTGCAGACAGAGAGAAACAGGAACTGCGAATTGGGAAACGTTTTTGACCAGCTTGTTTCACGTGAAACAAAACCATTCTGAAATGGCAAACGAAAAGAGGTTGTACTATGACGCAGCAAATATCCGCAGAAATCCAACAGACTGCTGTTGCACTGGGCTTATTTGATGGGGTGCATATTGGTCATCAGGCGGTTTTGCAGGCAGCAGTTGCCTGCAAAAAGGAAGGACTGCTGCCTGCAGCGTTTACGATGCAAACACCATCTATCCGGGTGAAGCACGATGAACCACTGCGGTATCTCTATCCCGATGCGGTGAAGCAGCGACTGCTGAAAGAAAACGGCATTGTCTATGTTGTCAGTCCAGCATTTGAAGAGATTGCAGAGATGGACGGGGAAACGTTTTGCCGCGTCTACTTGCAGCAGAAAATGCGGGCAAAGAAACTCTTTTGTGGCAGGGATTTTCGGTTTGGAAAACGAGCTGCATGGGGCGTAGCAGATTTGCAGCAGTTTGGCAGGCAGATGGGCTTTACCGTAGAAGTGGTGGAGGCCGTTCGGCAGGAGGGCGATGTGATTTCTTCCAGCCGGATTCGGCAATTGTTATCGGATGGAAATGTTGTACAGGCTGCCCGCTTATTGGGTGTGCCCTATCAGATTTCCGGTGTGGTGCAGCACGGAGCTGCACTGGGAAGAACGCTGCAATTTCCGACCATCAACCTTCCCTTTGCAGCAGGACAACTGGTTCCGTTGCATGGTGTATATCGAACGAAGGTGTACTTGATGGATGGGAGCGTTTGGGATGGCGTGACAAATATTGGCGTGAAGCCAACGGTTTCAGAAGAACGCATTCCCATTGCAGAAACGCATTTATTGGGGTATCAGGGAGATTTGTATGGGCAGCCGTGCCGATTGGAGTTGTTGGAATTTCTGCGGAGTGAACAGAAATTTTCAGGGTTAGAGGCACTAAAGACAGCAATTGCAAGGGACATAAAAACCGTGCAGCAGCATGGCAGACAACCGCTCTCTCATGCATTGGATGCGTAGCATCTGATGCACGGCGGATAAAATCGGTATCCCATTTTATATGATAGAAACGAACAGAAAGGAAGTCTTACCAATGGAAAAACGTGTAAGAACACGGTTCGCACCAAGTCCGACCGGTTACATGCATATCGGGAACTTGAGAACCGCACTGTATGCTTACCTCTTAGCAAAAAAATATGATGGTGATTTTATTCTGCGTATTGAAGATACGGATCAGGAACGGTACGTGGAAGGGGCTGTGGATATTATCTACAACACCCTGCGAATTGCTGGTTTAAAATGGGACGAAGGTCCGGATATTGGTGGCCCGGTTGGCCCATATGTCCAATCCGAACGGATGGGCATGTTCAAAGGCTATGCAGAGCAGTTGGTGAAAAGCGGTCACGCTTACTATTGCTTCTGCGATAAGGAACGGCTGGAAGAGGTACGGAAAATTCAGGAGGCTTCTCACATTGCACCGATGTATGACCGGCACTGCCGGAATTTGTCACCGGAAGAAGTGCAGGAAAAACTGGATGCTGGTGTACCATATGTCATCCGGCAGAAAATGCCGCTGGAGGGCACTACCACATTCCATGATGAAGTATACGGCGATATTACAGTAGAAAACAGTACTTTGGATGACCAGATTCTGATTAAAACAGATGGAATGCCAACCTATAACTTTGCAAATGTAGTGGATGACCACTTGATGGGCATCACGCATGTGATCCGTGGCAATGAGTATCTGTCCTCTGCTCCAAAGTATAATTTGCTCTATCAGGCATTCGGCTGGGATATACCAGTTTACATTCATTGTTCTCCAGTCATGAAGGACAAGACCCATAAGCTTTCTAAACGGAATGGAGATGCTTCCTTCCAAGATTTGCTGGAGAAGGGCTATCTGCCGGAAGCCATCATCAACTTTATTGCTTTGCTGGGCTGGGCACCGACCGGGGAACAGGAGATCTTTACAATAGAGGAGCTGGCACAGGCATTTGAGATTTCTGGTATCAGTAAGTCACCGGCACTGTTTGATCCGGTCAAGCTGAAAGCCATCAACGGGGAATATATCCGGAAAATGACACCGGAGACATTTGCAGAAAAGGCAATTCCCTACATTCGGCAGACTGTGAAAAGTGAAACTGCTGATTTGCAGCTGTTGTGCCACGTCTTGCAGCCGAGAACCGAGCTGTTTACGGAGATTCCGGAGCAGGTGGACTTTATTGATGTCCTGCCGGATTATGATGTGGAATTGTATCGCCATAAGAAAATGAAGACCACACCGGAAACTGCAAAGGAAGCACTGGAAGCAGTTTTACCGGTGCTGGAAGGCGTGACTGACTGGAACGTAGACAGCATTCATGCTGCCGTTTTTGCAAAAATCGGAGAGATGGGTGTGAAAAACGGCTGGATGCTCTGGCCACTGCGGACAGCCCTCTCTGGAAAGCCGTTCACACCGGGCGGCGGAATTGAACTCTGTGCTATTTTGGGTAAGGATGCCACATTGGAACGGGTAAAGGATGGGATAAACCGTCTTTCGTGAGTTTGTCACAGCATTTTCACAATAGGCTGATATAGTAAGTTTGATTGGCAGTGGAATGATACTGTCAAAACGAAATATTGTAATAGGGAGGTTTTCTTTTCGCATGATTACGGTAAATCATCTGACCAAGCGTTACGGCAGTCACCTTGCGGTCGATGACATCAGCTTCACGGTACAGGATGGTGAAATCGTGGGCTTTTTAGGGCCAAACGGTGCCGGAAAATCGACTACGATGAATATGCTGACCGGTTACATCAGTTCCTCTTCCGGTGAGGCACTGATTAACGATACCGATATTCTGGATAATCCAATCAAGGCAAAACGGGATATTGGGTATCTGCCGGAGCTGCCGCCGCTCTATCAGGAAATGACAGTCATGAGTTATCTCAGCTTTGTCTATGACCTGAAAAAATGTAAGCTGTCGAGAAAGGCACATCTCACGGAGGTTTGTAATCTCTGCAAAATTGAAGAAGTGAAAGACCGGATTATCAAGAATCTGTCCAAAGGATACCGGCAGCGTGTCGGTCTGGCACAGGCTCTGGTGGGGAACCCGCCGATTTTGATTCTGGACGAACCGACGGTTGGCTTGGATCCAAAGCAAATGCGGGAAATGCGGACGTTGATTAAGCGACTTGGAAAACGGCATACTGTCATTCTCTCTTCGCACATTCTGTCGGAAATTCAAGCAGTCTGTGACAGGGTGATTATCATCAATAAGGGAAAAATTGTGGCAGACGGTGCCATTGATACCCTTGCACAGTCTATGTCTCAGAATCATCGCTTAAAGGTGCGGTTGGACGGCGATGCCGCTGAGGTGCTTCAGGTACTTCGTGCTATGAATGGGGTTGCTAAGGTGCAGCAGTCTGCCCAGCAGGAAGCTGGTTTGTATGACTATGAGTTGGAACCTGCCGGAAATGCAGACTTGCGGAAAGCAGTCAATGCTGCGGCACAGGCGAATGGCTGGAACATCTACCGCATGGAAAGTGGTATGCTGACACTGGAAGATGTCTTCCTCAAGGTGACAATGGGCGAATGGCCGGTGGAACAGAAAAACTCTGCTTCTGGGAAGACAGCAGATGCCGCACAGAAGCCGGCAGTTTCGGACAAGCCGGAAAACACGGAAGAGGGGGCAAAGTAAATGGGAGCGATTTATCGGAGAGAATTGGGGGCATTCTTCAATGCCGCTATCGGTCCGGTCTTTCTGACGGTTTTTTATCTGGGATCGGGTTTGCTGTTCTGGCTGTTCTGTTTGAGCTATGCCACAACAGATATGAGTAACTATTTTGCATGGATGCGGTTGGTCATGGTATTGATTCTGCCGCTGCTGACGATGCGTTTGCTGTCAGAGGAACGGGCACAGAAAACGGATCAGGGACTTTTGACTGCACCGGTTTCATTGGGCAGCATTGTCCTTGGAAAGTATTTTGCAGCATTGACTGTTTATGCGATCGGGATTGCGATTGTCTTTGTCTATGCGATTTTGCTGAGCTTTTTTGGTACAGTTGCATGGTCAATTGTACTTTCCAACTTTATTGCCCTGTTTTTGATGGGGGCTGCTTTTATGGCAATTACCCTGTTTCTTTCTGCTTTTACGGTGAATCAGTTTATTGCCTATGTACTGGGAATTGTTGGGCTGGTGGTACTGTATGTGATTGACTACCTGAGCGGCACGGTTTCCAGTACCGCAGAAACCATTGCAGAAAATAGTACCATACTGGGTACGCTGTTGAGCTGGCTTGGCACGGCAATGGGGTCGGTTGCATTTTTCAGCCGTATTTACGATTTTACTTATGGACTGTTTAACCCTTCCAGTGTGCTGCTTTATGTCAGCACAGCGGTACTGTTCAATTTCTTTACAGTTCGGGTATTTGAAACCAGACGCTGGCGGTAAGAAGGAGGCTGTAACACAATATGGAACAACAGGATGCAAAGCTGCTCAAACAAAAGCAGCGTAAGAAAAAAATGAAATATGGCAGTGTTGCAGTGGCAATAACACTGATTGTAACCGCCATTGTTGTTTTACTGAATGTCGTTGTGGGCTTGTTGGTGGAACGGTATCCGGGTGCAAAGTTGGATTTGACCACATCGAATCTGTATGAGGTTTCCGATGAGACCATTGATTATATCAAAAATTTGGATACGACGGTCGAAATTGCAGTTTCCAGCGAAAAAAGCACACTGGAGAAGGATTCTTACTTGAAAATGGTAACGGAGATGCTGAAAAAGTATCAGAGTTATTCCAGTGAAATTGAAGTAACCTACTTTGATACTACAAAGAATCCAGACATTCTCTCCAAATATCAGAGCAAGTACAGCGGTACGATCAATTCCGATGATGTCATTGTTTGCAGCAACGATCGTGTACGGGTGTTCCCGCTGTCGGAATTCTTTGACATGGATCAGAATAAACTGCAATATTACTACTACGGACAGGCAACGCTGGCAGAATGTATTACAGCATTCAAGGGCGAACAGTCTCTGACCAATGCGATTATGAATGTCACGGATGCCAACCCGCAGCGGGTGGGCTTTATCGGAACTTCCAATGGCAACAGTATTTATAACCCGACCAATGGGAATGTTTATGCAGCACAGGTGCTGAGCACGCTGTTGGATGACAACGGCTATGATGTGACACAGCTGGATATGGTGACAGATGAAATTTCACCGGCGGATTATGACTTGCTGGTACTGCCGGCACCAGTGAATGATTTGACGGTGGATGCCATCGAAAAGCTGGAAACCTTCCTGCACAATGATGGCAACCTTGGCAAGCGGCTGCTTTATATTGCAGACTTTACACAAGGCAATACGCCGAACTTGGATGCTTTCCTGAAGGATTGGAACATTGTTGCAGATACCAGCTATGTGATTGATGACAATGCTACAACCCAGCAGGCAGTGACCCTTATGGTTGCCGGCAATCAGCGGATGTATGCACCAATTGTCAATCAGGTCAGCAGTGACTACAGCAGTGGATTGGCAAATGCCTCTCTGCCGATTGTGGCACCGGTTTCTCGTCCGATTCTCATCAGAGATGCCAATAATGGCAGAGTGGTCACAAATCTTTTGACCACCGCAGATACTGCTTATTGTGTTCCACTGAATTTGGACAGCAATGCAGAAAAGGCAGAAGCCGCATGGGACGCTGCAAATGGTGTAGAGAAGACCACAGAAGCCACAACAGAGGAAGCAACCGAAGAAACGACTACGACAACGTTTGATGTCGCCAATGCAGAACGCAGCAGCTATTCTGTCATGGCCTTCTCACAGAACCAGATTTCAAAGGACAATGTCCTGCTGGAAAGTGATGTCATGGTCATCGGCTCTATGGGGTATTTTGATGTTTATGTGGCACAGGATACGTCCTATAACAATGCAGAGTATTTCATCAGTGCCTTGAATACCATTTGTGGCAAGTCTGACAATATTGTCATTGCTGCTAAGAATATGAATCTCAATTCGATGGATGCCACGGCTTCGCAGATGAAGATGATCACCACTGTTGTGATTGTTGTCATTCCGGCTGTTATGATTGTGATTGGGATTGTCATCTGGGCACGCAGAAAGAGCCACTGATGGCAGAAAGGACGGCGTGACAGGATGCAAAAACGAATGATTGGTGTGATTTGCGGAGCAGCAGTGGTACTGCTGTTGGTCGGCGGTATTGTATTGCTGACTCGTCCTACCGGAGAAGACCGCAGCAGCGAAACGACAGAAGCCACAACGCAATCACCAGAGGAGCAGGCTGCCCTGACGCTTTCTGACCAGTCTGCTGACCATGTGAAGCACATTTCTATTACGAATGAAACGGGCAGCTATGAGGTGGTTCGCATAAAGAATCCTGTGGCATCCACAGAAGATTCCACCAGTACGACAGAAGACATGATGACTTTTGGCATAGAAGGCTGGGAGGACATGCCGATCAATACCGCTCTGATTGGAACGCTTGCAAACAATACAGCAACTTTGCAGGCGGAGCAGTGTGTGGAAGAACATGCGGATGATTTGGAAAAGTTCGGTTTGGGCAAGGATGCCACACAGGTAGAGATGCAGTTTGATGATGGCAGTACCTTTTCCTTCCGCATCGGAGACAGCGTTTCCGGCGGCAGCAGCAATTATTTTGCACTGACGGACAGCGATACGGTTTACACGGTAAAAACTTCTCTGGTTGCAAACTTCAGCAAGGCAGCTACGGAGTTTCTTTCCACAACGATTTTGGAAAAGCCAGCGGATGAGGACATGCCGGATATTGGAACCGTGACGATTGAACGGGGGGATCTGGAAACACCGATTGTGCTGGAACATCGTGACACCAGTCATGATGAAAACAATGGTGGTACGATGTCCGACCATCAGATGGTTTCTCCGATTTCTGCTTATCTCAGTGTGGAACGGTCAACCGATGTCATCGAAGGCTTGTTTGGTTTAACAGCAAGCAAGATCTTAGCAGTGCATCCGGATGAACAGGCAAAAAAAGATGCGGGCATGACAGAACCGTTTGCAACACTGACACTGGATTGCTCAGATGGCACATATGTGCTGAAAATCGGAGAGGCTGTTACAGAAACCAATGAAGAGGATGACACGAAAAGTACATATTATCCAGTTATGCTGAATGATGTAGATATGCTGTATGCGGTTGCAGCGGACAAATGTCCGTGGGCAACGATTACACCGACTGGTTTGGCATCCAAGCTGGTGTTCACCACGTATGTATGGGACATCAGCGAACTGGAAGTCACTATAGACGGCAAACAGGTTTCCTTTGTAAACAGCGGTACGGATAAGGATACGGCTGCTATCACAAAGGATGGGAAGCAGGTAGATACAGAACGGTATCGGTTATTCTATTCATTCCTGCTGCAAACGGCAGCAGAAGAGGTCGTGCTTGGAGAGGCACCAGCTGGTACACCGGATGCAGAAATTCACTATCGCACAGCAGACGGCAAGGAAGACCGCACAGTGGCATTCTATCAGGTAGATGATTTTAATTGCTATATTACGGTCAATGGGCAGCTGAGCTTCCAGTGCCGGTTGGCTTATCTGGAAGCATTGAAGCATAATCTGGAAATTTTTGATACAGAGGAAGACTTCCAGACAACTTGGCAATAAGGCAAGCACAGATGGAAGCAGAAGACACAAAAAGCAATATACAAAGAAAGGATGGTTATGGTGGAGCAGGACTTTTTCTTATACAAAGGATATCCGCTGGTACGTTCCGGAAGTTGTCTGTATTATGGTTACATGAGTGACCCTTATGTTACCATGATTCAGGTGATCCACCAAGATAAAAGCGGAAACATTCCCGTCGCCGATTTACTGCAAGTTTATCAGTTATCTACAAACGAGAACAAGAGTATACAGACGGCAAAACGACCGTCCTTGTATGCAGCATTGGACTTGGCACGGGCATGGCTTTTCCGTGCGGAACAGGAAACGAAGCAGCAGAAAGACGCATAAAGGATACCATACAGAACAGCCGTTCTTACCTTCGGGTGAGGGCGGCTGTTTTTTCTGTAGAAGTAACTGCTTTGCAGCATAAAATAAAAAGCCGATACTAGACGCTGTCGAATTTTTTTGAATTTTATAGAAAAATGAGAAATTCTAAAATATTGGAACATTACACAAAAAATACAGGAAAAATTTGTGTACTTTTTATTTGAAAATAACTTGACAAAAAGGTGGAAAAAAGATAAAATAAGATTAAAAGATAAGATAAAAAGAAAAATGTATTTTATCTTTTACATCAGGAATACGAAAGAGTTTTACTGCATAGAAAATACAGGAGGTATGTATCATGAAGCGGAAAGTTACAAAGTGGATGGCAGCCGTTTCGTCTGCTGTAATGCTCACATCATTCTCGGCACTGTCCGTTCCGGCATTTGCTGCGGAGTACGAGGCAGCGGAAGCAGAGGCATATGTGGCATCATTTGCAAACGCAGGTGAAGTAACACAGAAGGTAGTTCAGTATTTTGTTGACAATGCAGAAACATTGGATGAAGCAATGGCAATGACAGATTTATATATGGATGGTTTATCTTTAATTGAAAGTAAAAACGCCGGTGCTTCTGTAGCAAGTCTAAATGTTGCCAAACCAGTTTATTATAATGGAAATTCTTTTGTTCCAACAACACATGGTGGTGTGTTTATCGTTGCAAATACAAATGTGAATGTGGATGCTTCTTTAGAAGTGGATTGGAATCCAAAGGATGACATACCTTTGAGTGCAGTTATTGACTATGATGCAACTAAAAAGCCTAAAACAATATTGAATAACTCCTTTTTTGAGAACGTAAGATTTTCTGTTCCTAAAGATAAAACAATCCGAGTAAATTTTGGAGTTTATGCAAGTGGTAGTAATCAGTCGGCAGGTGTTTTGAAATTTCCATATGAAGTTACAGCGACATCAGAGGCAGATGTTTATAATGCCTTTACCCTTACAACAAGGTATTCAGATATAATAGATGGAAGCGATAATACTAATTATTATTTCCATACATATGCATTGGGCGATGTTGATCATGATGGTGTCTTGACTGAGGCGGATTATGTTTATACATCACAGGCGTGTGTAGGTGCGGTTGAGTTTGATTATAGTTTTAGAGATGTAACACCTGAAATTGCTAAAATTGTAAGTGATCAATCCATGGATGTCAATCAAGATGGTGTTATTGATATTCGTGATGGCATATTAGTTGGTAAGTTGGTAAACGGAGAGAGTTAAAGGCTTAAAAAGAAAAGAGAGGGTATTTTATGATGAAAAAAACTGTTTTTGCAATAATATCTTTTTTTTCCCTTTCCATATTGTCACCATCTTTTTCAATCTATACAAATGCAATGGATATTGTAGAGGGGCAGACCGTTTATAGTGGCGAGTGCGGTGCAGAGGGGGACAATGTTATTTGGACATATGATACTACCACACAAACCATGACTTTTTCCGGTACAGGTGCAATTTACCCCTATTGTAATGGTTTGGCAGTACAAAAAATGCCAGAATGGGCTTTGGACGATCTTCGTAAAATTTATGCAGCAAAGCATGTTATAATTGAAGAAGGAATTACTTCTGTTGGGACACTTCCGCTGAGTGTATTTGGAGAACATGAAAATAGGCAACAATACTGTACAGTGACAGTTCCAGAAAGTGTTACAGATATAGATTTAACTTGCTTTAATAATAGAAAAGATATCACATATTACGGAAAAGCAGGCTCTTATTTCTATTATCTTATTGGTGCAGATGAGATGATTTCAACTGGAGTGGCAGAACATCCGTATATAGAATTTTCTGGTTCAAGTAAAGGAATCCATTGGAGCTTTGATTATGCATCGCGTATGATGACGATTGGTGGATCATTAGAAGATCTATTGGAAATTCCCTCCTTGCTTAGAGAGCAAACAAATTGTGTCTTATTGGAAGAGGATCTTGTTTATCCAATGGAGATAAATGCGAATAAAGGCTATAATCTCTTTGTTTATGATGCATTGTATGATTCACTTTTAGGAGAAAAAGTATGCTATTTTTATCAGAATAGTAATTTTGCAAAAGACTATGAACAAATCGTATCAGTAATTGGGAAAGAATTACCAAGAGCTCATTATGCGGATAAGGATATAGTTCATGGTGATGTGAATTTGGATGAAAAAGTAGATTTATTAGACTGTATTGTAATGAACAAGGTAATGACTAATATTATTACTTTGACAGACTTACAGAAAATAACTGCTGACTGCAACGGCGATGGCAGTGTAACAGATGCAGACGTTGCGACTTTGATGGAATTTCTGATGTTCCAAATTCCGTCTTTGCCGTATACGGGGGCAGAAGTATAACTTTATAAATTAAATAATCTTGAACTGGACGGTTTCCCATCGGATGCCGTCCGGTTTTTTGTTTTGGTTGACGAGAAAAAGGAAGTATGCTATAATAAAATCAGTTTTTCATGGAGGTGAGCTGCTTTGACAGTGACTTTAATTACGCATACACCGCTGCCTGAACAGTTGATTGCAGCCGCAGCAAAGTTATGTTATTCTGATACCACCGTAGAAGCCCTGATGGACAAGATGCAGCCGGAACAGGCAGAACACTTTGTCGGGATGCTGGAGGAAATGGGTCACGAAAGCCCTGTGGAACATGTGACCTTTACTTTTGGTATTGCCGGTGTTTCCCGTTCCCTGCTTGCACAGATTACTCGTCACCGGATTGCTTCTTTTTCTGTACAAAGTCAGCGGTATGTCCGGAAAAATCATTTTACCTATGTGACACCCCCGGCGATTGCCGCCGATGCTGAGGCAGCAGCACTTTATCATCAGACAATGGAACAGACGGTACAGGCTTATCATGCTCTGGCAGACCGTCTACAGGCAACGTATTATCCGCAGTTTTTGGCGGAGGGCTGCTCAGAAAAGACTGCCCGTTCCAAGGCAGAAAAAAAAGCCATTGAAGATGCACGGTATGTATTGCCCAATGCCTGTGAAACAAAAATGATGGTAACGATGAATGTCCGCAGTTTGCGGCACTTTTTTCAGCTTCGCTGCTGCAATCGGGCACAGTGGGAAATTCGGGAGCTGGCAACGGAAATGCTGAAGCTCTGCTGTCAGGCAGCTCCAGCCTTGTTCCGTCATGCCGGTCCAGCCTGTTGTCAGGGCGGATGTCCAGAGGGGAAAATGACTTGTGGACAGATGACAGCTGTGCGGGAACGCTTTCAAGCCATACGGGAAACGAGAAAGGAAACATAAAATGACATGAGTTTGATGAAAAAATTCTATCTGCTGAACGGCGAAGCGTTCTCGCCGATACGGTTTGTGATTGGCAGCGGTAGAATGCGTTCTCATCGAATTCACATAAAATGCAACATTTGAGGTGATACTATGCCAAACGGCAAACTGCTGGTACTGGATGGATTGGATGGCAGCGGAAAGTCGACCCAGTTTGCCCTGCTGCAAACGGCTTTGCAGCAACAGGGAATTGCGGTGCAGGCAGTCAGCTTTCCGGATTACGACAGCCCTTCCGCCTCGCTGGTGAAAATGTACCTGCATGGCGATTTCTCCCATACACCGGGTGGGGTGAATGCCTATGCGGCATCCAGCTTTTATGCGGTGGATCGCTATGCCAATTATCGGCTGCATTGGGAACAGGCATATCGCAGCGGTACTTGTATTTTAGCAAGCCGCTATACGACTTCCAATGCCATTTATCAAATGAGCAAGCTGCCAGAATCGGAGTGGGATGCTTATTTGAACTGGCTTGCGGAATATGAATATCATTTGCTGGGCTTACCAGAGCCGGACAATGTGGTTTATTTGGATATGCCAGTTTCTGTGCAGCAACAGTTGCTTGCCAAACGCTACGGCGGCGATGCAGAAAAAAAAGACTTGCATGAAGCAGATATTGCATTTCAGCTGCAATGCCAGCGGGCAGCTTACTATGCGGCGGAAGTACTCGGTTGGAAGGTGCTTCCTTGCAGTAAAAACGGTGCAGCATTGCCAATAGAGATGATTCAGGCAGCTCTGCTGCAATATGTACAGATAAGTTGGGGGTTGCAAACAACATGCTGACATTTCGTACGATTTCTATTTCCGACCAGCCATGGATTACAAAAGCATTGCAGCAATCGAATTTCCAAGGCTGTGAGTACTGCTTTTCCAATAATCTGGCATGGTATCGGGCAAGTAATTCTAAAATCGCACGCTTTCAGGACTTTTATATCATCGCTGCCTTTGATACGGCAGACGGCATTCCGAATGTGACCGTGCCGAGTGGCAGCGGTGACTGGGCGGCTCTGTTGGAAGCACTGCGGGAGACGCTTTGTCCGAATGGAGAACCACTGCGGTTTACAGGTGTGACGAAGGAAACAGCAGGATTTTTGCAGAAATGGTTTCCGTCTGCCATCTGGGAGCCGGATGCGGCTGCCTTTGACTATATTTATCGAACAGAAGATTTCATTACATTGAAGGGAAAACGCTATCATAAAAAGCGGAATCATCTTCACCAGTTTTACAGCCGGTACAATTGGACATTTTCGCCGATGACAGCAGCGGATATGGATGCCTGTATTGCCCTTAGTGCGTCCCTGTACAATGCGAAAGCAGGTTATGATAACCGTTCCAGTGTTGTGGAGCAGTTTGCCATTCATACGTTTTTCACGCATTTTGAAACGCTGGGACTTTGCGGCGGTGTTCTGCGTGTGGATGGGAGGCTGATTGGTTTTTCGATTGGAGAACCGCTGAATCAGGATACGTTTGTAACGCATATTGAAAAGGCAGATACTTCTTATTCGGGTTCCTATCCTGCATTGGCACAGGCATTTACAAAACAGTTTGCCAGTTCCTATCCGTATCTCAATCGAGAGGAGGACTTGGGGATTGCTGGCTTGCGGCAGGCAAAGGCATCCTATTATCCGGCGTATTTGCTGGAGAAGGGGGATATGCTGATAACGTGGGATTGAGAAAATAGTATCGTGGTTATGATATTCAAAAACAACTTTAAAATAATAATATAAAGAAGGGAATAAATCACTATGATTTATGTATTTTTAGCAGATGGGTTTGAAGAAACGGAAGCAATTGCACCGATTGATATGCTGCGGCGTGCCAAAAAAACGGTTGTCACGGTCGGTGTAACGGGAAAGGTTGTCACAAGTTCTCATGGCGTTCCCGTGATAGCAGACATTACACAGGACGAAATGCAGCTCAATGACGAGTTGGAAATGATTGTGCTGCCGGGCGGAATGCCGGGCACCTTGAACGAAGAGGCATCGGAACAGGTACAGGCTGCCATTACGTACTGTGCAGAACAGAATCGGTATCTGACGGCGATTTGTGCTGCTCCATCTATTCTGGGACACAGAGGTCTGCTGGAAGGCAAACATGCTGTTTGCTATCCGGGCTTTGAATCTGCTTTGACCGGTGCAATTGTTGGTACGGATGGTGTTGTTCAGGACGGCAAGTATATTACAGCAAGAGGGGCAGGCGTTGCGGTAGCGTTTGGTCTGGCACTGGTGGCTGCTCTTTGTGGAACAGAGAAAAGTGAAGAAATCCGGAAGGCGATTATGGATGTCTGATTTACAAAATAAAAAACAACAGCTCCGGCAGTATTACCGCACAGTTCGAGAACAGCGTACCAGCAGCGAGAAGACCATCTGTGACCTTGCTATGCAGGAACGGTTCTGCCAGTCTGTAATCTATCGGCAGTGCAAGGTACTGCTTGCCTATGCAGCAACTGTTGCAGAGCCGGAAACAGAGTGGATTTTATCACAGGCATGGCAGGATGGAAAAATCGTTGGTCTGCCTAGGTGTCTGCCAAATCGGCAGATGGTGTTCTGTCAAGTGACCAGTTCGCAGCAACTGCAAAAAGGGGCATATGGTATTTTAGAACCAGATGCTGCTTGTCCGATACTGGAACTGCCGGAAACAGGCTGTGTTTGTCTGGTACCCGGTCTGGCGTTTGACCGGGATGGTTATCGGCTTGGCTATGGCGGCGGTTACTATGACCGCTTTTTGCAGCAACATCCACAACTGATACGGGTGGGGTATTGTCCAGCTTCCTGCCTTACGGACAGTTTGCCCAGAGAAAAAACAGATTTTCCTGTACAGTATTTGATTACCGAACAAACAGAGGAGGAATTGTATGGATCAGGAACGTAAAACAGACCCGCAAGAACGGGATGCCCTTCTGCGAGAGATTTTAGACGATACCGGACGAGCAGTCGGGAAGCCGCCGCAAAGACCTGTGGTTTCTCATGCTGCACCAGAAAAGAAAATTGTCTCCCATGCATCGGAAGAATCGGCAGTTGTTTCCCATGCTGCACCGGAGACGGCATCCGCTGCATATCTACAGGACGCAGATTTGCCGGAACCGGATTGGAATATCGGCAGTACACAGGCATTTCAAACGAATACCGGCGGCAAACATGCTGCACCCGTGAAGACATATTCCGCAGCAGAAACCTCGCAGCTGTATGAGGATCTGGATGGAATCAGTCAACAGGAAACAACAGCAGTTCCAAAGAAGAAAAAGGCAAAGAAGAAAAAGCGGCGTAGAGGCAGAGTGTTTTCTGCATTGTTGATTACATTTGTGGTGCTTGCCGTTTCCATTTTGATTTCTGCTCTGGTGATGACATTTGGACGGGATGTGCTTGGCATTAACAATGATACCAAAACCCGCATTATTGACATTCCGTCTGGTTCTAATACCAGTGAAATTGCAGAGATTCTCGAAAACGAAGGAATTATCAATCATCCTACACTGTTTGTATTCCTTGCAGGAAGAAGTGACAAGGATGGACAGTTTACGGCTGGTGAGCATGAATTGCGGCCGGATATGGCGTATGAAACCATTTTTGAAGAACTGGCATCTCCGGCAATGAATGAAGCAGGTACTGTAAAGCTTGCATTCCCGGAGGGCATTACGCTGAGAGAAGCTGCTGATATGCTGGAGAGCACCGGTGTGTGTGATGCGGATGACTTTATCGACTTTTTCAATAAAGATGCCAGATATGGTTATGCCTATGAATCCTATCTTCCAAGCTTTGTAAACGAAAAATTTTATGCAATGGAGGGCTATCTTTTCCCGGATACCTATATTTTCTATGAAGATATGGATGTGGATCTGGTTTGTCAGAAGATTCTGGAAAATTTCAACAACAAGATAACACCGGAATATTATGAACGGTTGGAAGAACTGGATATCACATTGGATCAGATGCTGACATTGGCTTCTATGATTCAGGCAGAAGCCGGTACGATAGAGCAGATGTCTAAGATTTCATCTGTCTTCTGGAATCGTCTGAATCATCCAACGGATTATCCAAAGTTGCAGTCTGATCCAACCGGAAATTATGTGGAAGAAGTGATCAAGCCAAATATCAAAAATGCAGACCCCAAAACATTCAATACATATGATACCTATGAATCGAATGGACTGCCTCCGGGGGCAATTTGCAATCCGGGACTGGATGCCATTCGGGCTGCTCTATATCCAGCGGATACGGATTATTATTATTTCTACTCGAATCTGGCAACCAGAGAAACTTATTTCAGCCGAACCTATGAGGAGCATGAAGCGGTGATAAACCGGATTCAGCAGACAAAGCCGATTGCAGAAGATGATACGAAAACCACGACCACACAGATTGTCTTCGGGGTAGGAACCAGTCAGAATACGGAACCGGCAACCGATGAATATGGCAATCCGATTGAGGCAGAGACAACGACTGCGACGGAGGAAGAATTAGAAAACGAAGAGGAATAAAGACAGATGAACAGCAAAAAACCGGAGGTGTTGGCACCAGCAGGGGACTGGGAACGATTCCAGTTCGCTTTGCAGTATGGTGCAGATGCCATTTATCTGGGCGGCAAGCAGTTTACAATGCGTGCTGCTCCGGCAAATTTCTCAACCGAACAGTTGGCAGCTGCTGTGCAATTGGCACATGCAAAAGGTGTAAAGGTCTATTTGACCTGTAATACGCTGCCGCACAATACAGAAATCCCTCAGTTTGTGCCGTTTTTGCAGGAGATGGCACAAACTGGAATAGATGCTGTTATTGTGGCAGATCTGGGACTGTTGGCATTGGTGCGGCGGTATGCACCGGATATGGAAATTCACATGTCTACACAGATGGGCATTGTCAATTATGAGACAGCAAATGCCCTGTATGATATGGGTGTGAAACGGGTTGTATTGGCAAGGGAACTCTCTCTGGAGGAAATTGCAGAAATTCGTGCTAAAACGCCAGCAGATCTGGAACTGGAAGCATTTGTGCACGGGGCAATGTGTGTTTCCTTTTCTGGACGCTGTCTGTTGTCCGCTTATTTGACGGGACGGGATGCCAATCAGGGTGCGTGTGCCCAGCCATGCCGCTGGAAGTATCGGCTGATGGAGGAAACCCGACCGGGACAATACTTTCCTGTGGAGGAGCATGACGAGGGTACGTATATCATGAATGCAAAAGACCTCTGTATGATTGCATATATTCCGGAGCTGCTGGCTGCCGGTGTGGACAGTCTGAAACTGGAGGGGCGTGCAAAATCGTCTTACTATGTTGCTGTTGTGACAAATGCCTATCGTTCGGCGGTGGATGCGTATTTACAGCAGCCGGAGGGGTTTGTATTGCCGGAATGGATTCGGGAAGAGGTCTACAAGGTCAGTCATCGTGGGTATTGCACTGGCTTTTTCTTTGGCAGACCTGAGGATGGACAGCGATATACGGATAATAGCTATGATCGCAGCTTTGATGTGGTTGCCATTGCAGATAGCTGGAAGGATGGAATGCTGTATGTAACACAGCGAAATCGGTTCTTTGCAACGGATACGGTAGAGCTGTTGGCACCAGAACGAAAACCGCTGACCATTTCCCTGAACGGGAAGTTGTATGATGGAGACGGGAATTTGATTTCGGTTGCCAACCATGCCATGATGCCATGTGCATTTCCATGCGAGGTGGAAGTGCCGAAGGGGACGATTGTACGGGCGGCAAGTCGAGGCTGATTCCTATACAATCCGTATTTTAACGTGAGTTCGATGAGAGCGTTTTATTTGCCGAATGGCAACTGCGGTCAAGCTGTCCCCCTTGCAGAGGAAACGAGTTGGATAAGATAACCGATTGAGAAATAAGCCACCGCTGTCCGCCCTCTAAAATAACAAAACGATATAGAATGTAGAAATTTAGAGTGATTTGGCTGCAAATTTGGACACAAAAACAGGGCGGACAGCGGACACAGGCAGAGAGCGAAGCGATTCTGCCGGCACAGTTTGTGATTGGCAGCGGTAGAATGCATTCTCATCGAACTCACGTTATTTTATTAAAAATCTAGGGCGGAATGCAGCATGAGCGACTGTATTCCGCCCTTTTTTTCAGGATAAGGATAAAGCACATTTCAAATTTGTATAATCTGTAAAAATTAGATGTGTGATATTTGTGCATGTTTCACATTTCTTTAAAGAGACCGCAACTTTTTAAGTTTGCTTTCAGAAAGAATCGTTACAATGAGAATCAGAAAAATAGAAATGCTTATCGTGTTATTGAAAAAAAGGAGCGATTTCATATGAAACAAACATGCAAACGAATTTACCGTGCCTCGATTGCCAGTCTGTTCTGTGCAACAGTACTGGCAAGCACACTGCCAGTACTGCCGGCTTCGGCAGCGAACGCAACACTGGTTGGCGATGTCACACTGGACGGCAGCGTAAACCTCAATGATGTCGTTGCGACACAGCAATACCTGCTCAACAAACGAACCCTTTCCGCAGAAGCTGGTGCGAATGCGGATTATAATGCAGATGGCATATGCAATGTGATGGATTTGATTTTCATCAAACGTGCTGTGCTGGATAAAGTAAATCCGCAAACAGATGTTGTTCTCATTCATCTTAGTGACAGCGGTATTACAGTAGAGGGAGACGAAAAGGGTGTCACCAGTATCAGTGGTAAGACGGTTACCATCACGGCTTCCGGTAATTACAAGGTGGATGGCAGTATCGCAGACGGGCAAATTCTGGTTAACGTACCAGATACCACAGCAGATGCCGGTGATGTAGAACTCTTCCTGAACAATGTTACCATGACTTCTTCTACAGGTGAACCGTGTATCTATACGCAGTCGGCGGTAAAGACAAAGCTTACGGTTAGCGGTACCAATACCTTTACCGATACCGCAGCTGCTGCCAATGCAGTCACGAGCGGTGTCATCTATGCAGATGGAAAACTGACTGTCACCAAGAACAGCACCGGTGTGCTGGACATTACCTCCTCTATGAATATCGGTCTGTATTCTACCAAAAATATGAATCTGAACGGTGGTACCATCCGGGTGAATACCGATGTAGATGCCCTTTCGGATGCAGATGCCATCAAAACCAAGAATACCTTGACGGTAGAGGGTGCAACTGTAGAAGTAGACGCTTCTGCAGACGGCTTGAAGTCAACAAAGGAGGAAGTGGATGTTGTTTCCGGCAGCGTTACGGTTAAGGCAGGAAATGATGCTGTACAGGCTTCCACTGCCATTAACATCTCCGGTGGTACCGTGATTGCAGGCGGTGATAGAGGCTTCCGCTTAGATGATCTGGGTGCGTTGAACATTACAGGTGGTGATGTACTGGCAACGGCAACGGATTATTCGATTACTGACAGTACCAACAGTTTGGCAACGGTTGATTTGAATGGCAGTACACAAGGCATTATGATGCTGGATTTCGCTGCACAGCAGTCCAAGGATCAGCCGATTACAGTACAGCAGAACGGGACCAACGTTTATGAGATGACAACAAATAAAAAGTGTAACTATGCCCTTCTGAGCGGCAGTGGTATTGTTGCTAACGGTGTTTATACAGTTGCGGTAAATGGAGTTGTATATAAATATGCAGTTGCTCCCGGCAGCACAACGTCTGCCACTAATTTTGAAATGAACGGCAATGCAACGGAGTTTTATAATGTCGAACCAGATGGTACAACGACTACCACGCCGACAGATTCTGATCTTGCAACTATTGCCTTTTCCAGCAATGGCGTACAACTGCTGAGTGCATCCGGCAGTGATGTCACAAACAGTGTGGAAGGTGTCACCGTAAGCGGCAGCACCGTAACCATTAACAAGCCGCTAACAGCTGCGGTAACAGGGGAGAGCGATACAGCAAGAATGGAAGTGAATGTGGATAAGACAACGTATCCGGATGGTTTAGTAGAACTGAAACTGACCAACACGACTTTGAGCAACAGCACTGCTGCACCGATTTATGTGGAATCCATTGGAGATGAAGTCGTTTTGAACAGTGTCAGCGGCACTGTGAATACCATTTCGGATGGTACCAGTCACACAGATACTTATGTGGACAGCGATGGTGTGACCAATACCGTCAACGGTGCGGTGTTCTCCAGAGATGATTTGAAACTCAAAGGTTCTGGTAGTCTGACCATCAACGGCAACACAGAAGACGGTCTGGTCAGCAAAAATGATTTGAAGTTGTACAATGGTACCATTGCAGTTACAGCAAAAGATGATGCCATTCGGGGCAATGACAGTATTACCATTGGCAACGACACGGCAACAGATTACAATAACTTGAAGGTTGCGGCAACTTCTACGGCAGGGGATGCCTTTAAGACCAAGGATACGGATACCACCAGTGGCAAGGGTTGCATTACCATCAATGGCGGTACAGTGGAGGTGACTGCCTATGCAGATGGATTCCATGCGACGCAGGCATTGACGGTCAATGGTGGTGACATCAATGTGAAGACCACCTGTCCGGTTTCACAGAGCAGCAGCGGAAACTGGGGCGGTTGGCAGCCGGGCAGCAGCAGTGGGTCTACTACCACTACCGATATCAGTGCAAAGGGTTTGAAGGCAGGCTGTACCGATGACAACAACAATACCATTGCGGGTACGATTACCCTTGCAGGTGGTACGATTACCATTGATTCCACAGATGACAGTGTACATGCTACCAATATTACTATGACAGGCGGCAGTGTCACAGCAGCCAGCGGGGATGATGGTATGCATGCAGATACGAAACTGGATATTCAGGATGGTACAGTCAACATTACCAATTCCTATGAGGGATTGGAAGCAACGGATTTACAAATCAATGGCGGCAATATTCATGTGAATGCTTCGGATGATGGCTTGAATGCAGCAGGCGGCAATGACGGTTCCGGCAGTGGCAGTACTGGCGGCTGGGGACAAGGCAGTTGGGGAGGCGGTATGAGCTCCTCCACGGGTACACTGACGATCTCCGGTGGCTATCTGGTCGTTCAGGCAGAAGGAGATGGACTAGATTCCAATGGTAATCTGACGATTTCTGGCGGTACCGTGCAGGTCTATGGTCCGACCAGCGGCGGCAATGGTATTTTTGATAAGGGAGACGGCAGCTACACCTTCTCCATCACTGGTGGTACCGTTTGGGGCTGCGGTTCTGGTGATATGTTTGAATCACCGAATGCTTCTTATCTCTCTGGCACCGTTTCTGCGACAGCAGGGGCAACCTTTGCGGCAGCAGACAGCAGCGGCAATGTTTCCAGTATCATTACGATTCCCTCTTCTATGAATATGAATAATGCAATGCTGTTCTATTATGGCAGTGATGTCAGTGGTGTTTCCCTCTACAGCGGCGGTACTTACAGCGGCACGCTGAATGAAGATGGGTATGGTACTGGCGGTACACGCTCTGGCGGCAGTACAGTTTCCTCCTCCAGCAGTGGAGGCAGCGGTAACCGTCCGTGGTAAGGAGATAGGTTGATTCTATGTGAGAGCCTGTGTGTAGCTGTCTGTCCACAGGTCTTCTGATAAACGGAGGAATTTCTATGGTTATTTGTATTGAAACAGCTCTGTGCAGGGTTTGATGGAACAGACTTGTACAGAGCAGAATGAATACGATCTCTTTTATTCTGTTCCAAATGACTCTGCATACAAACAAAGAATTTATTTTTATTTGTTAGGAGCAGAGTTCTATGAAAAAAATATGTCATACAATTTATAAAATGCGTGTATTTTTGACGTTTTGGCTCAGCCAGTCTTTTTCTGCACTCGGCAGTGCCATGACTGCCTATGCATTGGTTATTTGGTCTTATCAGCAGAATGGTTCTGCTTTGATGACCGCTATGTTGATGGTGTGTTCCTATGCCCCCTATGTGGTATGCAGTTTGTTTGCCGGTGCACTGTCGGATCGATGGAATAAAAAAGTAACGATGCTTGTTTGCGACAGTGTGGCAGCAGCAACAACGGGCGTGATATGGCTGTTACTGGAAACCGGGCAGCTTGCCATTTGGCATATCTATGCGGTGAATGCCGTAAGTGGTTTCATGAATACGGTACAGCAGCCAGCTTCTGAGGTAGCAGTGACAAGAATTTTGCCAAAGCAATTTTATCAGAAGGTAGGCGGTTTGCGGTACTTGTCCAATGCTGTCAATACGATTCTCACCCCTATCATTACAACAGCCGTTTTGGGTGTTTTCGGGCTTAGAATGGTGTTTTGTCTGGATCTTGGGACATTTGTCATTGCATTTTTAACACTGCTGTTCTGGGTTCCCATTCCGGAGCGAGAACAGGCGAAGCAGGGAACGGCAGAACGGTTTCTTGTTTCTGTGAAAAGTGGTGTCGTTTGGTTAAAGCAGCAGCGTGGTATTTTTGTTCTCATCTGCTTTCTCGCTGCCATCAATTTAGTGGCATCTATGTACAATGCCGCCTTTCCTGCCATGATGCTTTCTCGAACTGGTGGCAGTCAGACCGTTATGGGGGTTGTCAATATGGTAATTGGATTGGCAACACTGGCAGGCAGCCTGTTTGCTTCCTTTTGCAAGGAGCCGAAAAGTCGGGTTCGAGTGATTTGCAACTGTCTGCTGTTTTCCATGAGTACAGAAAACATATTGCTTGCCCTTGGCAGAAATGTCTGGGTTTGGAGCGTGGCGGGATTTTTGGGTTGGATTGCCATCCCGTGGATGAATACCAATATGGAAGCCATTCTGCGGCTGCACATTCCGGAGGCCATGCAGGGCAGAATTTATGCGGTTCGGAATGCATTCCAGTTTTTTACGATTCCTGTCGGTTATTTGCTCGGTGGGTTTGCGGTGGATCATATTTGTGAACCAATTATGGCAGCACAGAACAGCCGAATGCTGACTGTTTTATTTGGAGCAGGAAGGGGCAGTGGTGCCGCTTTCTTCTTCTTTGTGATTGCTTTTTTGGGGGTTGGCATCTGTCTGTACTTTCGGCGGAACAAATCCCTGTGGAAGCTGGAAGACAAAATAGGAAAATGACTGGTGCAATTGGAAAATGCGTTGGCATGGAAAGTAATTTCCAAGTTGTGGAGTTGATTGCCCTGCCCAATGGTGACTGCGATCAAGCTGTTCCCCCTTACGGCGGTTGAACCGGTATCCATGAGGGAAAATACAGAAATGGATTTCCTTGTGCTGTAGGTGTGCTCTTGGAAAAAGAGAAACATATTTGCCGCCTTCTGCATAGAATAAGGGCAGAAAGGGTTGGTGGATATGGAAGAAGTATGGCCGCTTCCGATTCCGCTGCACCGGCTGCGGGCAGGAACGGACTGCACGGTGTATTCTCTGCATGTACCGCCGGCAATGCGGCAGCGGTTACAGGATTTGGGACTGGTTGCCGGAACAAAAATCCGGTGCCTGCGGAATCCCAAATATTGCCCGATGCTATTGCAGATACGGGGGGCATGGATTGCACTGCGGCAGAGTGATGCACAATACATTTTAGTTAATATTACCGTTCATACTTGAACGGATCAGAAAGGGGCTGTTGCATAGAAGCACAGTCTCTTTTTGCATCGGTGAGAATTTGTTTTTCCTTTTCAATGCCATACCGTATCTTTTTGAAAATGAGAGGAAAAGCCAGCCCTTTTTTCTTGCATTTCTACTGTTAACGTGTTATAATGTATCATATCAAACAAAAGGGAGGCACTTGAACGATGTGCGGAATTGTAGGTTATGTAGGCAATCGGAATTGTACCGATGTACTGATAAACGGCCTGACAAAGCTGGAATACCGTGGCTATGACTCAGCTGGTATTGCGGTTTTTTCAGAAACAGGCAAAATTGAAGTGGCAAAATCAAAGGGCAGATTGGCAGATCTCATTCAGAAGATGGAACAGGAAAGCAGACCGGAAGGCCATGCTGGAATTGGACATACACGTTGGGCAACCCACGGGGAGCCATCTGATGTGAACTCTCATCCTCACAGCGGCGGAAGAGTGACCATTGTACACAACGGGATTATTGAAAATTATAAAGAACTGAAGGATTATTTGTCCGCAAAGGGCGTGACCTTTACCAGTGATACCGATACAGAAGTGGTTGCAAAGCTGTTGGATTACAATTATAATGGAAGTCCGATTGAAACCATTTCCCATACTATCCGGGACTTGGAGGGATCGTATGCACTGGGCGTTATTTTTGCTGACCATCCGAATGTTGTCTATGCAACCAGAAAAGAAAGTCCGTTGATTGTTGGTCTCGGGGAAAAGGAAAGCTTTATTGCTTCCGATGTGCCGGCGATTTTACGGTATACCAGAGATTACTATTTGTTGGAGCAGGAAGAAATTGCAGTATTGGACAAAAACGGTGTGAAGATTTATGATGCCTACGGTGTAGAAGTGCAGAAGGAACGGAAAACAGCAGACTGGGATATGGATGCTGCGGAAAAGGGCGGGTATGCCCATTTTATGCTGAAGGAAATTCACGAACAGCCGACAGCGATTAAAACTACAATTGCTCCACGGATTCGGGATGGTCTGCCGAATCTGGAGGAATGCAATATTACACCAGAGAAACTGAAACAATATCAGCGGATTTTTGTGGTTGCCTGCGGTACAGCCATGCATGCCGGTGTGGTGGGACAGTATGTTATTGAAAAGTTGGCAAGAATTCCCGTAACGGTGGATATTGCTTCTGAGTTTCGGTATCGTGACCCGATTTTAGGTGATAAGGATCTGGTGATTGTGATTTCCCAGTCTGGAGAAACCGCCGACAGTCTGGCAGCCATGCGGCTTGCCAAGCAGAGAGGGGCAAAGACACTTGCCATTGTCAACGCAAAGGGCAGCTCCATTGCCAGAGAGGCAGATATGCTGATTTATACCCATGCCGGCCCGGAAATTGCTGTGGCATCCACGAAGGCATACATGGTACAGATTGCTGTGATGTATCTGTTGGCATTTGAATTTGCATTGGCAGCCGGTACGATTGCGGAGACAGAATGTCGGAAGCTGGTAGCCGAATTACAGCAGACACCGGATTATATTGAAGAAATTTTACAGAATAAGAAGCAGACACAGTTTATTGCCTCCTCTTTGATTACCGCCGACAGCTTGCTTTATATCGGCAGAGGGTTGGACTATGCCTTGAGCATGGAGGGGTCGCTGAAGCTGAAGGAAATTTCCTACATTCATTCGGAATCTTATGCAGCTGGTGAATTGAAGCATGGTACCATTTCGCTGATTTCAGACGGGATGCCAGTGATTGCCGTTGCAACACAAAAGGCATTGTTTGAAAAGACTATCAGCAATATCAAGGAAGTCAAGGCAAGAGGGGCAAAGGTCGTACTGGTTTGCCGGGAAAGCTATCAGCCTGATCCAGATGTGGCTGATTGGAAATTCGGCGTGCCGGAATTTGATGATCTGCTGATGCCGATGCTGGCAGTCGTACCGTTGCAGCTGATTGCATATTATACCTCTGTTTTGCGTGGCAACGATGTCGATAAGCCGAGAAATTTGGCAAAGTCGGTTACTGTGGAGTAGAATGAGATAAGTAAAATTTGCGGAACCGTTCGGAATAGGATTCCCGAATCAGTGTTTCCGGTGCGTTCATCGGAAACTGTCTTTGTGTGCAGCGAAAGAAAATACCAAGAGAAAACATGACAGTGGGTGAGTAGCGTGCAAGCTGGTTTGACAGGCAGCGGAGCAAACTTGCCGGACGGTTCTGTACTTTGAAATAACAAGGAGGTTGTCCCATTTGGACGATAATAAAACTATGAAACATCGCTTATTTTCTGTTTTTTCGATTTCCCTGCTGCTTGCTGGGCTGTCGGCTGGTTCTGTTGTCACCACTCTGCCTGTTTCCGCAGAAGGCGTGAGCGGCGATTATACCTATGAGGTGGACAGTGAAACCCTGAAGGGGTACTTGACTGGCTATACAGGTAAGGATACTGAAATTGTACTGCCGGATGAATTGGATGGTACGATGATTGCTGGCATTTCCGCAGATACATTCTATAATTGTGATACACTGGAGAAGATTACGATTCCGGCTTCTATTACAGAAATCGGCGAAAGTGCATTCTTTGACTGTGACAATCTGAAAGAATTTGCTGTTGCAGAAGACAGCGAAACATACTATGCCAAGGATGGTGTGCTCTTCCGGAAGAAGGATAATTGCCTGATGGCATATCCGCCGGCACTGCCTGCTACCAGCTATGTGGTGCCAGATGGCGTAAAGGAACTTTATTATGCTGCATTTGGAAAATGCACGAATTTGCAGGAGATTCAGCTGCCGGACAGTTTGCAGTATATTGATGACTGGGTATTTGCCTATGATACATTCTCCAGTATTTCCATTCCAGATAGTGTGGTGGAAATCTGTGACTATGCCTTTGCATACTGTGAAAATGTGACAGAGTGGACATTGCCATCAGAATTGACCTATATTGGCAATGCTGCTTTTGCCAACTGTACGGGTATGACAGAAGTGGTACTGCCGACCGAATTAACTGCAATTGGACAGGCTGCCTTTGCTGGAACCGGCTTGCAGGAAATTACAATTCCAGCCAGTGTGGAGGAAATCGGCTACAGTGCATTCGGTTATGAAGCAGATATGACAACTACGGTGAAAAACTTTACGATTTACGGAGAGTCCGGTTCTGCTGCACAGAATTATGCAGCAGACAGCGATGAGGAGTACAGCTATCAGAATGCATTTTCTTTTGTGACTGTAAAGGATGCCAATGTTGTAAGAGGCGGTCGGGAGAAAGAAGACCTGTCTGCAACAGAACAGGTCGGCGGAGAAGACGACAGCAATGTGGTGATTACCGAGGAAAAAAAGAAGGGCTTCAATAGTAAGTATCTGCTGCTTGGGATCAGCGGTGTCGTGTTGGTCGTTGGTGCTGTGCTGGTTCTGCTGGGGCTGCGTACCGGAAAGAATACCAAGGCGGAAACGGCTGCGGCAGAATCGGATAAAAAAGATGACCAGACGGAGGAACAATCATGATG
Organism: uncultured Oscillospiraceae bacterium; assembly: GCA_958448395.1. Taxonomy (GTDB): domain Bacteria; phylum Bacillota; class Clostridia; order Oscillospirales; family Ruminococcaceae; genus Ruminococcus_C. The sequence continues at coordinate 7,382 of CAUDDP010000008.1, read as the reverse complement.
CAATGGAAACAGATCGCTTGCAGCTTGTTGGGGAGTGTACTGATGCTTTCGTCCCTGCCATTATCCGTTTGGGCAGAAGGTCCTGTTACGGAAGAAGGGGACTGGGTCGTAGATGATATTACACTGGAGGTGCAGGATGATGGTACGGCATGGATTAAGAACTGCTTCCAATCTGCCACCTCTGTGGAAGTACCATCAGAGGTAGATGGTGTGACAATTACAGGGATCAAAGAGGGAGCATTTTCAGAGTGCTTTCTGTTGCAGTCGCTGACCTTGCCGGATACCATTACCACGATTCAGGACAGTGCCTTTTATGGATGTTCCGTTCTGACCAGTTTGCAGATACCGGATTCGGTAACCGTATTCGGAAATGGTACACTGGAAGCTTGTGCGGCTTTGACGGAGGTTCGACTGCCGAGCAATTTGGAGAAGTTGCCAACGGGTACTTTTTATGGCTGTACTGCATTGGAGACCATAACATTGCCAGAGAGTCTGACTACGATTGGACAGGAGGCCTTTCATCAGTGTACGGCATTGAAGGAAATAAATTTCCCGGAACAGCTGCAAACGATAGAAACCTATGCCCTTGAAGGCTGCTCTGCATTGGAAACCATTGAAATTCCGGCATCCTGCACAACAGTTGGTGATTTTGTCTTTGAAGGATGTACCGCATTGCAGGAAATTTCGGTAGCAGATGGCAATCCGAATTATCAGGATCAGGATGGTGTATTGTTCAATGCGGACGGTTCTATTTTGATCAAGTATCCGGATGCACACCCACAGGTGGATTATGTGGTACCGGATGGCTGCACGCGTTTGGAAGACTGGTGTTTTACCGGAGCTACTTCGCTAAAGAGCATTGATATGCAAAATGTTACGGAACTGGGGGAGGATGTATTTTTCTACTGCCAGTCCTTGCAGTCTGTTACCATTCCAGAATGCATTACAGAGTTGCCAAATAATACATTTGCATACTGTACAGAATTAACGTCGGTTACACTGCCAGAGAAGCTGACGAGTATTGGAGACTATTGTTTCTATACATGTGTGCGGCTTCCGGAAATCACCATTCCGGAGACGGTGAAAAAGATTGGCAAGCAGGCATTTTATAACTGTCTGGAATTACAGCAGCTGACACTGCCATCCGGCATCGAAGAATTAGGAGACGGGGCATTTGGTCTGTATGCAGAGGCAGAGGATCAGACACCGTCTGTTGTCAAGAATTTTTCTGTGACATATGGCAAAAATTCTAAAATTAAGAAATATGTATCGAAATATGACATTCCTGCTGAAGTGATCGGTGGGGGCAGCAATCGTTGGGTATTGCCAGTTTGTATTGGTAGCGGTGTCATATTGGTGGCAGCAGGGATCGTGGCGATCATTTTGATCAGAAAAAAGAGAAAAACAGGAAAGGGCGGAACAGCATGAAACAATGGAAACGGACGGTGATGGGATGCCTGACAGCGGGGTTTTTGTTGCTCATTGGTTTGCCAGTACAGGCGGTGGAAGAGGATCTCAGTGGACGAACACAGGAAGTGACGGACGGCAGCACGTTTGAGGATGGCACACTGACTTATACCGTGCTTTCTAATATGCAGGTTTCGGTAACGGGCTGCGTTTCAACGGCAACGAATATCAGTATCATGTCGGAGATTGATGGCTATGATGTAGTTGCCATTGGAGATCAGGCATTTGCAGGATGTGAGTCTTTGCAGTCTGTAACCATTCCATCCAGTGTAACAGAGATGGGGGATGGTGCGTTTCAATCTTGTATTTCGTTACAGCGTATCATACTGCCGGATGCCGTGACTGAGATTCCCGATGGTGCATTCTTAGGCTGTTCTGCTTTGCAGGAGGTTACATTGGGCAATGCCGTTACAAAAATCGGCAGAATGGCATTCGCCTACTGCAATACGTTAGACAGCATCGAAATACCAGATACGGTAACAGAATTGGGAGAACAGACTTTTATGGGCTGTTCTGCATTGGAATCTGTGAAAATGTCAGAGGATATAGCAACACTGCCGGCTTATATCTTCCAGAACTGTTCTTCGCTGCAATCCTTTTCCATTTCGGATACGCTGACGGATTTGGGGTATCTGGCATTTGTCGGATGCAGCAGTCTGAAGGAACTGGAGCTTTCGGAAAATCATCCGGTGTATCGCCTACAGGATGGTGTCTTATACAGCAAGGATCTCACGACATTGTACTTATATCCATCCGGCAGAACCGAAACGGCATTTACCGTACCGGATGGCGTGACCACGATTTATGATGGTGCTTGTTTTGCAGCTCCTTTTCAGTCCGTGACGCTGCCGGAGAGTTTACAGATCATTGGTTCGGGTGCGTTTGATTACTGCATCAACTTGCAGACGGTAACCATTCCGGAACAGGTGACAGCGATTTATGACCATGCGTTTTCGGATTGTGAATCCTTGTCATCGGTTATCTTTGCAGGGGAGGAAACCGCTACAGGCAATGACCTGCAAATTGGTGGCTATGCATTTTTCTGCTGTGAGCAGTTGATGGATGTGACACTGCCGAAGCGAGTGACAGAAATCGGTGACTTTGCTTTTGGGGCAACGGAACAACAAAAGGTGAATGCAGACGGCAGTACGACGGATGAGATGGAAACGATTGCAGTGAGTGGATTCCTATTGACAGGTTACGAGGGTGCTGCTGCAAAATATATCAGCGAAAGCCGGAGCAATGGTGTGCGGATCAATTTTAAGTCGCTGGAAATTCCGTGGGTGAAGATTGTGAGTATTTCACTGGCTTGTACAGTTGGTCTGCTGCTGATTTTCTTTGCAGTACGTTTGGTGAAGAAGAAACGGCTGACCGCAGCGGAACGGCAGGCATTGGAGGCTGCAACTGCTGAACGGAATATTCCACTTTCTAAGCGGGAGCCAGATCCAGAGCCGGAGGAAGAACCCTATGTCAGCATACTGGAAGATCTGCCAAAGCCGCAGCTGACTCATCAGTTTGGGCATGGTGTGCCGGAAGAAACGGAAGAGACAGAAGAAAAAGAAGAAACGAATTAAACCACTTTTTCCATTCATAAAAAACGGAGAGCAATGTTTATCAACTGCTCTCCGTTTTTCTTTGTATTATTGATTTTGGAATGAATCGAATTAACGACTGTTTCCACCACCGCCAAATCCGCCGGAGCTGCTTCCGCCGCCACCACCCGAACTGTTGTGCTCGGATTCTACTTTGACACGGGAAATGCGTTTGTGTAGAAATTGGTCGGTTTTTCTGCCATAGTGTATCTTTCCAGGCTGAATGTAAATCTGTGCAGATGGCTTAGACTTGAAACGGTAGTGATATTTAATGCAGAGCATGGTAATCAGTGCAACTACAAGTCCAATTGCAAAACTGCCCAAAAATGCAATTGCTGTTTGTTTCCTTCGGACAAAAGGCGGTTTTTTATCTGACCATATGGGAGCATCGGTTTTTTTGTCAATATATAAATACTGGTCATATTGGTCGTCATAGACATAGTAATTTTTTGGAATGCCTTTTTCATAGTAATACTGTAAATTTTCACAGAAAAGGGTAACAGCGGTATAGGGGTCTTCCTGTCCCCGTTTCATGTGTGGATTCATCTGACTGAAAATTTCAGAAATACGGTCATCTCTGTCATTGGTATAATATAACTGTGCCAGCCCATGCGTTGCAATATAGTCATGTGGAGCATAGCTGGTACTGTCAATATAGCTGCCGTACAAATCCAGATAGAGACAGATGCCATCGGAATCCTTAGCATCTCCGAAGGTTGTCAGATAGTCGTCAATGGCATACGCTCTTGCATCTTCCTGACCGGAGAGGGAATTTGCACCCAGCCGGACAAAGACATTCATTTGAATGGTTTCCGCTGTGTCGAAAATCAGGTCATTCAGTTCGCTTTCCTGTACATCTGTTAGGACATCTGCTTCATCCCAGAGGCGGCATTCCTCCAACATCAACCCGGAATTGGCAGCTTCTGCGGACAGCGGTTGCCAAAGCGTGCCAAGGCTTAGAACGGCTGCGGCTGTCAGAAGGATTGGTTTCATTGCTGAGATTCTCATAACAAGACACCTCCGATCAGACCACCCAATAAGCCAATTAGCACCATCAGACCAGCACAGAAGCCGAGCAGTTTCGGCCAGCTCAGGGGCGGCGTGCCGGAGAATTTTTTGGTCTGTCCGTTCATGGCAAAGCTATAGGTTTTGCCGTTGTGCTTGTAGTTCATAAACCAGACCGGCAAAAGGACATAATCATGTTGGAGTTGTTCCAGATTCACATGAACTTGTTTGTTTTTAACCATGGTATATTGGCTTAGTGTTGCGTTCAGTACTTCTTCGCTGGCTCCACGGATACGTTCCTGAATCCGTGGAAGGATATTTCCCCATGTGACATCATATTTTTCTGCCAGAAAGCCACTCAGATACTGCATGGAGAATGGACGCATCTCCTGATAGGGAAATGGTTCAATGGCATCCATCAGTGCATCATCAATTTTTTTCGAGCCATCTGCCGGTACACGTTCAAACGGAATATCTGCCTGTCGGGAAACGGCATATTCTTTGGTTTCTGTGACTTCGTACTCGCCGTCTCTCCAGCTGCGGACAACTTCGCCGATTCCGTCCAATGTAGCATCGGCAGTACAGCTGGCGAGCCAGAATGGGACATAAACACCACTCATTTTTTCCAGCTGCTGTTTGGATTTGAAGTCGGACGGCAGAAACCACCGCTTTTTACACCATGCTTTGAAGAGCTGTTCTGCCTCATTTCGCTGAACAGCAAACGGCAGGACAAAGGATGGCTGATACTGTCCGGTAAGCCGACCAGCGAGGACAACTGGATTGTGGCAATAGTAGCAAAAGGTTGCAGAGGTGGTTTCCTCCGCAATGATTTGTGCACCACAGGAAGGACATTCATAAAGACGAGTCTGTTCTTCAAAAGCGGTTGTATCGTTTTCATCGGTCAGTGTTTTGACATCGGGGTCAGCGTGTTTCTGTGCTTCTGCGTTTTGTTCTTTGTAACGTGCTTCCATTTCTGCTTCCGTGAAATCACTGGCACAGTATGGACAGGAAAACTGCTGCTTTTCCGGATTAAATACCAACTCGCCGCCACAGTAGGGACATTTATATTGTACGGTATTCAATGAAATCCTCCTCATTTAGATTGATGCCGCAGCCATGCAGCGGCACATAGAGAAAACAGAATGCAGGGGGTGATGATTTATCCTCTTGGTTTGCCGCATTCTGTGCAGAATTTACCGGTGTTGGTCGTACCACAGCTGCAAGTCCATTTGCCATCTGCCGGCTTTGGTTTGCCGCATTCGGTACAGAATTTACCGGTGTTCTCTGCTCCGCAGCTGCACTTCCAAGCAGTTGCCGGAGCAGGCTTCGGTTTGCCGCATTCGGTACAGAACTTACCGGTGTTGGTTGCACCACAGGCACACTGCCAGCTGTTTGCAGTCGCCTGTGGTGCAGCAGTCTGCTGCCGCTGTGCGTTCTGCATTTGCATTTGCTGTAAGTTTGCAGCGGATGCACCAGCCATAAAGCCGCCTGCATTTTGCATGCCCATGCCCATGCCCATGAATGCCTGTGCCGCTCCGGCAGAGTTGGAACCAGCAGCTTCCATGCCTCTTGCAACAGAACCCTGTACATAGCCTTCCCGAATGGTGGCATCGGAGAGCATCGCACCTTGATTTCGCATGTTGATGAGTTTCTTGCTGTCCTCATCATAGCTGATGCTGGCAATGCCAACGGAGCAGATTTCAATGCCTCGCAGCTGATTCCAGCTTTCATCCAATACATTGCTGAGATACTTTGTCAGCTCCATGCTTTTAGCGGTCAGGTTAGAAATCCGTACACCATCTACAGACATTTGTCCGATGGCACTTTGCAGTGCCGTTAGAAATTCCGCATTGAATTGTTCTTGTATATCTGTAAAGTCAACCCGTCCACGGCTGCATACACTGTTGTTTTCCATAAAGAATTTCAGCGGGTCAGTGACTTTAATCGAATAGGTACCGTGACAGCGGAGAAACAGCTCTGCATTATAAAAATTATCAAAATATTGCAGGGCGTTCCGTGTGCCGAAGCGAATGCCACGAATTTCAGAGAGATTGACAAAGAATGCCTGCTGGGATTTGCCCGGTTGACCACCGAATTGAAAGCGTTCAAATGTTTCTCGTACGGAAGCCTTCAGTTCACCGTTGAATAGGGAAGGGGACTCGGAGAGAAATACTTCATAATATCCCTGTTCCGCTGTATAGTCAACAATTTTGCCGCCTTCTGTCAGGAACATCATCTGATTCGGTCCTACTTCAATGCGGGAACCGTTGGAAATGATGTCTGCATTGCCATGTTTATTGCTGCTGCGTTTGTTGCTGACTTGTTCTCCCTTTGTGAGAATGGTGGTTGGTGTCATGTTCTGTGCTTTGATATAGTCCAGCCAGGAATCGGCAAGTGTGCCGCCGACTGCTCCCATTGCTGCTTTTACAATACCCATAATATGTACCTTCTTTCTAAAATATCATCAGAGCGATGTGTGGATATGCACCTGCTGTCTTCGCAGAATGCGGTTTTTCACATCAAAAAAACGATATAAAAATTATATCACAGTTTTTTAAAAAAAGCAAGCACCTTTTCGGTGCGTTTTTGGCAACTGTGATGGGAAATCTGCAATCAGGGCGTTTGTGATTTGGAGTAAATTACAGGGCGTATGTGAAAAATGCACAAAAAAGAACGAAAATAAAACCTATTTTTATAACAAGAAAAGGATTGACAAAGCAGAAAAAGTGTGATATAATAATAAAGCTGTCGCACGAGAGTGAAGATTGCGAAAAGAAACAGAAAAATTTTGGAAAGCATTTTGTTTGGAATGGGAATTCACAAAAATGCAATAAAGTTCAAAAAACGTTTACTTGACAATCTCATGAAAGTGTGATATAATAAATAAGTCGTCAGGACAGAGCACGGAAAAACAAAACTTAAAGTTTACCTAATGTTTTCTTTCGCAAACGTTCTGAAGCAGACAAATGCTGTGGGAGCTTAGCTCAGCTGGGAGAGCATCTGCCTTACAAGCAGAGGGTCACAGGTTCGAGCCCTGTAGCTCCCACCACAATTGGTCTGGTAGTTCAGTTGGTTAGAACGCTGCCCTGTCACGGCAGAGGTCGTGGGTTCGAATCCCATCCAGATCGCCAACGCCTCTGTAGCTCAGTCGGTAGAGCAGGGGACTGAAAATCCCCGTGTCATTGGTTCGATTCCGATCGGAGGCACCAAAGAATATGTTGCAGTATCTGCAATAGCGGGTGCAAAGGCTGCATATTCTTTCTTTGCGGATTTAGCTCATCTGGTAGAGCGCCACCTTGCCAAGGTGGAGGTAGCGAG
>CAUDDP010000007.1 GCA_958448395.1 uncultured Oscillospiraceae bacterium | reverse complement strand
GTGTTGGACTGTTCGGTCAAATAGGCGAGAATGCAGCCATTCAGAATGTTGGTGTGATCAACTCCTATATGAATGGTGTGAATGGTGTCGGCAGCTTGTGCGGATACAATTATAAAGGAACTATCACCAATTGCTACAGCACAGGTACAGTGACTGGTACAGAGGATGTCGGCGGCTTGTGTGGATTCAATTATGGCGGATTCTTCGCCAATTGCTACAGCACGAGTGCAGTGACTGGTACTACCGGTGTCGGCGGCGTGTGCGGACTCAGCATAGGAGGCCTCATCAATTGCTACAGCACAGGGGCAGTGACTGGCACAGAGGGTGTCGGCGGCGTGTGCGGATTCAATAGTGGAACCATCACCAATTGCTACTACCGCAAGGATACAGAAACCTACTTCGGAATTGGTATAGCATATGATGATGCTTCTGATGCCTATAAACCAGTAACCGCAGATACTGCCGGAGAGACCATCGCAAAAACCAAAGACGAATTCGCCAGCGGTGAAGTGGGCTTTTTCTGTTCAAATCCGATTTTTCACCCACCGATAACCTATCCGTAATTACGTCTTTATCCACGTTATAAATCATGTTTTTTTTTAAAGCCCCATTGGCAATATCTACAGATATCTGCATTCTTTCGCTTTTGTCTACACTGTCCTCTGGTGAGATGTTTAGCCATATAACGCATTTATCATCCCACAAGTAAACGGAGTGTACAAAACAATCTATAATTCTGCTTATATATTTTTCACAGTCAATTTCCGTTTCAGAATCCGGAAGAAATTGCAAGAGCATGAATTCAATTTGATCCGCAGTAAGACCCTGATTTTCAAGAGTTTCCTTCTCCTTTGCTTGCAGCAACTCATATTCCAATGTCTCCTGCTGATTTTCCAGTTCTTCCAATCTGCATTTTGTCGTCTTTGTAAAGACGCCCTGTTCAATCGCTTGCATGAGATTATGCAGACTCTTTTTTGTTTGTGCCAACTGCTTTTCTATCATCCGCACTTCTGGGTGATCAAAATGAATTTTCTTTTGCAATGCTTCGCATCGCTCTGCAATCTCTCTAATTTTCTCCGGACGCAAAACCACATTTATGACCTCTTCCGCAACCAGATTTTCTAAGTCACTCTTTCGTACCGTTTCTTTATCACATCCCTGTCCTCTTTTTCGCTTGGCACATTTGTAATAATAATGCATACCACTCTTCGAATTGCCACTCTCCCCCACTAAGCCCATCCCACATTTTCCGCAGTAGGCTTTTCCAGATAGCATATAATCTACTTTTGCCTTTGCACTTGCAGGGGCTTTTTTATTTTTCTCCAATAAGTCCTGCACTTGCTGAAACAATTCTTTGCTAATAATAGGCGGTATCATATCTTCTAATCGAATATCCTGACATTTATACACACCGATATACTTTTCATTGTGCAGCATTGTGCGAAGACTGTTTTTATTGAATTCCGCTCCTCTGGAAGTACGAATCCCCAGTGCATTCAATTCCCTGCAGATATCGGCTACCCGCTTTCCGAAGGCGTAGGATTGAAAGATATGCCTTACAATATCTGCTTTTTCCTCATCAATCTCATATCTCTTATCCGGTCCGATTTTATAACCTAAAGCAACTGCACCGCCTGTCACTTTTCCTTTCAGAGCATTTTCCCGCATTCCTCTTTTAATTTTCTGGGATAACTCTGCGGAATAGTATTCTGCCATCCCTTCCAGCAGGGATTCCATAATGATTCCCTCTGGTCCGTCTGGAATGTTTTCTTTTGCATAAAATATTTTGATTCCGATTTTTTTCAGCCTTGCCTTATAAATGGCACTATCATAGCGATTGCGAGCAAATCTATCTATTTTATAAACCAAAATCCCATCAAACAAATGGCACTCTGCATCTGCAATCATTTTCAAAAAAGCATCTCGATGGGCTGTAGAAGTACCGGAAATCGCACGATCTATGTAAGTATCCACAATCGTCATATCATGCTTGTCTGCAAATTCTCGGCATTCCCGAACCTGTCCCTCTATGGATTGTTCGGTTTGTTTTTCACAGGAATAACGGGCGTAAATTACAACTTTCATTTTTATATTCCCTCTACTCGCTTTTTTAATTCCACAAACTGCTCTATTATTTTATAGACCGTACTTCCAAGTGTGTTTTTTGGGTATGCTTCTTTTCCATCATCCAACTCTTTCGCACGCTGAACAGCTTGCTGCACCTTTTCATAATTGTAATGGCAAGGAAGAGGCTTTTTGTGGTTTTGTTTTAATCCAACATCATTTTCTTCCATGATATGACGAAAGTAAGGATCCGGTTGATACGGACGTTCTTCAGAAACACAGTGTGAATGATCTTCTTCACACACATCAAAATGATGGAGATACAACCAGAATTCAAAGAATGGATTGCTCACAGCAACTTTATATCCTTTCTCTTTACAGGAATCCATAACAGAATCCCATTCCCCTATTTTTTGAGGGCTGGTATGGTCATCAATATCCATGACTAACCAACATTCATCCTGTGACCTTCTCTCTATTTTGTCATCTAGATAATCGTCCATCCGCTTTAACACATCTGTAGGAGAAGAACGGTTTTGAAAGTCTTTCTCCTCTTTTGTTCTATCTTCTTTACTTAGATACTCCCCTCTTACAGATAGAATGTGAATTTTTGTTCCTATACTAAAAAAAATTTTAGAGGATAAAATTTCAAAATATTCTTCTTCCGTTATGACACCCTCGCAAGACAAGATTATGAGCTTATCAGAAATTCGTTCTGATTTTCTTTCCATATCTGCAGTAGAAAAATGTTTTCTTGGCATCAGTTTTCCTCCTTAATATAAGGCACCGCTCCAAAGCGTCCCTCCAGATAGGAACGCATCACATCATATCCATTATGATCCACATCGAAATCAGAGAAAGGTCGAATTTGTGTTTCCCCGTCCCTGTTTTTCTCCAGAAACCAAATTTCATCGGGTGACAGCTTTTTCAAATTCATAATATTTACGTCATGAGCAGTAATAACAAGCTGACTTTGACATTCTTTTGCAAGTTTTATAAATTGATTTAGGAATTCAGTTGTTAATGCAGTGTGCAAACTACGATCTAACTCATCTATAAAATAAATTTTTCTTCCTTTTCTCTGGTTATTATACAAAATTGGAAATAAATCTAATAGCCTTTGTGTTCCATCAGATTCCTCGTCTCTATTGAAAAAATAGCCTTCTCCGTATAGCTGATGCTGGAATTTTGTTTCCAGTAGCTTAATTTGACCATTTTCGGTTTCAAAAATATAATATCTATCATTAATTTGAAGTGTTCCCTGCTGTGCATCATATAATTCTTGCAGTATTTCATCTGGCAAGTTTATCTGTTTGAAAAAAGACTCAGCGTCAATTGGTAAGTCCTTTGTTGTCACATTTTCTACTCCGGTGTCTACACGCTGTAAAAAATGAGACAGCTCTATAGCAAAATCTTTATCTTTTGCCACTCTTCTATCCAATCCTTTTACTTGACTATCTGGAAAAACAACTTCTATACCATCAAACCATTCAAATAAATCTTCTACTCTTGATACGCCATTATCATATAGCTTATATAAAAAAAGCTGATTTTTTTGCTTCTCCTGTAAAGTAGAGGCTAGCATAGAAGCAAATTTGGAGTCAATACCCAATTTCCCTCCGTTAACTCTTAATTCCATGTGCGACTCATAGAATGTTTTTCGCTCGAATATATTTTGAAATTTACCATCCTGCTCTAATCGTTCCAGCCATTCCTCATGCACTCTTTCATTATCCAATGAAAAACCATAATCATAGACCTCACCCTCAATATACAACAAGAATTGAAAAGTGGTAAGTCCGTCCAAGTCTGCAATCGGTTTTTTAAACTGATTCACAGGGATTCTCCGTCCACTTCTTTGTCCTTGTGTGATGAAGCGTTTTGCAAATCTGATAGATTCAATAAAAGCGGATTTTCCAGAGGCATTGGCACCAAACAGAACACCTCTATGCAAGACTTTCCATTCTCCTGCTTTTGTGTGAATGGTAGAAGTAAACCGATCGTCTGTATTCCCCGATGTCGGTAGCATACTAAACTCTACATCATGTCCAATTGATTTGTAATTGCTGACAATATATTTTAATAGCATTTTGATCATCTCCTTTGCTATAAGTATAACACATTTTTCATACTTATGCCTATCAACTTTCCTTTTTCCTTTTTCTCGATAACTTCTACCCCACTGGGGTAGAAGTTATTTTTTATTATTTCGCACAAATACCGCACGCTGTATAGCCGTATTGTTCTACATCCCACACACCGGCAACATAAACTTCTGCATAGTTCTCTTCTTTTATCCGTTTTGCTGCCCGACAGGTACTACTAAGATGATAGCACATGGTATTGGTGTTTAAGATGACAAATAGATCCCCAGTGTTCGGCGGAATCACTGCTCCATTCGAGTGTGTTTGCAGCGTAGTTACAACCGTTGTTGTTTCTGCTTCTGTAGTAGTTACTTCTGTTAAAATGGTGGTTGTTGTGACCGTTGTCCCATGACCTTCTTCGTCCCAACTTGGATCTAATCCTGCAGAGGCTTTTGCGTAGTAGGTCAGAACGCACACGGCATCTTCTACAGAGAGCATTCCATCCCCATTTATATCTGCACACAGCATTTGTTCTGCAGAAAGGTCTGTATTCAGATTAGCGGACTGTCTTGCATAGCTTGTAAGAATTTCTACGGCATCCTCTACACCGATGACACCGTCTCCGTTCACATCACCTATCTGGTCATTTATTGCATAAGGATGCATTGTTGGAACCGTTTCAAGCATGAAAGCAGCACAAATAATTCCTGCTGTTATGCTTTTCCATAATTTATGTGCAAAAGCTTTCATGTTCATTTTCTCCTGTTTTCCAATGCTTCATATTCCTTTTGCAGCTGCTCATTATACTCCTTAATCTCTTTTTCAAGTGGCTTAATCTTATCCATATTAATTCTGTAACAATACAGAATACCCTCATCTGTATTTTTTTCATACCGGTAGATAAGCCCCGCACTTTTCAAATGATTCGTAGCATTGATAAGCGTTTGACGACTACATTTCATCATTGCCATAAGATCTTTTGACTTGCAAACTACATCATCCTTCCCCTGATTCGATTTATCGTAAATAATCGTAAAAAGGAAAAAGTCTGAACCCTTTAAATGAAGAAACTCTCCTATCCAAGGATATGCCTTGTACGATTTAAAATTATCTGCTCTAAGTCTGACTTCCATTGTTACTCTCCTTCTTTCTCCTCGTTTTCATCCACATAATGGTACATGATGGTTAACAGCTCTGTACGCTTCCGTAAAGGCAGTCGTTTCAGGATGCTGCAAATTTCTTGCTCCAACTCTTCTGTATCTGATGATACGTCTCTTGCTATATCCCCTATTGCAATGCTGTTATTCTGGCAGCTATTGCCGAACGCAATATGGTTTCCACTGTTTTGCAAAGTTGACGTACCAAATTCCGGATTATCGGTCCTGCCCAGCAAATAGTCTACAGAACATTCGAGATAATCAGCAATTTTTGCGAGGCTATCGGACGCAATCATCTTTCCATGCAGCATGTGGGAAAAAGTATTTGATCCTAAATTGCAGTTTTCAAGAATTGATTTCATTGTGAGATTTCGCACCTTAGCAATTTCCTTAATTTTATTCGCCATATATGGCGAATTATACAAATTTTCATCATCCATTTTGTTCACTCCTACAAAAAATCCATTTATGGCGATTTTTAAGTTGACAATCGCCATTTATAGAGTTATAATAAAACCAGTTCAGACGAACAGCCCTGATAAGGTTTGCAAAGGCTGATGAGCTGAAACATCCTGCACCATAATGTAAAAAAACCGTATAATTGTCAGAATACACCTAATTCAATTATACGGTTTTTTGCAAAGGCTGTCAATCACTAATGGATTAAATATCACAAAATAAAAGATAAGGAGGAATATTGTGTCGTTAGCCTATAATCTACGAAAATTACGGGAACAAAATCAGTATTCGCAAGCAGAACTTGCAAGAGCCGTACAAGTCGCACAGTCTACAATAGCCATGTATGAAACTGGAGAACGCGTCCCAAACGCCTATGTACTGATGAGAATCGCAAACTTTCTGCGTGTCAGCTGTGAGGAGCTTGTCGGTGAACAGACAAACACAGAGGAAGTCCAGATGACGGAAGCAGAATTTCTGGACGCTATGCGGAAAAAGGATGCACCGGAGCGTGCAGCAGTCACCTACTCCAACGGCGATATCTGGCACTATCACAGGCGAGAAAACGGCGGATGGGATATTCATCCAGAGGAAAAAACAGAAAGAGAAGGAGCAGGAACATGAGTCAGGGAAATATCTATACACTGGAAGTCAAATTCTCAAACGGTGCCTACGGTATCATCGTAACACCACAACTTTTTCCCAACGAAATCCCAAACTGGGTGTACTACATGGGCATCCGTAAATATCGGGTTCGGGAGCTGAATGGAGAACACATCAAAACTGACTGGAATGATGTGGATATCGATATGGATGAGGACGGAAAGGAATATCTCAAACTTGGAGACGGCTTCTTTCTCCGTGGTCTTGCCCGTATCTGGAAAGTACCTGTAAGGAAATAAATTAGGAGGAACTGAAAATGGAAGAAAAAGAAAAAGTAGAGCTGGTCGAACGGCCAAGAAAGAAAAAGAAAAAATCTATGGACATTAATTGGACATCTGTAATGATTGCCGTTATCATCGTAAGTCTAATTCTGTATGGTCTGCTATCAGGAGAGGCAACCTTATACGATAACAATGGGAATCCGGTTTCTATCATTCCAAACTGAGCATACTTTCGCTTCTCTCGCCGTTGAGCGTTATCAGCGGCATCCAAACCTGTTAAGGTAAGTAAAAAAGAAAAAAGGTGGAAATAAAATGGGAAAATACAAGTTGGTAATAAAGGATAATACCTATGTAAGCCTTTATTATGGAGAGCAATTTGTCCGCTGCTATGATAATTGCTCGGATTATGGAGAGGAAATCATGGCAGAAATTGAAAAAAGAACAGGAATGGATTTCTACGATATTCCTGTCGAGATGCCACGTGATTTTACAGGATTCCGCTTTTTAGGTTTGAGAGGTTGGCACTCATTCTACTCAGAAGAGGTTAGGAACTTGAAAAGATAACCCTAACACACGCTGACCTATCGGCATGACGGGCGGTGTGGCAGCGCCGCATTGGTAACTATCTTGTATCTTTGTCTTTATACTACGCTTCTCTCGCCGTTGAGCGTTATCAGCGGCATCCCAAGAACAATGTACGCCACGTTTCCGGAGCGTGTCAGGCTCATGCAAAAAGCGTACATACTTGCATGAGGGAAAGCAGCCAACCACTGAAAACAGCAGATAGATGGACTTCGAGGCTGCATCTTCCGACCGTCTGGAGCGTATCCAGACCAAAGCCTGTCAGTTGTCTGTAGAGCCGAGGACACAAAATATCGGCGGCGGCTGACTTAAAAACCACGTGTACTGGCTGCGTGTTTCGGTGGACTCGAAAATCCATCCCTCCCATTGCTGAGAGCGATAGCATTCGTTTCTAAGCCGTTGTACGATAACAGCGGCATTCCAATCGCCGGAGTGTCGGTACGGCGTAAAACAAAACCGACACGACACCCCTTTCTATGTAAATACGCTTCAGCCGCTGAGCGTATCAGCGGCTCCCTAAAGGGAGGTGTAGGATGAAAAGCAGAAGACAGAAAAAATGGGAGCGGGACTATGCAAGGTATTTACTGACACCGCCGGGACTGGATGAGAAAGAAGCGGCAAAGGTCGTCACAGAAGAGAAGATAAATGCTTTCATGGAAACCGTCGAATTCAAAGTAATGGTTCTGGCAGTAGAATTCTACCAAGACCCCGTAAACAAAGCAGCCTATAAAAAATGGCTGCGTGCAAAAAAGAAAAGGAGGAAAATCATATGCGTGCGAGCAAATTCAAAGGCTTCTACATAATCGAAGACTTTATGGTGAATGAACTGGGATTGGGCGGTACGAAACTGCTGCTGTTTGCCGCAATCTACAGCTTTTCCAGAAAAGGAAAAGCGTGCAATGGCAGCTTAGAGTACTTGGCCGATGCGGTCAAGTGTACGAAACAGACCGCCATCAACAACCTGAAAGCGTTGGAAAAAGACGGTCTGATCTATAAGCAGCAGACCAGAGATGCAGATGGTGGGTTGAGAAACCATTATGGTGTCAATTTGGCGGCTTTACAGGAAAAATGCTGTTTTCCACAAATTGTGGAAATGAATTGTGGAAAGCCTGTTGAAACTGTTGAAAATCAGACCGAACGGTCCAATTTTTTTACGCCGCCGACCAAAAATTTTGAATGCCCCCCAGTCAAAAAGCCGGAATGCCCCAGTCAAAAAATTATACCTAACAAGTATATAGGGAGTATCTCTTCTTCTGGAAGAGAGCACGGCAAGCCGCCCTCGGAGAAGCAGGAAAAAAAATTGACATTCGGAGAATTCCAGAACGTCTACCTGACTGCATCGGAGTACAACCAGCTGAAAAGCTGGTATGGAGAACAGTTGGATGTCACACTGACAAGCTTCTCCAGCTTTATGCACGAAAACAAACGGACTTACCAAAATCATTTTGCCATGCTGACAAAGTGGTGCAAGCAGGACTTACAGCGGATAAGACAGGGATGGAAGCCGAAAAAAGCCAAATACGTTTCCGAAAATGCAGCGGCTTACGCTTCTCTTGTGCCAAACATCGAAGCCGGAGATTGTCCCACAGATTACTCCGTGATGGCTCCAGAACCCTGTACGCCAGAATGGGAGGAATACATGGATGCTGCCTTCCGGCAGCTCCATCAGCAGCAAAAAAAATCCGCTGCCGAGTGTGAGGACTCAGCAGCGGACATAAGCAAACATTGGCTACAATGTTAAATCGCAGTTTCATTGTAGCACATTGTTTGTTCCTTGTCAAGAGAGGAGGAGCAAATTTTGAACGCTGACTTACAAATTTTCATCGGGATGCTTGCTGTATATGGCATTCCATTTCTGGGCTATCGGTTTTACAAATACCGCAAAGCACGCTTGGAGCAGACACAGCAACCGGAACAGCCGAAGCCAACCACGCCGGCACTCCGATATCAGGAAGCCACAGATACACTGGATGAAATCCAGAAAAAGCGGAAACGCATTGAGGAACTGAATCGGTTCATCAGCAATGTGCGAGTATCCGGTAGCTGTGCAGAATATGATGAACGTGCCGATCGGGTAGAGATTTCCTATCGGGACGAGAATGATACCGTCCGTTCGCTGTCGGCTCATGTGGGCGGCAAGTCGGAACTCTTTGTACAATTTGCGGTGCAGGAACGAGATGCTTTAATCACTTCCCTGCAATCCGACTTTGAAAAATTGGCAGGACGTGCGGGACAAAACGGTGGACAAAACGAGGACAAAACGGACAGGGGAGGGGAGCTGATCCGTCAGATGATCGAGGATGCCGGACTGTAAATACTGCGAAGACTGCGGTATCTTTCTTGGGACCAGAGAGGATCTGGGAGACCATCGTTTCAACCCCCTCAAACGATGCCCTGCCTGTCAAAAGACACACCGCAGAACGCAAAAAGCCGCATCCAGAAAGCGGTGCAATGACAAAAAAGCACTGCAAAAATGCGAAGCTAAGATACAGGAACAAGAGGCGGTAGAACAGGAACTGCATGGATACCGGAGCTATTTTGGATTGCAAAGCAAAGAAACCGGACTACTGCGGAAGCGTGTCTCCCAACTGGAACGCAGCAACCGCCAGCTGCTTTCCTACATCCAACGCATGGAAGAGGTGTTACATCATAAATAAGTATCTTGTGTACTGTCTGATAGACGGTGTCCAATCGGTCGCAGAACTGGAAGCAGAAAGCGAGTCGGAATTATGTTCCGTGCTGAAGCAGAAAATCAAGGAACAGTTCCCGACCGATGCGGAAGAAATTGAAATCATTACCGTTGAGAAAATATAGGAGGAAACAAAAATGGCTACTACTATCGCAATCGCAAACCAGAAGGGTGGCGTGGGAAAGACCACCACTGCCTACAATCTCGCTGCTGCACTGGCTGGAAAGGGAAAGCGTGTGCTTCTGGCAGACCTTGACCCACAGGGAAACCTGTCAGAATACTGCGGCTTCACCGACACCGATGCCATGAGCATGGCGGATCTGATTCAGGATGTCGTACTGACCGCCACTTTATCCCGGGAAAAAATCGAAAACACCATCCGGTATTGCAAAGAGATTCAGGTGGACTATCTACCTGCCACACTGGAGCTTGCCAGTGCAGAAATCGCCATGCAAAACGCCCTGTCACGGGAATCTATCCTCAAGCGGATTCTGGACAGCGTGAAACAGGATTATGATTACATTCTGCTGGATTGTCTGCCATCCTTGGGGGTATTACTGTTAAATGCCCTCACGGCAGCAGATGCACTTCTGATTCCGGTGCAAGTACAAAAGTTTGCCGTTTCCGGCTTGACTGCTTTGCAGGATGTCATGCGGCAGGTGCGGGCAACCGTCAACATGGACTTGAGTCTTGCTGGCATTCTGCCGACAATGGTGACAAATACAAACGTCAGCCGAAACAACCTTGCAACGCTGATTGCACACTATGGAAACGCCGTTTTTACCACGTGCATTCATCACAGCGTTTCCGCTGCACGCAGCGTGGAAGAACAGACCGCCATTCCAACCAACACCAAGTTAGGCACAGAGTATGTGCAGCTTGCAGAAGAACTCCTGCAGAGGGGGTTCTGATATGGCGTTCAACCTAAATGCCATGCTGGGCAGCAGTGAAAATCAAATCCAGCAAATTCCGGTAGACCGATTGGTGCCCTATTACAAGCATCCGTTCAAGCTGTATGACGGCGAGCGGCTTTCTGATATGGTGGAGTCTATCCGGCAGAATGGTGTGCTGGTTCCCATCATCGTGCGGCCTTGTATGGGAGATTATGAAATCCTTGTGGGGCACAACCGCTGGAACGCTTCCAAGCTGGCAGGACTGGCTGCCGTTCCTGCAATCGTGAAGAACGGCTTGACGGAAGAAGAAGCGGAAATGTATGTGGTGGAATCCAACCTCATGCAGAGAGGGTTTGACAATCTGAAAATCAGTGAACAGGCAGCAGTCGTTGCCATGCGAAGAAATCAGATGTTCTCACAGGGCAAGCGGAATGACATCCTGAAAGAGTTGCAGGAACTGGAACACGGAAGCTACAAACCTGCACTGACCGCAGATAAGGTCGGCAGGGAATATGGATTAAGCCGAAATTCCGTAACCAGATTGGTGCGGATTGACTCCCTGCATCAGGAAATCAAGAATTGGATCGATGCAGGGCTTTCCGTCAGAGCCGGCGTGGAATTATCCTTTATTCCGTCAGATGGACAGGCACAGTTAGCAGAATATCTATTGGAACGAACACCGGAAACCGATACAAATTACGATATCATACGGAAACTTCTGACCGAAAAAAGAGCAAAACAACTCCGACAGGCGTTTGCAGACGGGCAAATCCAATCTAAAACAGATTTAGATGCCCTTTTTTCAGAGCAGAAACCTGTACAGACGGAAACGGAATGGGAGCCAGAGGCAGAATCAGAGCAGGAACAAGAACCGCCTGCAAAACAACCACCACGGATTCCGGATGCCATGAAAGAAACACTGGATTCGTTGCAACTGCCGGACATAGAATCTTTTGAACGGGCAATTGCAAGAGGAGAATGGGGGACGATGGAATTGCAAGCTGGTCGCAGATGCGTACACCAACTGCTACAATACGCAATGCGAGTCCGCTATCCGGAGGAATCCACAGAAAACGAAAATTAAACTTCTACCCCACTGGGGTAGAAGTTCCAATAGGAGGAAAATCAATGAAAAAATTAGAGGAAATCAGAAAGCAAACTGGTTTACTGATAACAGACGAAGGGAATGACGGGCTTGCCGGTTGGTTATTTCTGCATGGAGCAAAAGGAAAACCAGCTGTGGTCGTTGTTTCATGGGGTGGAGACTGGGAGCATGTTTCGGTATCCTATGCAAACCGTGTGCCAACATGGGAGGAAATGTGCAGAGTAAAGGATATGTTCTGGGGCGAGGAGGAATGCGTGGTACAGTATCATCCACCAAAGTCGGAATATGTAAACCTTCATCCGTACTGCCTGCATTTATGGAAACCGGTAAACACCGAACTGCAAAGACCACCGAAAGCGTTCGTTTAAACCAGTAAATGAACTTCTACCCCACTGGGGTAGAAGTTCCAATAGGAGGAAAATCAAATGGACAGAATCACTCGAAGAGAGCAACAGATTGCTCATGCAAAAATAATGTTCTCGCACCACAAGGCGGTTTTTCGACAGCTTGACGGTATCTCTACTTTGGATTGGCGGAAGGAAGATGGCTCCTCAGATTACTATGTACGATACGTATTCGATGAAGAACGCTGCTGCTTGTACCTATCCGGTGATCTGGGTTCAGCAGTTGTACGGTTGACAGAACGTGCAACCTTGCAAGCATTGTCCGGTTACATTAACATGGTTGACTATTTTGTCGGAAAAATTGAATGCAGTACGGATAAATATTACTATGACGAGGAGATTGCACAAGAAGAGTTAGAAGAAATTCTATTTCCGGAAGATGTAACGCTTTCCGATGAAGAGAAAGAAGAACGACAGGATTGCTTAGAGGAACTCATGGAACAATTCACCGGTTTTGACGGGTTTAGAACTGTTTCAGATGATTCGCATTGTTTACTGTCAGAAATTTGTCCAGATTATGGGGAGTTGCTTTGCAAGGCTGGGCGGTACATGGCTACCAGAATCATCCTGTGGTTGGTTGGGTTGCAAATGGCATGGGAACAGGTAAAAAAGGAGGTAGCTGCTAATGATTGATTTTGATACACAAAGAACTGTGATGCAAAAACCTTTTGACATACAAACACACAAGCGTACTTTTGTTGACTATTTGGAAATTGTATTAGATGAGAATGGGGACGCTCATTATGCCGTCCCCTCTCATCAAATGTGGTTGAGAAACTATGCCGCCAAAAAGCTGCATCTTACACAAGAAGAACTATCTGACCGGTGTCCGATGGCGTACTGGTGCGATGTGACTCTCTGGCTGACAAAAATAACTGGATGCGTTGCTGTTTGGGACGTAGCATATGTTGGAACGCTCAACAGCAAACAAAAAGCAATGCTGGAGTTGTTACAACTGGAAGGGCTTTACAAAGGAAAAATTGTTTGAAATGAAAACGGAAGGGAAGGTGGAACACGTGAATAAAACAGACTGGATTCCAGTATCGGAACAGCTTCCGAAAAAAAGCGGAGAATACTTGATTCAAAGATTTTATCAAGACAACCCAAAGCACAGAAAACCGGAATTTTACATTTCCATTTTTTCTGCCGCACACAGAGCGTTTAATGTTGCGGACTGGATGTCTGAAGAAGAGGCAGAAAACCTTGCTACTCTGGATGTCGTAGCTTGGATGCCGCTGCCAAATCCATTGTAATCAAGAAGAAAATCCTGTAAGCCAGTGTGCTTCCCATTGCACTGGCACTACAGGACAGAAGAAAGGGACGGTGATATGAAAAATCCAAACCTAAAAGAAAAGAATCTGTACACAGAAGCAGAAGTAAAATGCATTTTCAAATCTGCGGTCTTGCAAGGCATTGTCATGTGTATGACGGCTCTGGAATGGCATAAAAAATGGCGTGGGAAACGGCTGACAGACCTGTATGAGAATGTCAAGGCAATCGCAGAAATGCCGCCGATTTTCGGGAAACATCCCAGTGCAAAGGAACAGATTCTGCATTTGAAAGAGACTTATGGAATCGACTTACAGGAAATTAAAGTGCAAATTGAAATCGTGGACGAGAGAGGAAAATCAAAAGGAGTTTTGAAAAGATGAAAGACTATATCAAACTGCGATGCGAAAACACGGACTTTGATGATGATTTTCCGGATGACTTGATTCGGAGACGTGAAGTATATGCCATGTTGGATGATATCGGCGGTGCTGGTGCGGAAGAGGATTATTTCAAAGGATGGGATGCTGCCATTGATGCAGCGTGTGATACTCTGATGGATGTCGATTCTGTGATGCCTGCAACGGTAGATGTGGAAACGATTGCAAGGTTGTTTGCTCATGGGCAGTGGAACTTGCATGACGGAAAAACATGGTGTAGCGTGTGTGGGAAAAGCAACAAGGCTTACAATCCGCCATATTGCCCACATTGTGGTGCGAAGATGGATGGGGGAAATGAAAATGAGTGACAAAACGTTAGAATTGTTATGGTCTATGTTGACAGACGAACAACTCATGGAGCTTCGAGAAAATGGGGAGATGGATGACCGCACCATGCGGTCCTTCAAAACAGAACTGTTTAAGCGGTGCTTGATTGAATTTGGAGAAGCGATGGCTGCATTTTTTTAAATATAATACTTACAAGCTTCAAATTTAAATGGAATTTTTCGTGGCGTTTTACTAATAACGCAGAAAGGTCAATTAAGAATGAAACGTACGATACAAGAACTTGACGCAGGTCAACTTGAACTTATGTGGGATTTTCTAAAGCTTAGAAAAAACGGCTGCACAAAATGGGACGTTGAAGTGTTGAAAGAACACTTGGACAAAATCCGGCAGGCATTGATTCAGAAAACAGCTGGACAACGAAAGGACGATGGTGAGAATATCGTTGATTTCTCTGAGCTTGGCACGTATATCAATTTTATTGTAATGGATGCGTTGGTACTGTACATATACGGAGGACTGGACATTTTGGAAGATGCACTTCCTAACGATTTGGAGAAATCGAAATGAAAGCGAGAGGGTGATTTGTAAAATGCCTGAATGGATTGAACGTGAAACATTGATGAAATACCCTATAAGGCGTAATCATTATGATAAAAAGAACGGCAGCAAAGACTTTATCAACGGTGTCGAGTCCGTTCTTGAATATGCTGAGAATCTGCCTGCCGCAGACGTTGAACCTGTACGGCATGGGGAGTGGAAAATCTGTTGTGATGGATACTACCCATATTGCAGTGTCTGCAAAGAAGAACCGATTGGCAGGAAAATGTCAAAGTATTGCCCGCATTGTGGTGCAAAAATGGATTTGATTCAAAAGAAACCGCACAGAAAGTATGTGATTTGCTGAATGGAGAGGATGATGGGAATGAATCGTGAAATTTTATTCAGAGGTCAACACAGGCGGAAGGGAGAAAAGGTAAAATTGGACGGTACGCCTGTTGAAAGTAAGTGGATATATGGAGGAATCTGCCAATTCAATGAAGACCGTTCCATTATCTATCAGACTGAACCAGAATTTCAAAAATATTCTGTTTATACAGACACCGTTGGACAGTATACCGGTTTGAAAGACAAGAACGGCAGGAAGATTTTCGAGGGGGATATAGTTAGACGATTCAACAGAAACGGACAGGAAATAATGTCTTATGTTGTAGAATGGTATAGCGATTGCTGTATGTTCGTACTTGATTGCATTGATTTTGACATGGAATTTGATACGGATTTTACAGTTTTTTATGGAGATGAGTTTGAAATTGTCGGCAACATCCACGACAATCCGGAACTGGTTAGAAAGGATGAGGAAAATGGAGAAGTCTAAAACCTGCAAAAACTGTAAGTTTGCCGTAATCAGAGAAAAAGCCGATAACTATGCACCTAATGTTGTTTGTATGAAACGCACCAATTTTGAAAAAGGAAAGGTATATCTCACTCAGGAAGATGCAAATTGTAGGAATTACTTTAGTCCGATTGGAGGTGAGGAAAATGACACTTGATGAAGCGATCCAGCATTGCTATGATGTTGCAAACAAAGGTTGTGATGAATGTGCAGAAGAACATTTGCAGCTTGCAAAATGGCTGGAAGAATTGAAAAGACATCGGAAATTTAGGGTAAACAAGGATATTAAGAATCCGTTTGCTAATATTTCCGGTTATGTATGTTATCATTGTGATCACAAGGACGAATACATTATTGAATATGAGAATACTGGATTGACCCCGAATCAGGTAGAACAGATGAAACAGGAAAATGCAGAGATGAAACGGCTGCTGAAACTTGCAGCAAAAGAGTTAACGCCTGATATTTGTGATTATTGTATATACAATGGCTCAAAGCATTGTGAAGAAGAAAATGCTGAATTGGAATGCGGAAATATGGCATGTCAATTCGCTTATTGGAGACATTATGATGAAGTGAGAGGAATGATTGATAGTGAAATGCACTGAATGCAAATATTGTTATCGTTATCAGACAAGGGGATCATACAGATACAGTTTTCGATGTGATCATCCAAACCAGAAATATATACAGGATTTTTTTACAAAAAAACGAATGGTAAAAATGCCTGGTTTTATTGGTTTTGGAAGAAGCATTGCGTGTAACGAACTACAAATAAAGACATCACCTTCGTGGTGCCCATTTAAAAGAAAGGACTGATTGCAGAATGAAGACGGTTGTTTTTGAAGTGGACGATAGATATGCGGGTGTTGTAGTTGCAGCATGTATTGGTACAATAACGTTATGCGGTTCAACTGAAACAAACGTATCACATTTTGGATATGCAATTACGGATGGCATGAAGATTGTAATTGATGCAGATGGACAGCCGCATAAGGTGGAAGAGGAACAGCATCATGGTGATAAGGTGAAAGGATGTATTTAAAATGGAAACAAAAGAAAAACAAGCAGAATTGCTCAGTGATGTGAATCACCCATCGCATTACAATCTCCCTGGAAGAAAAGAATGCATCGTAGAAATGCTTGAGACATTCGGTGTGCAGAAGACAAAAGCTTTCTGTGAATTGAATGCGTACAAGTACCGATACCGTGCAGGGTGGAAGGGCGATAAAGAAAAGGACCTTGCAAAAGCAGATTGGTATGAGAACTACGGTACGAATTTAGATGCCGGAAACGAAACACCTTATCTTCCGAACGAAATCATCTGCAAAATTGCCACGCACTACGGTGCAGAACACCAGATTCTGAAAACGATCGAGGAATGCGGAGAACTGCAAACCGCTATCATCAAGTACTGCTTTGCTCCCAGTGATACCGCAAAACAGACTCTGGAACACCTTGTGGAAGAGGCAGCGGATGTTTATATCCTGATGCTGCAAATCCGTGCCCTGTTTTCGCCGGAAGTCTTCGACCAATTTGTACTTGCAAAGTTACGGCGACAGGAGCTGCGAATGACACAAGAGAAAAACATGGAAAACCTACCTTGAGCACTACCCTGTCGTTTTTCTTTCTATGACGCTTTGCGGTGAGCGGATCACCGCTTCCATGGGGCGAACCGCATCGCCGGTGCAAGTCCGGCACGCCCCACCAAATATCGGCTTTTCCCACAAAAACCATCTTCGCAATTTGTCGGATGTGCTAAAAATCGTGAACTTTTTGTAAAACCCGATTTCAACTTGTACGTTTGCGTACAAGTTTTGCCCGAAAACGCCTATATAGTGAGAGGGCTTTGTGGGAACAGCCGTCTAAACCAAAGAAAGGAGCATGACCCATGCGAATTCTACTGACGATTCTCGTAGAATTACAAGTGCTGCTGCTCATCCGTTGGCTGGTACAGTGTGCAGCAGAAATTTTCAACGACTGGAGGAATGAACCATGACCAAACAAGAATGTATCCTGCAAGCGGCTTCCGCTGCAAAGGACGCTGCCAGAGCCATGAACACACTGGTGGGAAAGCTGGACGAGCTTGCAAAAATTATCAATGTCTGTGACGACCTCAAACAGGGTAACTTTGAAACCGTATATGACCTTCCAGCAGCGGAAACACCACAACCCCCTGCTGAAAAGCAGCAAGACACAGATACGGTGGAGTATGCAACGCTGCGGACGCTCTGTGCAGAGGTGCTGCGAAGCGGAAAAAAGGACGAGCTGCGGGCATTGCTGATGCAGTACGGCAGCCCAAAACTGAGCAAGATTCCGGAAGCACACTATGCTGCCCTGTACAAGGATGTGAAAGCACTGCATGCCGCCACTTAACCATGCTGTACTATCTGCTTCGAGCAGCCACCGTTGGCTGCACTGTCCCCCATCTGCACAGCTGGAAAAGCGATTCCCGAACCGCAGCTCAACAGCAGCGGAAGAGGGCACTGCTGCTCACGCTCTCTGCGAGTACAAGCTACAGAAAGCCCTGAAGCAGCCATGCAGCAGACCGCAATCCGTCTATGATTGCCCGGAAATGGAACAGCACACAACGGCTTATGCAGAATGGGTACTGCGTACATTGCAGGCAGAGAAACACGCCGCTCCCCTGCTGCAAATGGAGCAGCGTCTGGACTTCTCCAGATGGGTGCCGGAAGGGTTCGGAACAGGCGACTGCCTGATTCTCACTGAAGAGCAACTACATATCATTGATTTCAAATACGGCATAGGCGTGCTGGTCGAAGCGGAACACAATACACAAATGATGCTGTATGCACTGGGGGCTTTGGAGCTGTATGATTGTCTGTGTGATGTAAAAAACGTCAGCATGACCATCTATCAGCCACGAAGAGATAACATCTGCACTTGGACGATTCCGAAAAGAGAACTGCTCACATGGGCAGAAACAGAGCTGAAGCCAAAGGCAGAGCTGGCAGCCGCCGGAAAAGGCGTATTTTGCAGCGGAGACTGGTGTCGGTTCTGTCGGGCAAAGCCGGTCTGCCCCCTAAAAAGAAGCGCACCGGAAGACGAATTTCAGCCCATCACTTCTACCCCACTGGGGTAGAAGTTGAAACAGGGCATTTTAAAACAAACAAAACGGAGGTTTTTATCATGGCAGAAAAAGAAAAAAGCAAGACAAAAGTGGTAACCGGTATGGTACGCCTGAGCTACGCCCACATCTGGACACCACAGACAACGGACGAGGGAAAGGAAAAATACAGCGTTTGCCTGCTGATTCCCAAGACAGACACGGAAACCATTGACCGCATTCAGAGAGCCGTACAGGCTGCCATCGAACGAGGCACGGCAGTCTTCGGCGGGCGAACCCCTGCCCCTTCCCTGCTGAAGCTGCCACTTCGTGACGGCGATGCTGAACGACCGGAGGATGCTGCTTATCGGGGCTGTGTCTTCCTGAATGCCTCCAGCGACACCGCACCACAGATTGTGGATCAGCGGGTACAGCGGATTCTCCGGCAGGAAGAAGTCTACTCCGGATGCTATGCCAGAGTCTCCCTGAACTTCTACGCCTATAACACCAAGGGAAACAAGGGCATTGCTGCCGGACTGGGCAACATTCAAAAGGTCAGAGACGGCGAACGGCTGGACGGCAGAATGAATGCAGAGGACGAGTTTGACTGTCTTCCGGAGGAAGACGACGACCTGTTAGGGTGATGCCGGATGCAGGTACTTTCGATTGACATCGAAACCTACTCTGACCGGAATCTGGAGCAGGAAGGTGTATACAAATATGCAGAGAGTGCAGCGTTTTCTCTGCTGCTGTTCGGCTACAGCGTGGACTTCGGAGCGGTACAGGTCGTGGATCTTTCTGGCGGGGAATCCATTCCGCCGGAGATTCTCTCTGCCCTGACGGATGAAACCGTTCTCAAAACGGCATTTCACGCCATGTTTGAGCGAGTGTGCTTATCCCGTTATCTGGGACTGCCGTCCGGTACGTTCTTAGACCCGTCCCAATGGCGGTGTACCATGGTCTGGGCGGCAACACTGGGGCTGCCGATGTCTCTGAAGGGTGTGGGACAGGCATTGCAACTCGAACACCAGAAGATGCAGGAGGGAAAAGACGGTATCAAGCTGTTTTGCATTCCGGACAAAAACGGCAAACGGCAGCTGCCGCAAGACCATCCGGCGGAATGGGCAGTCTTCCGGCAGTACAACCAACGAGATGTGGAAGTGGAGCTGCAAATTCAGAAGCGGCTTGCCCATGCCCCTGTGCCGGAGTTTGTCTGGGAAGAATATCACTTAGACCAGCAAATCAACGACCGTGGCATTCAGATGGACATGAAATTTGTCCAGCAGGCACGGAAGATGGTCAAGCAAGCCCAACAGCAGCTGAAACAGGCGATACAGGAAATAACAGGGATGGAAAATCCGAACTCCGTGGCACAGATGAAACAGTGGCTGACCGCAAACGGATTGGAAGTGGATTCGCTGGACAAACAGCATCGGAACGCCCTTCTGCAAACCGCACCCGAGCCGATGCGAACCGTCTTAGACCTGAAACAGCAGCTGTCGAAATCTTCCCTGAAAAAATATGACGTGATGCAGCGGGTTGCCTGTCGGGACGGCAGGGCAAGAGGGATGTTCCAGTTCTACGGAGCAGGCAGAACCGGACGCTTTACCGGTCGGCTGATTCAGCTGCAAAACCTGCCGCAGAATCATATGCCGGATTTGGAGCAGGCACACGAACTCGTGAAGCAGGGCGATTATGAAGCCATGGAGATGCTCTATGACGACATTCCGGACACGCTCTCACAGTTGCTCCGTACGTCCTTTGTCCCGAAAGAGGGGTATCAATTCCTCGTGGCAGACTTCTCCGCCATTGAAGCCAGAATCATTGCATGGCTGGCTGGAGAACAGTGGCGGCTGGACGTGTTTCAGCAGGGCGGGGACATCTACTGTGCCTCGGCATCGCAGATGTTTGGTGTGCCGGTGGTCAAGCACGGCATCAACGGCCATCTGCGGCAGAAGGGAAAAATTGCAGAGCTGGCACTCGGCTACGGCGGCGGAGCAGGGGCTTTGAAGAGTATGGGGGCGTTAGAAATGGGCTTGCAGGAATCGGAACTGAAGCCGCTTGTTTCGGCATGGAGAACCGCCAATCCACATATCACAGCCCTTTGGAAAGACATCGGAGACGCTTCCCTGACCGCAGTCCGCAGCGGCAGCCGGACGGAAACACATGGCATCCAGTTTGCGTGCCAGAATGGGTTTCTGATGATTCGGCTGCTGTCCGGTCGGCGGCTGTCCTATGTGCATCCGAAACTGGTACAGAACCGTTTCGGGGGAGAACAGATTGCCTATCAGAGTGCCAAGGGGGACGGAAAATGGGTCTGGAAAGAGACGTATGGCCCGACACTGGTGGAGAACATCATACAGGGCATGGCAAGGGACATTCTGTGTCATGCCATGCGACAGTTGCAGGATACTCGAATTGTGGCACACGTACACGATGAATTGATTATCGAAGCAGAAAAAACCATGCAGGTGGAAGACGTTTGCAGGCGGATGGCAACCGTGCCGGAATGGGCGGCAGGGTTGCAGCTGCGGGCAGATGGCTACGCTTGCAGGATGTATCAAAAGGACTAAAGGGGGGAATCAATTTGAAAATCGCATACGGCACCTCCCGTACCGCAGCCAAATGGAAAAACAGCGAAATCACATGGGAAGACTTCTGCAAACGGGTCAGCCAGACCCTCTACACTGCCGAAACCGCTGCCGAATTCCGCAGCCTTCCCAAAGCCCAGCAGGACGCCATCAAGGACATCGGCGGTTTTGTGGGCGGTCATCTGAAAGACGGCAGACGCAAAAAGAACCACGTCCTCTGCCGGAGTATGCTCACACTGGATATGGACGATGCTACGCCCGAAACGGTCGAAACCATACAGACCCTCTACGACTTCCAGTGCTGCCTCTACTCCACCCACAAACACACGCCGCAGTTCCCTCGCCTGCGGCTCTGTGTGCCGCTGAGCAGAGAGGTCACCGAAGAGGAATACCCTGCCGTTGCCCGCATGCTGGCAAGCGAAATCGGCATGGATCTCTTTGACGATACCACCTATGAACCGCATCGGCTCATGTACTGGCCGTCTACGTCCAGAGGGGCGGAGTTTGTCTTTGCCAATATCGAAGGCACGCTGCTGAATCCGGACGAATACCTTGCCAAATATGCAGACTGGCACGATGTTTCGTCCTATCCGGTCTCCTCTCGGCAGGCAGAAGCCATACAGAGGGCTGCCAAGGAACAGCAAGACCCCCTGACCAAGGAAGGCGTTGTCGGGGCATTCTGCAAGGCGTACGCCATCACAGATGCCATTGATACGTTTCTGTCAGACGTCTATGCCCCGTCCGCCGTATCCGGACGCTATGACTACATACCAGCGGATTCCTCTGCCGGTGTGGTGATTTATGACGACACCTTTGCCTACAGTCACCACGCCACCGACCCGGCTTCCGGCAGGCTGATGAACGCCTTTGACGTGGTGCGGCTGCACAAGTTCGGGGCGGAGGACGAAAAGAAATCCTATCAGAAAATGACGGACTTTGCCCGACAGGATGCCAAAGTCAAAGCGGTACTCGCAGAGGAACGCCGCAAACAAGCTGCCGCAGAATTTACAGAGATTCTCGAACCGGACGACCTGTCCCCTGCTCCGGCACGTGACTGGGAGAATGAACTGGAATACGACCGCACAGGCAATCTCAAGCCCTCGCTGGACAATCTGGTGCGGATTGTGCGAAACGACCCCCTGCTGCAAAGCATCGCCTTTAACAAGCATCGGGACGGCATAGACGCACGGGGCAGGCTGCCTTGGACACAGATGAAAACCGGCTGGAATGATACGGACTATGCCTCGCTCAAGGTGTACCTGAACAAACGGTATGGGATTTATACGCCGACCAAAACAAAGGACGCTGTCACAGCGGTTGCCGCAGAACGTGCCTATCATCCCATTCAGGAATATCTGGAGCACCTGCCGGACTGGGACGGTGTCGCCAGAGTGGATACCCTGCTCATCGACTACTTTGGAGCAGAGGACAGCCCCTATACCAGAGCCGTCATGCGGAAAACGCTAATCGCCGCTGTGGCTCGCATCTATCGTCCGGGGACGAAGTTTGACAGTGTGTTGATTCTGAACGGTCCGCAGGGCATTGGGAAATCCACCTTCTTTTACAAGCTTGCCGGAGACTGGTTCTCGGACAGCCTGTCCATTACCGATATGAAGGACAAGTCCGGACCGGAGAAATTGCAGGGCTACTGGATTTTAGAGCTGGGCGAACTGGCAGGCATGCGGAAGACGGATGTGGAAATTGTAAAGTCCTTCCTCTCTCGTGTGGATGACAAGTATCGTGCCAGCTATGGGGTGTCCGTAGAGAGCCATCCAAGGCAGTGTGTCATTGTCGGCTCGACCAATGCCGAGAACGGATTTTTAAGAGATATTACCGGAAACCGGCGGTTCTGGCCGGTGCGGATGACGGGCAATTCCGTAAAAAAGGCGTGGCAGATGACCACGGAGGACGTGCAGCAGATTTGGGCAGAAACGCTGGTGTATTACCGCACCGGAGAAAAGCTGTATCTGGAGGGTGGCGAAGCGAAAGCGGCTGCTCTGGAGCAGGCAAATGCACTGGAAACGGATGAACGAGAAGGACTGGTACGGGCGTATCTGGAAACGCCGCTGCCGGAGAACTGGGAGGAACTCTCCCTCTATGAACGGCGGAATTACTTAAACAGCGGCGAGTTTGACGGAAAGGCAGCGGGGGTCAAGCAAAGAGAAACCGTCTGCAATATGGAAATCTGGTGCGAGTGCTTTGAACGGGATATGGCTTCTATGAAGGCAGCGGATTCCTATGTGATAGCGGCTTTAATCAGTAAAATTGGAGGTTGGGAAAAAGATGACAAGCGTATCCGTATGGCATTGTACGGACAGCAGAGAGTATACAGAAAAATCAAAAAATCGAGAAAAAAGTAGTGTGACAATCAGTGGGACAAGAATATAGTGAAAAGTTGTCACAGCAGGAGAGCGGTGACAAGCGAAAGATGTCACAGAATCTGTCACGGAGTTTGTCAAGATAAAAAGCAACGAGATTTCAAGAAAAAACGGTATTATGTGACGAGTGTGACAAGAATTTTCCTAAGGATTTTATTTGATATAAAAAGAGGTATAGAGAGCTTGTACACACGCATACGCGCGCGTATAGGAAATTTCGGAGGTTGTCATCAAGGTTGTCACCAAAGGAGATTACGATGCAAGAAAGAGAAATTGAAAATCGGTTGGTGCAGCGAATCAAGGCAATGGGCGGTCGCTGCTGGAAATGGGTCTCTCCCGGTACAGATGGCGTGCCGGATCGGATTTGCCTGCTCCCAGAAGGTCAGGTGATTTTTGTGGAATTGAAAGCCCCCGGCAAGCATCTTCGCCCGCTCCAGATTCTGCGAAAACAGCAGTTAGAGAAACTCGGATTTTCGGTCTATTGTCTGGATTCCGCTGAGCAGGTAGATGTGTTTTGTGATGGCTGGAAAGCGGGTGATGAAACTGCATTACATTCCTCATGATTATCAGGCGTATGCAACGGAGTTCATAGAAACCCATTCGGTTGCAGCGGTATTTCTGGAAATGGGGTTAGGGAAAACTGTGATTACTCTGACTGCCATTCACGACCTGATATTTGACAGCTTCGAGGTGCAGAAGGTGTTGATTATTGCTCCCCTACGGGTCGCTCGTACCACATGGGCAGCGGAATGCCGGAAGTGGGAGCATCTGCGTCCCCTGCGGCTTTCCGTTGCGGTCGGTACAGAAGCGGAACGCCGGGCAGCTTTGCAGGAGCAGGCAGAGGTGTATGTCATCAATCGGGAGCAGGTGGATTGGCTGGTGAACGGGAGCAGGCTGCCATTTGATTTTGACATGGTGGTCATTGACGAGCTATCCAGTTTTAAATCCCATCAATCAAAACGGTTTCGGGCGTTGATGAAAGTCCGGAAGAAGATACAGCGAATGGTCGGGCTGACGGGTACGCCAACCTCCAATGGACTGATGGATTTATGGGCAGAGTTCAAGCTGCTGGACATGGGACAACGGCTCGGCAAGTATCTGTCCGAATACCGGAACACCTTCTTTCTGCCGGACAAGCGGAACAGCACGGTCATATTCAGCTACAAGCCGAAGTATGGGGCGGAGGACGCCATCTATCAGCGGATTGCAGACATTACCATTTCCATGCGGTCTGCGGAGCATTTACAGATGCCGGAATGTCTGATGACAACGGTTCCGGTGTTCCTCTCCCCTGCCGAACGAAGAACCTATGACAAGCTGAAAAAGGATATGGTGGTTTCCCTTCAGGGAGAAGAGATTGATGCTGCCAACGCTGCCAGCCTGAGCAACAAGCTTTTGCAGATGGCGAATGGGGCGGTCTATGGAGAGGACAAACAGGTTCTGCTGCTGCACAGCCGAAAGTTAGATGCCTTAGAGGATTTGGTAGAAGCCGCCAACGGGAAGCCGGTTCTGGTTGCCTACTGGTTCCAGCACGACCGGACACGGATTGCAGAGCGAATGCGGAAAATGGGGGTTGTGTGTCGGTGCATAGATTCTGCACAAAGCATTGCAGACTGGAATGCCGGCAGCATTCCGGTCGGGCTGCTACACCCAGCAGGGGCAGGACACGGCTTGAACCTACAGGCAGGCGGTTCTCACCTCATCTGGTTCGGGCTGACTTGGTCACTGGAACTCTATCAGCAGACCAACGCCAGACTGTGGCGGCAGGGGCAAACTGCCGATACGGTCGTCATTCAGCACATTGTCACGGCAGGCACAATGGATGACCGTGTCTTAACCGCTCTACAGCAGAAAGAACAGACGCAAAACAGTCTGATGGGGGCTGTCCGTGCAGAGTTAGGAGGGATTCCATGACGGCAAAAGAATATCTAAATCAGGCACGGTGGCTCGACCAGCAGATTCAGGCAAAGCTGCTCCGCTATGAGCAGATGCGTGTCCTTGTGGAAAAGTGTACCGCATCCAGTGGAACGGGCGGCGGTGGCAGTCGGGATGTACATAGTCTGGAGAAATCCATCTGCAAATTGATAGACTTTGGAAGAGAGCTGGATGAGGAGATTGATTTGCTTATCACCAAACGAAAAGAGATTGACCGCGTGATACAGTCTGTCCCAGACTACAAACAACGAATGGTGTTAGAGTATCGGTACCAGTGTTCCCTCCCCTTTTCTGCCATTGCAAGGAAACTGCATGTCAGCGAACGGTATGCACAAATCCTACATGACAATGCGTTGCTATTTGTACAGAATTACTTAGATTGTACAAATAGCACAAATAAATAGAAAAAACTTTGTGAAAATTGCACTTCGTGTTTTTTCGTATTTTTTCGTATTTGTTCGTGATTGTTCGTCTTGCATCGCATGGTATAATATAATTGCGGGACAAGAAAGGAGATGAGACAGAATGCCCTACAAGCCGAGACAGCCGTGCAAACACCCCAACTGCCCTGAACTGGCCCCCTACGGACAGGCGTACTGTGACACGCACAAGCCGCTGCATCCCACAACGGAACAGCGTCCTTCTGCAAACAGTCGTGGCTATACAAAGCGTTGGCAGAAAGCAAGCAAACAGTATTTACAGGCACACCCGCTGTGTGTCCGCTGCCTTGCAGCTGGCAGACTGCGGACGGCAACGGTTGTGGACCATATCACCCCTCATCGGGGTGACCAGACGCTTTTCTGGGACGAAAATAACTGGCAAGCCCTTTGTAAGCCCTGCCACGACCGGAAAACATGGACGGAAGACAGCCACCCCACCTATCACTACTGACGGGGATACCCCACCTTCTCTCCGGGGGTGGGGGGTGAAAAATCTCTATGAAAGCCCCCTATGCAGACCGGCGCCCACTTTCGTGTGAGTTTTCGCAGAATTGAAAAGGGGGGTATTCCATATTTGCCCAGATTAAAAAATCCCGATTTTTCGCCAAATTGTAATCTTTTCGATTGCTATTTTCTGTTTTTTCATGCACCTGTAAAATAAAATGAAAAACACATTTCGCCAAATTGTAAAAAACGAATTTGCTTTATCGTAAACCGCCCTTGAGGGCGTTTGGAGAAAACGAGAAAGGAAAACAGAAAGGTGGGTGGACTGCGGTCAAGCTGGCTCAGCTTGTTCGCCAAATTGTATGGATGTTTTTACGGAAGAAGATTTTCCGGAAATCGCTAAGAGATTCTGCCCGGAATGCGGTAAAAAGATACCAAGCAATCTGGGACGCCCCCGCAGTTTCTGTTCTGACGCTTGCCGCCGTGCGTGGTGGAAGCAGCATCCGGATTTTGCAAACCCAAACCCCTCTGCCATTTACACGTTCCGATGCCGGCACTGCGGGCAGCTCTTTCAAGCCTATGGCAACCAAAAAAGAATCTATTGCAGCCGAGGCTGCTACTTACAACACCGTTTTCCAAAACGAAAGGAATCTTGAAAATGCAACAATCTATGAAATGGGAGACTCTCCCAGTCTCCGCTCTGAAACCAGCTTCTTATAATCCAAGAAAGAAGCTGAAGAAAGGCGACAAAGAATACGAGAAAATCAAAAAGTCGCTGGAGGAATTCGGGTATGTAGACCCGATTATCGTCAATGCTGACCATACCGTGATTGGCGGTCATCAGCGCCTGACGGTCTTGTCCGACCTCGGATGGACAGAAGTTTCCTGCGTGGTCGTGGATATCGACAAAGAGCGGGAAAAAGCATTAAACATTGCCCTGAACAAAATCACCGGCTCGTGGGATGAAGCCTTACTTGCGGATTTGCTGCAGGACATCCAGTCCTCTTGTATCGATACCAGATTGTATGCATATTCGATTTGACCGGTTTTTTCTTTCTTTTCAGACTCCTTTTGATTCTTTTCTTTGCGAGTTACCTCCTATTTTTATAGACTGACAGGCTTTTTTGATTTGATTTTCCCCTGTTTTTCTTGATTCCTTCTCCATTTTTACCGGTCGAATCGGATATGCATATAATTGGCTACCACCATTACCGGCTTTGAACCGCCGGAAATGGAACAGCTCTTCAACCGTGTCTGCTCGCAGGACGTAACAGAAGACGACTTTTCCCCCGATGCGGAGCAATCGAAACCCTGTTTTTCACAGGCTGGAGACCTCTGGCATTTGGGAAAACACACTGTACTCTGTGGGGATGCGACCAAGCCGGAATCCTATCAAATCCTGCTGCCGGATACCAAAGTCAATCTGGTGCTGACTGACCCGCCCTACAACGTCAATGTAGAGGAAACCGCCGGACGCATTCAGAATGACAATATGCCGGATGCAGAATTCTACCAGTTTCTCTTGTCTGCCTTCCAGCAGATGCATGAAGTGCTTGCGGAGGACGGCTCTATCTATGCGTTCCACTCGGATACCAAAGGGCTGTACTTTCGGAAGGCATTTGACGATGCCGGATTTTACCTGTCCGGCTGCTGTATCTGGAAAAAGAATGCTCTGGTATTGGGACGCAGTCCCTACCAGTGGCAGCATGAACCGTGTCTGTATGGTTGGAAGAAAACCGGAAAGCACCAATGGTATGCCGACCGAAAGCAAACCACCATCTGGGAATACGACCGCCCGAAATCCAGCAAGGAACATCCGACCATGAAGCCGTTGGGCTTGATGAGTTATCCGATCCGGAACTCTACCATGACAAACGGCATTGTATTAGACCCGTTTTTGGGCAGCGGTTCTACCCTGCTTGCCTGTGAGGAAACACAACGGGTGTGTGTCGGCATGGAACTTGACCCAAAGTTTGTGGATGTCATTGTAGCGAGATATGTTGCCCATCAGAACGGAAACGATGCAGAAGTCTTTGTCATGCGAAACGGACAGAGGCTCCTGCTTTCCGAGGCTCTGGCAGCGGTCGGGAGGGATGACCTCCATGCGTGAAATGACCTGTATTGACTGGTTTTCCGGTATCGGCGGTTTTCGACTGGGATTACAGCGTGCCGGTATTCGGTGTGTTGGATTCTGCGAGAAAAATCCGTTTGCGGTAAAAAGCTATCGAGCCATGTATGACACGGAAGGAGAATGGTATGCAGAAGATATTACAAACATTCCACCCGACACGATCCCAGCAGCCGACATCTGGACAGCCGGAACACCCTGCCAGAATGTCAGCATTGCAGGAAAAAGAGAGGGATTGCGTGGTGACCGAAGCGGATTGTTCTTCGCACTCATCCGGCTGCTGCAAGCCGTCTCTGCGGAACAAAAACCCGAATGGCTTATCCTTGAAAATGTTAAGGGACTGCTCTCCTCTCACAACGGATGGGACTTCCTTGACTACCAAACTGCGTTGGCCGAGAGCGGGTACGACACAGAATATGAGGTTTTCAATACAAGAGATTTCGGACTTCCACAGAACCGAGAGCGTGTGTACCTTGTTGGACATCTTAGAACCTGTGGTCGAAAGCAAGTATTTCCTCTCCGAAACAGTTTTGCGAAAGCTGCTCCCCTACGGCAGCTCCTTGGCGGTTCACAGGGAAATCGTATCTACAGCATCGAAGGGTGCTCCTGTACGCTGACGGGTTCTTCCGGCGGTACTGCCGGAAAGACCGGACTGTATCTGCTTCCGGTGCAAAGCGGCACGAAGTCCGGCTATGAACTGGCACAGCACGGAGATGCCATTTCGCTTTCCTTCCTTGGTTCTACAAGCAGACGAGGCAGAGTGGGAAAACAGCTTTCCCAAACGCTGACCTGCAACGCCAGAATTGGCGTGGTATTACAACAGGACACCGCATTTGCTGTACGGCGTCTGACGCCAAAAGAATGCTTCCGGCTGCAAGGCTTTCCGGATTCCCTGTTTGAGAAAGCCGCAGCGGTCGTTTCCGATTCCCAGCTTTATCAACAAGCTGGCAATGCGGTTTCTGTTCCCATTCCAGAAGCGATTGGAAATGCAATACAAGCAAAAACACAGTAACCCAACTTCTACCCCACTGGGGCAGAAGTTCGCCCAAGGCGTGCAGACACCCCCTGCACGCCATTTTTCTACCCAGATTTTTCCCGAAAGGAGGGGCAATATGGCAACAAGAGGCAGAA
The DNA here is from genome assembly GCA_958448395.1 of uncultured Oscillospiraceae bacterium. Classification (GTDB taxonomy): domain Bacteria; phylum Bacillota; class Clostridia; order Oscillospirales; family Ruminococcaceae; genus Ruminococcus_C. Next base: position 21,248 of record CAUDDP010000007.1, on the reverse strand, counting down.
AACCCAAACCAACCGCACTCAAAGAACTGGAAGGCAACCCCGGCAAGCGTCCACTGAATCCCCATGAACCAAAACCGGAACAGAAAGCCCCTCCCTGCCCCAAGTGGCTGGAGCCGGAGGCAAAAAAGGAGTGGCGACGGCTCTGTAAAGTCATGGAACAAATGGGCATCCTGACAAAAATGGACATGACCGCCTTTGCCGGATACTGTCAGGCATACGCCAGATGGAAAGAGGCGGAGGAGTTTCTCACGAAACACGGCAGTCTGGTGAAAACTCCAAACGGCTACTGGCAGCAAGTTCCACAGGTTTCGATTGCACAATCCAATTTGAAAATTATGATGAACATTGCAGCACAATTCGGCTTAACGCCATCGGCACGCAGCCGGATTATTGCATGCTCCGAGAACCGTGCAGATACACAGGATGAAATGGAGAGCCTGCTGGGCGGAGGTGATGCGTGATGGAATCCCGTCAGCAGGAACTTCCCAAACTACAGGACTACCAGCCGTCTCGTTTTATGCTGCCCACTTCCCACTACGACAAAGCAAAAGCAGACCGAGCCGTCCGCTTCATCGAACAGCTCCGCCACACAAAAGGCATCTGGGCAGGCAAACGATTCTGGCTGCTGCCATGGCAGGAACGGCTGATTCGGGACTTGTTCGGCATTGTACAGGAAGATGGTATGCGGCAGTTCCGTATGGCGTACATTGAAATCCCGAAAAAGAACGGCAAAAGTGAACTGGCAGCCGCCATCGCCCTGTATCTGCTGTTCGGAGACGGCGAACCATCCGCAGAAGTCTATGGAGCAGCTGCTGACCGGCAGCAGGCATCCATCGTGTATGAAGTCGCCACGAAAATGATTCAGATGTGTCCAGCGTTGCAGAAACGCTGCAAGCAGATTCCCTCTACCAAACGCGTTGTGAATTATGCAAATGCCGGATTTTATCAGGTATTGTCTGCGGAAGTGGGAACAAAGCACGGACTCAATGTATCTGGATTGATTTTCGATGAGCTGCACGCCCAGCCAAACCGCAAGCTCTGGGACGTTTTGACAAATGGTTCCGGTGATGCCAGAGCCCAGCCGCTGTTTGTTGCGATTACGACTGCCGGAACAGACCGAAATTCCATTTGTTTTGAACAGCATCAGTTGGCTTCCGATATTCTGAAAGGTCGGAAATATGACCCGACGTTCTATCCGGTACTCTATGGATTGCCCGATGGGGCAGACTGGCAGGATGAACACAACTGGTATCTTGCCAATCCGTCTTTGGATGTCACCATTCCGGTGTCTCGTGTGCGGGAGGCCTACCAGAAAGCCCTGCGAAATCCGGCAGAAGAAAACGCTTTTAAACAACTCCGTCTGAATCTGTGGGTCTCTTCCCTCACCGGCTGGATTTCCGATCTGGTATTCGATAAGGGCAACCAGCCCATCGACTTGGATGCCTTACAAGGAAGAGACTGCTACGGCGGGCTGGATTTGTCTTCTACTTCCGATATTACCGCCTTTGTTCTGATGTTTCCGCCACGGGATGAAACAGAACCCTTTATTCTGCTCCCCTTCTTCTGGATTCCAGAGGATACCATTGACCTGCGTGTCTCCCGTGACCATGTTCCCTACCCTATCTGGAAACAGCAGGGATATTTGCAGACCACAGAGGGCAATGTCATCCACTACGGATTCATTGAATCCTTCATCGAAGAGCTGGGAAAACGGTATCACATTCGAGAGATTGCCTTCGACAGATGGGGTGCCACGCAGATGACACAGAACCTCGAAGGTATGGGCTTTACTGTTGTACCGTTCGGGCAGGGATTCAAAGATATGTCACCGCCTTCCAAGGAATTCTATCGGCTGATGATGGCGGGGAAAATCATTCATGGAGGGAATCCGATTCTGAAATGGATGGCAGGAAATGTAGTGATTCGGAAAGACCCAGCGGAAAACATCAAACCGGATAAGGAAAAATCCACGGAGAAAATTGACGGCATCGTGGCAGCAATCATGGCATTGGATCGCTGCATCCGGCATCAAATCCAATCCGAAAGCATCTATGACGAGCGTGAGTTGTTGGTGTTATAGCGACAAATTTCCACTGTAAAGATTGTGTAGTTTAGCCGCTTGCTATTTCTCTGGTTTCGAGTTAATATGTAACTACCAAAACGAACCAAACCAAAACCGGAGGAACAAGCCATGAACGAAAAAACAGCAAACCAGATTGCAAGCATGAAACAGCAGACCATCGGTGTGGAAATTGAGATGAACCACATCACCAGAGAAAAGGCAGCCCGCATTGCTGCCACCTTCTTCGGAACCGGAAGATTTTCCTATACCGCAGGCAGAAACGGATACGATACATGGTCTGCTTGGGATGCACAGGATAGAGAGTGGAAATTTCAGAAAGATGTCAGCATCGCCGGAATCGACAAAGAAAAATGTGAACTGGTCACACCCATCCTGCATTACGAAGATATAGAACGACTGCAGGAACTGGTTCGCCAGCTCCGCCACGCCGGTGCAATTTCCAATTCACAGGTTGGAGCGGGTGTACACATCCACATCGGAGCAAACGGACACACACCGCAGACACTCCGCAACCTTGCCAACATCATGGCAAGCCATGAACAGCTGCTCATCCAAAGCCTGAAAATTGACCAACGCCGAACCGAACATTATTGCCGGACAGTTGACCCACTGTTTTTGGAAACGCTGAACCGGAAAAAGCCCACCACCATGGCACAGCTTGCAGACATCTGGTATTGCAGCCACAGAGCAGAATCCGGAAGAAATCAACATTACAACGGTAGCCGATACCATCAGCTAAACTACCATTCCGTTTTTACAAAGGGTACAATCGAATTCCGACTGTTCCAATTTGATAACCCAACAGCAGAACGGAAAGGCGGACTGCACGCCGGACAGCTGAAAAGCTATATTCAACTTTGCCTTGCCCTGAGCCAGATGGCGAAAATGGTAAAAACCGCAAGCCCGAAACCGCAGCAGAATGAAAATCCGAAATTCGCCATGCGAACATGGCTGATGCGATTGGGATTCATCGGAGACGAATTCGCAACGGCAAGAGAAATCCTGACCAGAAACCTTTCTGGTGACGCAGCTTTTCGATTTGGCAGAACCGCCTGACAGCGGTGACCACTTCCCTACCCTGCCCACTTCGGTGGGCTTTTGGGGGTAGCAGGCAACGCCTGCAAAAACAGAAAAGGATGTGCAATCTATGAGAAAATATTATCTTGCCTATGGGAGCAACCTGAATGTGGAGCAGATGCGGTTCCGCTGTCCGGATGCAAAAATTGTTGGAACAACATGGATTTCCGATTATCAGCTGCTATTCAAGGGCAGCAAAACGGGAAGCTACCTGACCATTGAGCACAAGGCAGATTCTTCCGTACCGGCTGCGGTCTGGAGCGTTTCCGAAAACGATGAACACCGACTGAATGTGTATGAGGGCTTTCCACAGTTCTACTACAAAAAGGAGCTTGCCGTTCCGGTACGGCTGCCCAGTGGGGAAACGGTTGTCCGGAATGCCTTTGTGTACATCATGCACGAAAATCGGAAGCTGGGTCTGCCAACAGCAGCCTACTGGGAAACCTGCCTGTCTGGTTACCGCAGCTTCGGATTTGACCGCACCATTCTGGAACGGGCATATTGGGACAGCAGGGAGGGGATTTCTTATGAAACCGAATAAACAACAGAAACGGATTTGTCCGCTGTGCCATCAAGCTTACTACAATGCTCCGGCAATTTCCAGAGTGGACAACCAAACGCCAATCTGTCCCGACTGCGGTACCAGACAGGCACTGCAATCTATCGGCATTTCCAAGCAGGAAACCGAGCAGATTCTTTTCACCATTCACAGCGTACAAACGGCAGAATAAGCCGCCACGTTCGCCTGTGTGGGCGATTTGCAGCGAGCATGGATTGTTTTCCGATGGCAGTTCTGAATGGGCAGTACGAGGCAGAGGGTCGGATGGTTTCCGACCCCCTTTGGCTTGTAGTTTTTGGTTTGTGGTTATCGGTTGGTGCGGCATTCCCACATAAACTCTGCCCAAGCTTCGTACTGCTCCCTGCGAAGTTCCTCTTCGTCAATTTCTTCTGTTTGCATGCGAATGTCGGTAACCTTCTCCAAGGTTGTGCCGTTTCGTTCGGCATCTTCCTTTGCGTAGCTTTCCGCTTCTGATTCTTCGAACTCCTCTGCTTCCCGTCCGGTCAATTCCAGTTCGTAGTAGTATTTGCTGTCCACCCATTCAATGATAACCTTTTTGATTTTCTCCATTTTCGTTTCCTCCGTTTTTTGTTTTGCTTGGTTTCCCTTGCGTTGTGTACATATTAACTCTTTTCAACCGATATATCAAGCGGCTAAATGTACAGAACTATCGCAGAACAGATGCCGGATTTCTTGTGTAACTTACACACAAGCACAAAATAGCTTCCAAATAGGAGTGTGATGCCAGATGAAAAAACTCACCGATTTCTTTCGCAGCCGGGACAAGCCGAAAAACAGCTATGACAGTCCGGGTTATCGCTACCTTTTCGGCAGAACACCCAGTGGAAAACGGGTGGATGACCAAAACGCCATGCAAATTGTGGCGGTCTATGCCTGTGTGCGAGTCCTGTCCGAAGCAGTCGCCCAGCTGCCTTTGCATGTCTACCAATATACAGATAACGGAAAAGAGCGAGTGCCAAAGCATCCGCTCTATTTTTTACTCCACGACCAGCCCAATCCGGAGATGACCTCGTTTGTTTTTCGGGAAACGCTGACAAGTCACCTGCTGCTATACGGCAATGCCTACGCACAGATTATCCGAAACGGAAGAGGAGAAGTCATTGGGCTGTATCCGCTGATGCCGGACAAGATGAAGGTCGACCGGGATGACAAGGGCAGACTGATTTACAAATACAGCCGATACGATGAACAGAACCCGAATTTCAAGAAACAGGGTGAACTCCTTCTCTATTCGGATGAAGTTCTGCATATTCCGGGACTTGGTTTTGACGGCTTAGTCGGCTATTCTCCGATTGCTATTGCGAAAAATGCGATTGGTCTTGCAGTTGCCTGTGAGGAATATGGTGCATCGTTTTTTGCAAATGGTGCCTCGCCCTCTGCCGTTCTGGAGCATCCCGGCGTCATCAAAAATCCAGAACGCTTGCGAACTTCATGGCAGCAAGCCTACGGTTCCGGCAATTCCCACAAGGTTGCAGTCCTCGAAGAAGGCACAAAGTACACACCGATTTCCATACCGAATAACGAAGCACAATTTCTGGAAACCAGAAAGTTTCAAATTGAAGAAATCGCCCGACTGTACCGTGTGCCGCTGCATATGATCGGCGACCTTGACCATGCGACCTTTTCCAATGTGGAGCATTTATCATTGGATTTTGTGAAGTATTCTCTTGACCCGTGGCTTGTCCGCTGGGAACAAGCCATGCAAAAAGCCCTGCTTTCGGAATCAGAAAAGGGACGGTATTTCATCAAATTCAATGTAGAGGGGCTGCTGCGTGGCGATTATGCGAGCCGTATGCAGGGCTATGCAACGGCAAGACAAAACGGCTGGATGTCCACCAATGACATTCGGGAACTGGAAGATATGAATCAGATTCCGGCAGAAGAGGGCGGAGACCTGCTGCTTGTGAACGGCTCCTTTACCAAATTAAAGGACGCCGGTGCCTTTGCAAATACCAATTCTAACGAAAGGAAGGAAACAAACGGATGAAGAAAAATCGATTCTGGAACTGGGTCAGAAATGAATCCGACAGGGAATCCATTCTGTACTTGTACGGTGCGATTGCCGATGAAACTTGGTTTGAGGACGACATCACGCCTGCCATGTTCCGGTCAGAACTGCAAAAACATACAGGAGATGTCACGGTCTTTATCAACTCGCCGGGCGGCGATGTCTTTGCAGCCAGCCAGATTTATACCATGCTGCGAGAACATAAGGGCAAGATTACCGTTAAAATTGATGGCATTGCTGCCTCTGCTGCTTCTATCATCGCTATGGCAGGCGATGAAACGCTGATTGCACCGACTGGCATGCTGATGTGCCACAACCCGATGACATTTGCCTCTGGCAACAAGGCAGACATGGAAAAAGCAATTTCCCTGCTGGAGGAAGTCAAGGAATCCATCATCAATGCCTATGAAGCAAAAACCGGTCTTTCCAGAGCGAAAATCTCGCATCTGATGGACGAAGAAACGTGGATGAATGCCAAGAAGGCGTTGCAGCTTGGCTTTGTAGACGGCATTCTTTTTGAGAAGAAGGAAAAGGAGCTGCCTTTTTCTCCAGAAGAGCCACAGGAAGAAGAACCGGAGAAACAGGAGCCGGAAGAGAGGACGGAAGAAAAAAAGAATGCAGCACCTTCTATGCTGTACTCCCCTTCCCGTACCAGAGATTCTTTCCTGCAGAAGCTTTCCAACCATCCATCCAGCGGCACACCCATTGACCAGTTGGACAAACGACTGGCACTTTTAAAGTACTAATTACAGGAGGTTTTGAATATGACCATTCAGGAATTGAGAGAAAAGAGAGCCAAGGCATGGGACACCGCCCGTGATTTTTTGGACGCCAAGCGAAATGCAAGTGGTCTGCTTTCCGAAGAGGACAGCAAGACCTATGATGCCATGGAACAACAGATTGTAGACTACGGCAAGGAAATTCAGCGGCTGGAGCGGCAGGCAGAACTGGAAGCCGAGCTGAAGCATCCAACCAGCACGCCGATTGTCACACCGCCGGGGCTGCACAACACGCCTGCGGCAGAACGGCGTGGCACGGCCTCCGATTCCTACCGCACGGCTTTCTGGAACAGCATCCGCAATCGAAACTACTACGATGTGCGGAATGATTTACAGGTTGGTGTCAATGAAGAAGGTGGCTATCTGGTGCCAGATGAGTTTGACCGGCGTCTGGTAGAGGAATTGGAAGAAGAGAACATCCTCCGTCCGCTTGCCACCGTGATTACAACCACCAGCGGCGACCATAAAATTCCGATCGTCACAGCGAAAGGAGAGGCTGTTTGGATGGAAGAGGGCACAGCCTATACGCCGTCTGATGATGAATTTGGACAGGGGATTCTGGGTGCCTACAAGGTTGGTACTGCCATTAAGATTTCAGAGGAGCTGCTGAATGATTCCGCTTTTGACCTGACCTCCTATATTTCCAAAGAGTTTGCAAGACGGATTGGTGCGAAGGAGGAAGAGGCATTCCTCATCGGAGATGGCGTGAATAAGCCGACTGGTATTTTTGCCGCTGCTGGCGGTGCAGAAAACGGTGCGACCACAAGCGGTGCGAATATTTCCTTTGATGATGTGATGGAATTGTTCTACTCTGTAAAATCTCCGTATCGTAAGAAAGGCGTCTGGATTCTGAACGATGCCACTGTCAAGACTCTGCGGAAGCTGAAGGACAGTACTGGTAACTACATCTGGAATCCGTCCGTTTCTGCCGGACTGCCGGATACCATCCTCAACCGCCCGTATTACACCTCTGCCTATGCTCCAACCGCAGAAGCCGGAAAGAAAGCCATTGCATTCGGTGACCTGAAGTATTATTGGATTGGCGACCGTGGCGGACGCTCTTTCAAACGGCTGAATGAACTGTTTGCTATGACAGGACAGGTTGGTTTCCTCGCTTCTCAGCGGGTAGACGGCAAGCTGATTCTCTCCGAAGCCGTTAAGACCCTCACCATCAAAGCATAAGCAGATTGGGGGCGGTTGGGGTGGTAACACTACAGGAACTGAAAAATTATCTGCGTGTGGACGACGAGGAAGAGGACAATCTGATTACCTCCTTGCTGGACACCGCAAAACGGTTGGTGATGGATGTCGGCAGAATGGACGAAACCCAGCTCGCCGACAACGAGGACACCGTGCGGACTGCCCTGCTTTACACGGTATCCTATTTGTATGAGAATCGCAACACAGCCGACATGCACAAACTAACATTGAATTTGCGTGCCATGCTGTTTGCACAGAGAGAAGGGATCCTCTGATGGAAATCGGGAAACTGAATCAACGGATTACGGTTCTGGAAAACCGTACTGTCGTAGATGAAATCGGCAATCACACCACAAAATGGGAAGAAGCCTTCTCCTGCTGGGCGAACGTCACAGTAAAAAGTTCTTCGGAAAGTGATGCAGCCGGTGTGACAAAAGAAGTACAGACTTTGCAATTTCTGATTCGGCAGCGGCAGACCGAAACAATCTCCACGACAAAGAACCGGATTGCCTTTCAAGGTGCAATTTATGACATTATCAGTATGACACCGGATTTTGTCCGGAAAGACTATCTGAAGATTTCCGCAACGGTACGAAGGGAGGATGCAAGAAATGTCTACGATTAATGTGGAAGATATGGCTTCTGTAATCATGCGTGGTCTGCATGAATACGCAGACCTTGCAACAGATGAAATGAAAAAAGCTGTCACAAAGACCGCTAATACCGTAAAAAAAGAGATTGAACAAACTGCACCTTCTGATACAGGAACCTATGCAAAAAGCTGGACCGCAACAAAAACACTGGAGAAAAGCGGTGCCTTGCAAATGACGGTACGTTCAAAAAACCGATACCAGATTGCACATCTTTTGGAGAAAGGGCATGCACTGCGGCGTGGTGGGAGGGAAATCGGTGATGGAAAAGTTGATGCCATTCCGCATATTGCACCAGCAGAAGAGCATGGAAATCAAATGTTGGAAGATTTGATTCGAAAGGCGTTGACCTAAAATGACCTATGAAGAAATTCATGATATGGTGCAGGAAATGGAGCTGCCATTTGCCTATCATCATTTTGCACAAGGCGAATCCCCTGCCCCGCCGTTTCTGCTGTTTCTCTCGCCGGGAGAACATACCTTTTCTGCGGATAACCGTATGTACTACAGCTTCAAACAGCTGGATCTGGAACTGTATACGGATAAAAAGTCTCCGGAACTGGAACAGCAAGTGGAAGCCGTCCTGAAACGGCATCACATTTTTTACACGAAATCAGAAATCTGGATTGCAAAAGAAGCACTCTATGAAGTGCTCTATGAAATGGAGGTATGACTATGCCAATGGATAAAAACAAGGTCAAGTTCGGCTTGAACAAAGTACACTGGGCAAAAATTACGGGCTATGATGAAGATGGCATGCCAATCTATGCTGACCCTGTTCGGCTGCCGGGTGCGGTCGATCTGAGCATCGATGCAAACGGAGAAGCAGAACCGTTCTTTGCGGACAACTGTGTGTACTATCTTTGCAATAACAATTCCGGTTATGAGGGAGATCTTGAAGTTGCTTTAATCCCTACAGATTTTGCAACTGCCATTCTGAATGAGATTCTGGACAGCAAGGGTGTTCTGGTAGAAAAGAACGATACAGAAGTTGCAGAATTTGCGTTGTTCTTCGAGTTTGAAGGGGATAAAAACAAGATTCGTCATGTATTCTATCGCTGTTCTGTTTCCCGTCCGGCAACCGAATCCAGCACAACTGAGGACAGCAAGGAAGTCAAGACGGAAAAGCTGTCTCTGACTGCAACGGCATTGGACAATGGTCTGGTAAAAGCAAAGAGCTGCGAACAGACGGACAAGACCGTTTATGACAACTGGTACAAGGCTGTGTACATGCCGGATTTGACGACTACAACACCGGAAACAACTGCATAAGGAATAGGAGGAACACTTTATGGGAATCAAGAAAAATATCCTGATAGACGGAAAAGAAGTATCATTCAAGGCGAGTGCAGCAGTGCCTCGCCTTTATCGTTTGAAATTTGGCAGGGATATTTATCGGGATTTTGCGGCTTTGCAGAAAGCAGTCAGTGAAAATTCAAAACAGAAAGAAGAACAGAGTGAGGAAGAAAGAATGTTTTCTTTCCTCAGCACGGATGTACTGGAGCTGTTTGAAAACATTTCCTATATCATGGCACGGCATGCGGATCCGGAAAATGTACCAAATAATCCGGATGAATGGTTAGAGCAGTTTGAGATGTTTTCTATCTATGAAGTTCTGCCCCAACTGATGGAGCTTTGGGGATTCAACATTGCCACACAGGTACAGGCTAAAAAAAACATCGCCCAATTGACCGGGAAATGACGACACCCTTATTTCTTCTGCGTTGTGTGCAGCTTGGGCTTTCTCTGCCCGATTTGGAGTTGCTGACAATCGGAATGGTAAACGATATGTTCACGGAACGAGAAAACGATGACTTGAAATATGCCTACAAGGCAACACAAGCGGACTTTGACAAGTTCTAATCAGAAAAAGACCCGTCAGGTATTTGACGGGTCTTTTCATTAGGAATGGTGTGCAGCTGTATCATATTTGGTTAGGAGATATAAACAGTACTGATTCATGCTGACACCTTCCTGCTTTGCGTGAATCGCTAACTGTTGATGCAATGACTTCGGAATCCGGAGCTTGAATTGACCGGAATAATCCTCCGGACGGCTTGGCTCGGGGATGGTCAGGTGTTCTTCCATCGCTGCCTCCATCCATGCTTTTTTTGCATCTTCCGCATTGCGGATGGCTTCTTCCATTGTTTCTGCACAAGTCAGGCAGCCGGGCAGTTCCGGAAACGAAACCACATATCCACCCTCTTCTGTATCAGGCAGAATCTCCATTTTATAGGGCAGACACAAATATTCTTGTAAGGTTTTCATCCATCACCCCTCCTGATTCTCAATGACTTCTTTTTCTCTATTATAACATGGTGTCGCATATGGTGTCAAGTTGTTTTTTAGAAAGGCAGGTGAATTTCTATGGCTGACCGTATCAAAGGGATTACAGTAGAAATTAACGGAGACACCGCTGGGCTGAACAAATCGCTTGGTGATGTCAACAAGATGGTACGCACCACACAGTCCGAGCTGCAAAATGTAGAAAAGCTTCTGAAACTGGATCCTACGAATACTGATCTACTGGCACAGAAGCAAAGTCTGCTGGCAAAAGAAATCGGGCTGACCAGCGATAAATTAGAAGGGTTGAAAAAGGCGGCACAAGAAGCCTATGCAAAAATGCAGTCCGGTGAAATTTCGCTTCAACAATATCAATCCCTGCAAGCGGAGATTGTTCGTACTACGGAAGCCCAGAAAAAGTATACAGACAAATTAGAAAGTATGCATTCTGCCTCCAATCAGTTAAAAGATACGATTGCGAAGCAGAAATCAGAACTTTCTGAATTGAAAACAAAGTATACCGACATTGTTCTGGAACAAGGAAAAGATTCCGATGCCGCAATCGAACTCAAGCAGAAATACGACCAACTAAACGAAGAATTGTCTCAAAATACCGCCAAGCTGGACGCTGCAGAAACCGCAGCAAAAAAACTTGGACAAGCCGAGCAGTCCGCACAAACGCCACTGGAATCCTTAAAAGAGACCATTTCTAAACAAGAATCCGAATTGTCAAAGCTGTCTACGGAATACCAGAATGCCTGTATGCAGTATGGAAAAAACTCTACAGAGGCACAACAGCTTGCTACAAAAATGAAATCTCTCTCAGAGGAACATCAAAGCTGTACAAAGCAGCTTTCCACGATGGAGAGCGAAGCCAAAAAGCTGACTACCGCAGAACAGGGCTTGACGGATAAATTAGCCTCTCAGAAACAGGATCTATCTAAACTCAAACAGGAATACGTGGACGCAACAGAAAAGTATGGAAAGCATTCTTCTGAAGCAAATTCCCTGAAGGAACAAATTAAAAAGCTTTCCGGAGAAATTGCTGACGAGGAATCTACGGTAAAGAAAGCTTCGGAAGCAGCAGACAAGTTTGATAAAAGCATGAAGAGTGCCGGCGACAGTGCAAAAGCTGCGGGAGAAAAGGCATCCGAAAGCGAAGGACATTTTTCCAAGCTTGCTTCTACTTTGGGTAGCGGTGTGGCAACCGGTGCAGAAGTGGGGGTAAAGGCATTCACCGCTTATACCGGTGCAGCAGCTGCCCTTGGTGCGACCGTTGCCACAACTGGTCTGACCACCTTTTCCGAATTTGAAAGTCAGATGTCTACTGTCAAGGCTCTGATGTCCGGTTCCTGTGAGACAACCGCAGAACTGGAACAAGCCACAGCAAAACTTTCTGAAAAGGCGAAAGAATTAGGGTCTACGACTGCCTTTACCTCGACAGAAGTCGGGCAGGCAATGGAATACATGGCGATGGCGGGCTGGTCAACGGAAGATGTACTCAGTTCTGTTTCTGGTGTCATGAATCTGGCAGCCGCATCCGGAGAAGATCTGGCAACCGTTTCTGATATTGTCACAGATAGTATGACAGCTTTCGGACTGGCTGCAGACGGAGAATTTGCAGATGGAATCTCCAATGCGACACACTATGCCGATGTACTGGCAGCTGCTTCCACCAGTGCGAATACCAACGTATCCCTGATGGGCGAAACATTCAAATATGTTGCACCGATTGCCGGTACACTGGGCTATTCTGCTGAGGATACTGCTGTAGCAGTTGGCTTGATGGCGAATGCCGGCATCAAAGGCAGTCAGGCTGGTACCTCCCTGAAAACGGCTCTCGCCAACCTTGCAAGCCCGACAGATAAACAGGCAACAGCGATGGAGCAACTGGGCATTTCCCTGACGAATACCAATGGCGAAACGAAGTCCCTCATGGAGGTCATGGGGAATCTTCGTTCTTCCATCGGCGGTACCGATGTCGCTCTTACCGATGCAGATGGCAATCTCCGAAGTTATGAGGAGATACTTGCGGACGTATCCAAAACCACAGATGGTCTGAGTAAAGTGCAGCAGATTGAAGCTGCCTCTACCATTTTCGGTAAAGAAGCGATGGCAGGTATGCTGTCTATCATCAATGCCAGCGATGAGGATTTTGCTAAGCTGTCTGATTCCATTTACAACTGCAATGGTGCAGCCGAGGAAATGGCACAGATCAAGTTGGACAATCTCAAAGGTGACCTTACCCTGCTGTCCTCTGCTGCCGAAGGGGCGGGCATTTCACTCGGAGAAAAACTTGCCCCTTCTGCAAGAGAAGCGGTACAAGGTATTACAGAAATTGTGAATGCCTTTAACGAAGGTGGTCTGGATGCTGCTCTCTCCAAAGTTTCCGAATTGGTGAACCAACTTGCAGAAACGATACGAACACAGATCCCCCAGATTCTACCCGGGCTATTAGAGGGCTTCAACAATCTTTTCCTCACCCTGATAGAATCTCTTGGAACCCTGCTGCCACCATTGATTGACACGGTTCTGCCGGTTCTGGTTACTTCCTTCCTGAATCTGCTGACGCAACTGACATCCTATCTCCAATCTGCTTTGCCAACTTTACTGGAAAGTGCCTTATCTGCCTTACAGCAAGTCGGAGATGCCCTGATGCAGAATGCCCCTGTGATTCTGAATGCGGTATCCGTTCTGTTACAGCAACTCGTTTCCTTCCTTGCTTCCAATATGCCATTGTTTCTTTCTGCTGCTATCTCTCTGATTGCGGGTTTTTCTGGTGGTCTATTGGATGCCCTTCCGGATATCCTGAACGCTGCATTAGAACTAATCGGCGGGTTGATAGATGGCTTGCTGGATAATATCCCACAAATCATAGAGGCTGCGATGGTATTGGTGCAAAATCTATGCGATGGATTACTGCAAAACCTTCCCGAAATCGTACAGACAGCGGTTCAACTTGTTTTAAAGCTGTCAGACGGACTGCTGCAAAATCTTCCGCAAATTATGAGTGCAGCACTGCAAATGATCAACAGCCTGATTCAAGGGATATTACAATGCATGCCGCAAATCGTACAGGCAGCTATCCGACTGATACAAGGTTTGGTAACTGGTCTGATGCAGAATCTGCCGATGATTTTACAAGCGGCTATCCAACTGATTATGGGGCTGACTAACGGTCTATTGGGTGCGCTGCCACAAATCATCACTTGTGCCATGAATCTGATTGCAGGACTTGTGAGCGGACTGATACAAGCCATCCCACAGCTGATAGCAGCGGTTCCACAACTCGTTGGAGCCCTCATTGACAGCATTCTTCAGACAGACTGGCTGGCTCTGGGAGCAAGCATTCTACAGGCGATTCTGGAAGGGATTCTTTCCATTCGGGAATCCGTTCTCAGCTCTTGGGGGGGGATTTTCTCTGACCTGTTTGAACGTGTCAAAGAATGGGCGTCAAATATCTGGGACAAGGCGAAAGAAGCGATTTCAAACTTCTTCAACTCTATTATCGACAAATTAAAAGAACTTCCCGGCGAATTCTGGAATTGGCTTTGCGATGTGTTTGCCAATGTTATAAAGTGGTCTATTGACATGCAGAATAAAGCCACAGAAACGATTTCCAACTTCTTTAGCAACATTATCAACAAGCTTTCTCAGCTCCCGGGCGAATTCTGGAACTGGCTTTCCAGTGTAATTGCAAAAGTAGCAGCTTGGTCTGCTGATATGCGAAACAAGGCAACAGAAGCGATTTCCGGATTTTTCAGCAATATCATTGATAAAATCAGCGGTTTGCCCGGAGAGGTTTGGAACTGGCTGTCCAATGTGCTTTCTAAAGTCAGCTCCTTTGTTCTGGAGATTGGATACAAAGCAAGAGATGCGGCATCGAATTTGTGGAACAACCTTGTGGACGGCATAACTGGCTTACCGGATCGTGTTTATAGTATTGGGTCGGATATTGTATACGGTATCTGGAACGGCATTTCCGATGTCTGCGGTTGGCTATGGGGACAGATTTCAGGTTTCTGTCAGCAGATCTGGGATAATATTGCCGGATTCTTTGGAATCGCCTCTCCGTCCAAGCTATTCAAGAAAGAACTGGGATTTAATCTGGTATACGGTCTCGCAGAAGGTGTGGATGACAAGGTGAAAACTGCAGTTGAAGCTGTTAATTCTATGGGACAAGAAGTGATGGCAGCTGCTGAAAAATCATTGCATATGGACTGGAATCTAAACGGATTGAAAACAGAACCAAAAGCAAGTTCTGTGGTAAACAATTATTACACTACTGACAACAGCCGAACCGTCAACCAGACAAACAACGGTCTGAAACCGGTATCCAGACTGGAGCTCTTCCGTCAGACCCGCAATGCCATCAATGTGTGAGGTGATACGAATGCGATTTTCTTTGATTCTGGAGAACCAAGCCGGAGAACGCATCCGGATGACGAACACAGCGAATCAGTATATGATTTCCAACATAGACGGGCTATATCCGCCTGCAGGCACTGTCAGCACGACCCCATATGCTGGCATGGATGGCAGCTATTTTCACAATGCCTTTATTGAAAAACGAAATCTGGTACTCTACTTCAGTATGCGTGGTACAGAAATTGAACTGCATCGGCAGGCACTCTATCGAGTTGTCAAAACGGGACGATATATCAAAGTCTATTATCAGACCGTCGGCATCGATGTCTACACCGAGGGCTATGTAGAAAACTGCATTGTGAAAAATTTCGGAGAACCGACAAATGGACAGATCAGTATCATTTGTCCGGACCCCTATTGGTACAGCACAAAATCCATTTATGCAACCAGCCAGATGATTACAGGGGCGTTTCATTTTCCCTTTCCGGAAAGCGATGACCCCTTTCCGCTTGGGCAATACAACACCGACAAAGCGGTTACAATTTTCAATTCCGGCGAAGAAGTCGGATTTACCATTCTGTTGGAAGCCGAAACCGGCGAGAACGTACCGAATCCAGCCGTCCGCTCCCCGGTTGTTTATGATGTGGACACGGATGCCTATCTACAACTCAACATGGATATGCAGCCCGGTGATACAATCACCATTACGACAAAACAAGGGGCAAAATCCATCCAACTGACCCGAAATGGTGTCACTTCCAACATCATGAACTGTCTTTCTGCCGGCTCTACTTGGTTGATGCTGCGGGAGGGAAGAAACCGCTTTGCCCTTCGTGCTTCTGGATATACCAGTTATCTGACGGCTACTTTTATCCATACCGATGCGTTTTTGGGGGTGTAAGCTTGCTCATTGAAATCTATCAAATGGAAGCGGTTGGAGAAGACGTCCGGATTACCTTGGAAGCGGTCTGCGATGCGTTCTCCAGTTTATTGTGGGATATTGAATACTTCCAGTGCGGACAGTTTGAAGTTTACATTGCTGCAACCGCTCAGAACCTGTCTGTTTTTCAAACTGGCAGACTGATTGGACGCAGCGATGACAAAGAACACTATGGTCTGATTGAATCGGTTCAGCTGGACACGGATGTTGAAAATGGGGATTATCTGACAGTCACCGGACGATTTCTGATGTGTCTGCTGTCCAGACGGATTATTTATCCCACCCTGTACATCAAAGAACAGACCAGCTATGGGGCAATTATCACCGAAGCCATCCGGCAAAACTGTCTGCAAAGCGGTGAAAGATTGCTGCCGGGACTGCAAATCGGGGATATCAGTGGTGCCTGCTGGCAAAAGGAAACCCATCTGCAAATCAGCTATGCCAACCTGATGGAATGGGTTTACAAGCTCTGCGAATTGGTCGGAGGAACAGCAAATATCCGATTGGTGGAAACGAACCCAAACAGCCGTGTCTTTCAGATGCAGTTCACCCTTTCCGAAGGAACGGACAGAAGCATTTTGCAGGACACCGTTCCGCATGTGGTGTTCTCCGACACCTATAATAACCTGCTGACCTTTTCCTATCACAAAAATTGTGCGGCACAGCAAAATGCCGCTTATACATTTGGTGCGGGAGAGGGAGAGGCACGAAAACAGGTGTTCTGCTCCTCTGATCCAGAGCCGGAACATCTGGAACGCTATGAAGTCTATGTCGATGCCAGAGACCTTTCTGAGGAAACACAGAACGATGCCGGAGAAACCGTTCCCATTCCAGAAAGTGAATACTTAAAAATGCTGGAGGAACGAGGACGGGAAAATCTGCTGCCTGTGACAGAATCCAGTGAATCCACCATTGCTGCATCCAGTTTACAGTATCAATATCAGAAAGATTACTTTGTCGGAGATTATGTGACCGTCCGACAGGCTCGATTTGGACTATCACAGGAGCGAATACGGCTGACCGGCATGATTGAAAGTTTCGATCAGAATGGGAGAAACTTGACACCGACATTTTCAGGAGGTTAAACCATGGCAATTTCTTGCGGTTTTTTTGATGCCCGAAATTTGGATCGGGTGTATACAGCAGAAAACTTTACAAATTATTTGTCCAGTCTCATCTGTGATGGCATTCTGGATTCCTATGGGCAGTGCTTTGCCATCTCTCCTGTGGGTGGATTTCAGGTACGAATCGGCACAGGACAGGCATGGATCAAAGGACATTACTTTCGGAATGACACGCCTTATGTGTTGGATTTATCGGAATATGCAGATGAATCGCTCCCCCGCTATGTCATCGTGGGAATTTTCTGTGATACGCAGGAGGCGGTACGGGATTGCCAGTTTATCGTGCGTGCCGGAACCGCTGCAGTCAATCCAGAAATGCCCCGCTTCACCGACAACGATGCCCGCACCCATTTGACGCTCTGTCAGATTCGCCTTGCTGGCGGCTCTTCTGGCATTACGGCATCCAATATCACAGACTGTCGGGCGGATGAGAATCTGTGCGGCTACTGTAAATGTATCCTTGGCAAGTGTAAGGTATCCGAAATTCTCTCCTCGCTTGCCCAGTACAATGCAAAGGTTGCAGAACTGACCAAGAAGATTTCTGACCAGCAATCCCAGATAGCTGACATGCAGGCGAAGTTGGAGGACTTCACCTCTGACATGGTAGCCGCCGGACAGTGCGGAGAGGATGCTTACTACATTCAATACGCAGACGGCAGCCTGCTGCTGCGTGGCACAGGCGCTACCTATGATTATGAGTTAAATGGAAACATTTCTGTTTTTAAAAATAATACAGATATAAAAAGTGTTACCATTGGAAGCGGTATTACCCGTATCGGCGACTATCTTTTTTACAAGTGCTACAATATGGCGTCTATTGCACTCCCCTCTACGCTTACGGAAATTGGAGCACATTCCGTTTCGCACTATGATAACAGTATCTATGCGGTACACGGCTTAACGGCACTCACCATTCCGACCAGTGTACGTTCTATAGAAGCGTACGCATTTTCCCATAATGCTATCACAGAACTCTTGATTCCATCCAATGTAACTACGATTGGAGATTATGCATTTTCAGAATGTGCCGCATTGGAAACCGTCCGCATCGAAAGCAGCCGGATCGGATCCTTTATGTTTACGCACTGTAATTCCCTCAACAGTTTTACCATTTCTGCAAACTGCAAAACGATCGGGGAAAACGTATTCAGCTATTGTTCCAGTCTACATACAATCACCTATGAGGGCAGTCTGGAACAGTGGGCAGCCATCACCAAACCAAACAACTGGATTCAGACCGGTGACCATCAGCACAATGGTTATCTGCAAACCATTCAGTGCCTTGACGGCTATTTAGCGTACGACAATGAAAACTACGTCTGGAACGAGGTGAAAGCATAATGTGGAAGTTTTTGATTCAAAACCAAAAAATTGAGTGTCTGGAGCGGGAGACCATTGCCTCCGACCAGATTGCATTCGTTACCCTGCACTTTCTCTTTGGCGGTGCATGGAAAGAACTGCACAAAGTTGTACAGTTCACCCAGTGCTGTGAGACGTTTCATCTGGTTCTGGGGACGGACGGCACTTCCTGCCTGCTGCCATCTGAGCTGCATGCCGGACCGGTAAAAATGAGTGTGTTCGGGTATGCTCCAAACAATACAGAAGCGTTGCGTGCAACCACTGTCCCGGTTACCCTGCAAATCAAGCCCTCCGGATTTCTATCCGATGGCAGCACCCCTGTTCCGCCCACGCCTGATTTATATGCACAGCTGCTGCAAAAACTGGATGAGAAAGCAGCTTCTCTGGAAAACGGAAAAGATGGTGCTTCTGCCTATGAACTGGCGGTGCAGTCTGGGTTTATTGGAACAGAGGAACAATGGCTTGCTTCCCTGCAGGGGGAAAAGGGCGATACCGGAGAGCAAGGTCCGCCCGGTGAGAAAGGAGAAAAAGGCGATACCGGAGAGCAAGGTCCACCCGGTGAGAAAGGAGAAAAAGGCGATACCGGAGAGCAAGGTCTGCCCGGTGAGAAAGGCGAAAAGGGCGACACGGGAGAGCAAGGTCCGCCCGGTGAGAAAGGCGAAAAGGGCGATACGGGAGCACAAGGTCTTCCCGGCGAGAAAGGCGAAAAGGGCGATACCGGAGAGCAAGGTCTTCCCGGTGAGAAAGGCGAAAAGGGTGATGCTGGAGCAGATGGATTCTCTCCGACTGTCACCGTGGAACAGACCGAAACAGGAGCAAGGATTACAGCTACCGATAAAAATGGAACCACTTCCGCAGAAATCAAAAATGGAAAGGACGGAACCGGCAGCGGATCTACAGACCTGACAGAAGTAGAAGCGTCCATTTCCGCCCTGCAAACAGCAGTTGCCGCCTTACAGGAAACTGCACATACCCATGAAAATAAGGAATTCTTAGACGGTTTGCAAGTCTACCTGAACAAGACATTCTCGACCGTGACTGCTGGATATGAAGAAGCAGACAAAGCACTGTCTGAACGGGTAACCACGCTGGAAACCAGTCTGGGGGACATTCAAACCGCACTGGAAAGCATCGTGGAGGTGAGCGAATAATGGCAACCATTGCACAGCTTTTGACGACATTAGACCAGCTGCGTGACCAGCTGGCGGCAAATCTCACCACGATGGGCGTACCATCAAACAGCGAGGAAACACTGAACGACCTTGTTCCGAAGGTACTGGAAATCGATAGCATTGGCAGCAGTGTGGTCATTACAGGCAGTTTGTTGGATACAAGCGGTAGCACCAGCAAAAATGATACGCTGACTGCATACGGCAGCAGTGTGTACATTTATGAATCAGCAGATTCTTCTGTTTTATCGCTTTCAGAGGTTGTGGAAAAGTGGGGTGGTGTCGATGCCCAAAACAGCTATCTCGGCGAGGAATCGGCTTTGTATGGCATCAATGTCGGAAACTGGACAAGCAGCGATTGTAACACCGGCATTTTGTTTGCAAGTCCGCTGGCCCTGAATGCGGGAAAAGTATTGGTTACTGTCAATGCTTCTTTGAGCAACTGGATCAATCAGACATTGAACATCCGGCTGATTGCTGCGGACAGCATTTCAGCTGCAACCGAAAAGATTGTTGCAAGTGATTTTGCCTATACATCCACCTTTGTTTTTGCCGGAAATACGGCTCTTCGGGATCATATCATCAGCATTGGGGCGGTAGAAGCAGGAACCTATTATCTGTACATAGACGGCACTGCAAAGTCTGACAACAGCAATTTCACTTACAACAAAATTGAGTATCTGAAGTATTGAGGAAAGGAGAAACTTACATGAAAGAAACCATTTGCACTGCTTTTGGCTTAGTAGGCAGCTTTCTTGCAGCTCTGTTCGGCGGATGGGATTCCGCATTGGCAACGCTGTTGATTTTTATGGGCGTGGATTATGTCACAGGCTTGATGGTAGCCGCTGCCGGAAAATCGCCGAAAGGAAAGCTTTCCAGTAAAGTGGGATGGAAAGGCATTGCAAAGAAATGTGTCATTCTGCTGCTGGTGCTGGTTGCAGCTCGGCTGGATGTCGTTCTGGGAACGTCCTATGTGCGTGCAGGCGTGTGCATTGCATTCCTGTGCAATGAGGTGATTTCCATTTTGGAAAATGCCGGATTGATGGGTGTTCCGCTGCCGGCAGCCTTGAAAAATGCAGTGGAATTGCTGCAAAAGAAAGAGAAGTAAAAAAACGTCCGACTGGATGCCGGACGAAAATAGAAAGGAAATGATATTATGAATTTTGAAAGCTATATTGGAACAAAGAGAATTGATGCAGCACCAATGACCAGAGGTGACTACAACAAAAAACGAGGCGTGGAAATCCAAAAAGATGATGCAAACTATTCGGAAGATGGCTACATGGTAAGATATGCTGACGGATATGAATCTTGGTCGCCAAAGTCAGCCTTTGAAGCTGCGTACAAAAAGTCAGGAGAAATGACGTTTGGACACGCTCTTGAACTGCTGAAAGCAGGATGTAAGGTTGCGAGAAAAGGTTGGAACGGAAAAGGTATGTTCCTTTGCTTTGTACACTGGAAAGACTGGTCTGTAAATCCTGCTGAAACACATAAAACAAGCACACATCTTGCTGCATGGATTGGAATGAAAACGGCAGACAATCAATTTGTACCGTGGCTTGCATCTCAGACTGATATGCTGGCTGAGGATTGGATGATTGTAGAATAAATCAAAAATAGGGAGCGGA
>CAUDDP010000006.1 GCA_958448395.1 uncultured Oscillospiraceae bacterium | reverse complement strand
ACAAAACGATACAGAATGTAGAAATTTAGAGTGATTTGGCTGCAAATTTAGATACAGAAACAGGGCGGACAGCGGACACAGGCAGAGAGCGAAGCGATTCTGCCGGCACAGTTTGTGATTGGCAGCGGTAGAATGCATTTTCGTCGAACTCACATTTCAATAAGGAGGAATGATGCAATGGAAATAGAATTTGTAAAACCGATGGACATTGAGAAACAGAGCTTTGCCATCATCGAAGAAAATTTGAAGGATGTTGTCATACCGGAAAACCAGCGTAGTATTCTGAAACGTGTCATTCATACAACAGCAGATTTTGACTATGTGGAAAATTTGAAATTTTCGGAGAATGCTGTAGAAACTGCATTGGAGGCGTTAAAGCGGGGTGCACATATTGTTACGGATACCAACATGGCGTACGCCGGTATCAACAAGAAGTCACTGCATCAGCTGGGCGGAGAAGCACATTGTTTTATGTCTGATTTAAAGGTTGCTTCCGAAGCAAAAGCACGTGGTATCACACGTGCTATGGTTTCTATGGAAAAAGCATGTGAACTGGGCGAAAATATTATTTTTGCCGTTGGCAATGCACCAACGGCATTGGTACAGCTGGATGCATTGATTCGTTCTGGAAGAATCGCACCGAAACTGATTATTGGGGTACCAGTTGGCTTTGTCAATGTGGTGGAGGCCAAGGAACTGCTTATGCAGGGAACGACGCCGTACATTGTGGCAAAAGGCAGAAAGGGCGGCAGCAATGTAGCTGCGGCAATTTGTAATGCATTGTTATATCAGCTATATCGATAACATGAAAGAACAGGAACAATGGGAAAATTTTATCTGCCGAACAGAGACTGCGGTCAAGCTGGCTCAGGTGTGGAGATGAAACCGTTATCGGTGAGAGAAAATACAAAAATGGATTTCTGTGAGATGAAAGGAGGGAAAGAATGGGGCTTGTTCATATTTATTGTGGAGATGGAAAGGGAAAGACAAGTGCAGCAGTTGGACTGGCAGTGCGGTTTGCAGGTTCTGGCAGAAACGTTTTGTTTTATCAGTTTATGAAACCAGAAACCTCTGGGGAACGGTATATGCTACAGCAGCTTCCCAATATTACAGTGCTGTCCGGATATCAGATTTCTAAGTTTTCATTTCAAATGAATGAAACAGAAAAAGTAGAAGCAGCTGCGGGTTATCAGAAACAATTTGCAGAAATTGTACAGATGGTACAAGGTGGGCAGTATGGTTTGCTGGTACTGGATGAAATTATGTCTTGTATTTCCTGTGGTTTTTTGGATTTGGAAACGACAGTGCACTTTTTGGAGCATCGTCCGGCATCATTGGAAGTGGTTATGACAGGGCGTAATCCGGATGAAAGGCTGATTTCCTGTGCGGATTATGTTTCCGAAATTCAAAAAAGAAAGCATCCATTTGATGTGGGAATTTCTGCACGAAAAGGAATTGAATTTTAGCCTGTATATTTCTGTAAATTAACCAGCAGTAAATATCGGTTTCCCATTAAGTATGCTGCGATTTACAATCCATTGCTTCCAATTAAGAGCATGTGTTCATAGGCGTTTCAGAGGGTGTAAAGATGGGAAATGATATACTGTCCCCTGCAATTTTGTAAAAACTGGGACTTTTTTGTTTCAAAACAAAGGAGAATATGCCATATGGAGCTAATTTTCATTCGGCATAGTTTAACTGCCGGAAATTTGGAATACCGCTATATCGGACGCCGAACAGATGAACCGCTTTGTGCAGAGGGCATTCGGCTTGCACAGAAGTGTGCTAAGGAATGGCATTCTCCTTTGCCGGATATTGTTTTTCTAAGTCCTATGCGAAGATGTCAAGAAACAGCGTGGATCTTATTTCCGGATCTGCCGCAGATACTTGTACCGGACTTAGCAGAATGTGATTTCGGGATATTTGAAGGAAAGAATTATCAGGAACTCACTGGTGATGCTGCTTATCAGGCATGGATTGACAGCGGCGGAACATTGCCGTTTCCGGAAGGCGAGTCACAAAAAGTCTTTGTACGGCGATGCTGTCATGCGTTGGAGCAGTTGGTACAGGATTATTCATTTGAAACAGCGGCAGTGGTGGTGCATGGCGGTACCTGTATGGCAGTGCTTTCGGAGTTGGAGGAATCTCATATTCCGTACTTTGACTGGAAGATTCCGCATTGTGTGCCGTTGTGCTGCAAGGTGGTGCAGATTGCACCATTGCAATTAAAATATGAAAAAGCAAAAATGTGATTGCATGCAGTTGATTATGGCAGGTTTTGATTATCATAGGGGCATCAGCCTCTCCGTCAAGCTGAATCAGCTTGACCATAGTCGCCTGCGGTGTGCAATCCATTCTATTATTTGAGAATGAATTTCCGTATCCCAAAGGTGGTTCCGATTGACAGGTTGTGTGTTGTTTTCGCTTTCATACTTGCATTTTTGGTTAACATTTTCGTGAAAAACGTGTCAACCAAGGAAAAGCAATATGTATCACAGAAAGTAAAAAGGTGCAAAAAGGGCTGAATTACGTTGCTTTTTCGTAATTCAGCCTGATTCGTTATGGTGCGGGTGACAGGACTTGAACCTGCACACCGAAGTAACAGTACCTAAAACTGCCGCGTCTGCCATTCCGCCACACCCGCAAAACCATGCGGCATGTTGCCGCATGGGAACGCATTTTATTATATCATAATCTTGTTTGTTTGTCAACTGTTTTCTGCATATTGTTCGATTTTTTTCTGGAAGGCAGCATTCCAGTCTGTTTTGCTCTGCGAAAACCGAACATGATTCATGTAGAATCCAGAAACATTTTCAAAGATAACATTTTTTTCCTGACTGTGCACAATGATGGGTTCCGCTTGTTCTGGCAGCAGTGAATGCAGCTTCCATTGAAATACCTTCCCATTTGCTCCAGCTGCAAACAGCATATTGCCAGTCGCTTTTACATCCAGAATAGGCGTATCATGGACGCATCTTACGACCGGTCTGGCATTGGTTACGTCATTGACTGCAAAGATGATAAGCAAATAGGAGTAGGTTGCGGCGGCGGCATAGAGTTTTCCTTGATAGCGAAAGAATGTGCCGGCGGTTACCTCATTAAAATTGTTCAGTGCATCATGCCGGAGAATGTTGATTTTTGCATCTGCTTCCTCTTGATAACAATATGAAAGCCCATTTTCTGTTCGCAGCATGAAAAAATTGCTTTGAAATTGTCGATATCGGCTGCCACAGAAAAGGGTACACCGTGTATATGTTTCCGGCAAATTCGTTTCATCTATATCTCGTAGAGCTATATTTATATTTGTAAGCTCATCCGTACTGCAATATTTTGTAATTTGTAATTTATGATGCTCTGTTTTGGTGATCTGGTAAACGCTCGAATGACATTCTGTTGTCCAAATCAGCAGGAATAATTTATTTTCCTCCTCTTTATTCTGAATCATACAGAGTTTTTTGCACCGCAGAAAGTGCGGTAAATTTCGTAGGTTTTGCCGATCTAATTCGGATGCACAGTTTTTTTGAAGATCAATGGCGTATAAACCAAGAATGCCGTTTTTAGTGACACCTATTATCGTACCATCTGAAAAAAGACCAATCGAGTGTACCAGATACGGCATGGAAATGGTACAAATGCACGCTTCCGTCTGTGCATTCCAGATACGGATCGTATGGTCATGAGAGCAGGAGGCAAGCAGAGCGATTCCGTCAAGGATAAAATATTTGATTTGATACGCCCAATTGCGGTGGGCAAAAATACTTTGTACACAGTGCCATTTTCCAGTGAGCCAGTCTCTGGAGAGATGGTGTAGTGTACCGTCATAGGAACTGGTATAGAGTGTGTTTTCATTTACAGGGAATAAAGAATGGATACCAGCATCGTAACCTAGAAAATGACAGCGGATGCTCTCTGTACGGGTATTGATCACTTGTAGAGAGCGGTCAAGCGAACTCAACATAATCTCATCAGCATCCAGATAGCAGGCTGTTTCAATTTCAAAATTCTGATTGCCATAGTATGGCTTGCATACAAAATCCTTTCCAGTAACCGGAAGTTGTACTTCGGTCATACAAGCTTCTCGATTGCCATAGATTTTGTTGCAAATACAGAATCTGGAATTTTCCGGCGAGAGAATAATGTCGTTGAATCCGCTGAATTGATCGGTGTGCTGTTTTCTTTGAATTTCAAAGCAACCCTGTGGCGTAGAAAGTAGAATCACAGAAACATGTATGCCACGCAGATTGATGAGAAAACAGGTCTGATGAAAGTGCAGAATACTTTTGAAGTCGTAAATGTAAGCATCCTCTGATTCAGATAGGTCTGTGGTTACCTGTAGAAAGATAGAAGCCATTTCTGCTTGAAAGCCTGTGGCATCTACTGGAATCCGGTAAAGTGTTTTGCCGCAGGAGAAAATCAGAAAGGAACCGACCAGTGAAATCTTGTATTTCCGATAACCTTTTTGCTCTGCCGTATATGGGACAAAAGTGCGGGAATCTGGTTCACAAAGTGGAATTCTCCAAATTCCCATATTTTTTACGGTGGCAAAGCAGCAGTCCTGTGTTTCATCTATTACCATTTGCTGAATGGCGTCTTTCAGATACAGAGTGCGTTCTGGCAGCATTTGAAAGGACAGTATGCCGTCTGGTTGTTCTGTACATTTCCAGAAGCAGAGCCGTCCGTTTTTGTCGCCCGTCAGCAGGAGTTTGTGCAATGCTGCATAGGTTGATCCTGTGACGAATGTACCATCATAAGAGGCAGCAAATCGAAATTGTTGGGTGGGTATATGATAACACCAGATGCCGCTGCCTGAGATAGAGAGAAGCGTGTCTCCAATGGTGCAGAAGGTATGGACAGCAGCAGAATGACCGAGCGGTTGAAATGTGTATTCGGTGAGATGGGCGTCTGAAAAGGAAGCGGTAGTCAACTGACCGCAGCGAATATCATAAAGTTGTACACCATTGAGGTTAACCGATTGTAAATCCAGTCCATCAAAGCAGAATGTACTGAGGTTTTGGTGACGAGAGCGTTTTGCGGCTGTAATGAGCTGATCAATGGCAATCCTTGTTTTTTCGTCTGCGGGAACGCCCCTTAGAATTTGCAGGGCACGTTCCAGTAAGGAACGCTTGCCGTCCTGCATTCGCTTTTCACCGGGCAGATAGAGACGCTCCAATGTGATTTCTCCTAAAAATTGTAGAATTTCATTTGGAATGGGCTCAGAGAAAAAGCGGTAAATTAGTTCTTTTGCTTCTTTTGGTTGCTGATAATCTGTATAGAAGTGAAGAGATGTCTGTAATATTTCCAGTAGGAAATTAGCATAAAAATAGTCACGGAAGTTTTGGTGATAGAATCGGTAATCCTGATCGGCATGTTGTGGATAAATTAAAAATCCCATCTTTTTTTCCACATCCCAAAACTGTTTGGTAAAGTCTGATGGCATTTTATCATTCGGTAGTTGATGGTAAAAAGAAACAGCGTCTTTCAGGGAATTTTTAATGGAGAAGGCATCCATGCGGAAACTGCCGTTTCTTGTCATACAATAAGAAATGTAATATAAAATCTGCATGGTGTAACCCGCCTGTTCCTGTTCTGTTGGACTGCCGTTCAGGGTTGGCGTTCGTTTAACTTGCTCAATAAAGTTGCCGATCAGTTCGCCGATTGTTTCTGGTTTGGGATAGGGAAGTGGCACATTCAGTAGGGGATCATTTTGTAAGGTGTAGGCGTACATCGCAAGTGCCATTGGACTGCGGAGAATATCAATGAATTTTGTAGAGATTAGCTGATGCCATTCCTGTTCTGCTTTCTGTTTGCCAAACTGTCGTTCCAGAAAAAGTTTAATGTGTGTATCTTGCAGAGGATTGACTCGTTTACAGAAAAACGGCAGTTCTCCGCCAGTGGAAAAACATTCTGAAAGATTGTTTCGGCTGGTAATAAGAAATCGTACTGCCGGAAAGAGTCGTTTCATCTCCTTGATTTCCAGAATGAGATGATTCTTTGCAATTTCACTGGTAATTTCATTGTAGCCGTCCAGCAGGAAGAACAAGATAGATTGCTGTTTTGTTTTCATCCAGTGCAGCAGATTTGCGGCTGTAGTCATTTTTTTCCCACCAAGGCATTGTGAAAAATAATGGGTAATGGGATTGCCTTGTTCGCCAATGCTGCTGCGATTGAGCAAATTCAGCGGAATATAGACAGGAATCAAAGGACTGTCATTTTGCAGCAAATATTCTCCTAAATCCAGCAGCATAAAAGTTTTCCCAGAGCCGCCGACCCCTGTCAGCATGATATTGTCATATGGTGGTGAAGTAAAGAGGGAACGCAGGGATTCGCTGGTATCATCCTCATTTTTGACCAGCATAGAGTGAATGTGATTTTTTTGCACGCCCAGAGCGGTAGAGAGAATATTCCCAATACCAGGCATATCAATTTTATGCTTGACGTTGCGAAATGCCAGCATTCGCCCCTGTTCTTCCGCAGCCGTGTTTAGCATCTGCATGGCAGTCTGTCGCATTTTATTTGTCAGACCGGATGGGGAATCCGTTGTTGTGATTGCAACAGGCAGTACGTTGTTTTTCGTGGTGGGCTGAACCCATGGAAAGATTTCTGGCAGTGTCTCCTGAAAAATTGCAAGAGAAATCATGGCAGCAAGAGCACGTGCTTCTTTTTTCTTTTGTTGTAGTGACGTTAATGATTTATAAAATATAGGGTAATATGTATTTTCTTCTGTAAGTATAGAAAGTGCATTTTGAATGGTGATGTGCCAGTCTGGGACATTGACCTGTACTAGAATTCGTTCCAAATTATAAGCGATTCTGTGAAGAGTTTCATTTTGTTCCATCTGTGTGATATCTGCACAGAATAGTTTTTCCTTTAGGATTTTTGTAATTCTGATATTGGCATAGACACGGTTTCCGTCTTTGTTGATCTTGATGTTACCATTTAGAAATGCCTGACAGGAAGAAGGGGAAATAATTCTTTTTTGAATATAGTTTTTTTCCAAGACTTCCAGAAATAACAATTGTAGAAAACAGGAGCTGTCCAGTGGATGTACACAGTTTTCCATAAGAATATTCTGGATACCATTTAGTGTAATTTGATTCTTCATTTATGGATTGTCTTCCTTTCCGTATCTATTCGATGTCAGATTTTATTTTATTTTACAACAATTTTTACAGTTTTTAAAGCAAAGAAGAATTATTTTTCGTGTCTTATTTTCATATAAAATGCAATTTATGGTATGTGTGACTTTTATTGACATGATTCTATAGAATTGTTGTAGTCGTTTTTCATTGCATTTCTAATAAAATTTAAATATATTTTATATCGCAAACATTCTTCCTATTTTGTAAATTTATTACAAAAACAAAGCTCATTTTTTGTGAAATACATAGATTTTTATGAGACCGTGGGCTTTTTTATTGACAGTATCGTGCTGATATAGTAAAATAAGACTAAAAGTGTGTATGAAAATTATGCAATTTGCAGGAAATAGAACACAATAAATATGGAGGTACTTTATGAGACGTAGTAAAAAACTGTTTGCAGCCAGTCTGGCAGCAACAATGGCAGTCAATGCTGTTTGTTTATCATCGCTTTTTTCCGGTGCAGCAGCAGATGCTGTCAAGTATGAGTTTGAGGATGGTACGATTACTGGTTCTACTACAGTAGTAGAAGAAGCAGCAGGTACGAGCGGCGGGAAAATTGTACACCTGAAAGATGCAGGTGATACCTTGACCGTCAAAGTCAATGTGGAAAAAGCCGGTATGTATGATGTAAATGTTTGTTACGCAACAGACGGTGGTGCAAAGACACAGAAGATGAATATCAATGGTACACCGCAGTCGGATATCGCCTTTTCCAATCAGGCTACTTTCAAGGAATCCAAAATTACAACAGTGAAGCTGGAAGCTGGTGAAAACACCATCGAAATTGTCAGCTACTGGGGCTGGACAAAACTGGATTACCTGACTTTAACAGAACCAGTTTATCCGGAATTGACCGCAAGCAGCGTGCTTTCTGATAAGAGTGCAACTTCTGAAACACAGTCCTTGATGAATTATTTGGCAAGTGTTTATGGTAAAAACATTCTCTCTGGACAGCAGGAAATTTACATGTATGGTCCGCATGATTTTGAATATGAGTTCAATTACATTCAGGAAAAGACTGGAGAGCAGCCAGCAATTCGTGGCTTTGATTTTCTGAATTGTGCTAATATTTTGTACGGCAGCGAAGACGGAACTGTTGACAGAATGATTGATTGGGCAAAGAACAAGAATGGTATTATTACAGCTTCTTGGCATGTGACAGTACCAAAGAATTTTGCAAATTATACACTGGGCAGTAAAGTAGACTATAGTCAAGCTACTTATGCGGTTTGGGAAGACAATGCACACACAATCCCAACTACTGATTTCGATACCTCCAAGGTTTTGGAAGAAGGTACAAAGGAACGGGAATATTATATGCTCTGCTTGAAAGCACTGGCAGAACAGATTCAAAAATTGCAGGATGCCAATGTACCGCTGATTCTCCGTCCATTGCATGAAGCAGAAGGCGGTGGTGGTGAAGATCAATCTTGGTTCTGGTGGGGCAAGTCTGGTTCTGCCGTTTATAAGGAACTATGGAAACTCACCTACAAAACACTGACAGAAGATTATGGTCTGCACAACCTGATTTGGGAATGGAACAGCTATACATATGATACCTCTACCGACTGGTATCCGGGTGAGGAATATGTAGACCTCGTTGCTTATGATAAATACAACTGTACAGACTGGTCTACCGGCAATGCTGTTTTGGTACATAATGACAGTGCGATCGGCAGTACATTTTATAGTTTGGTAGAACAGTACGGTGGTAAGAAGATGGTCGCAATGGCAGAAAACGACAGCATTCCAACGCTGGAAAACATTCAGATGGAAAAGGCTGGATGGCTATATTTCTGTCCATGGTATGATGGCGGTTCGGATAATACAAATTTCCTGTCAAATCCAATCTTTAACAAGGTAGAGGATTTGGTTGAGATGTACCAGAGCGATTACTGTATCACACTGGATGAATTGCCGGAAAACCTCTACACCAATGGTGGTACTGTTATCACTACAACAACCAAAGAAGGGCAAACGACAACTTCAACCACTAAGACCACTACAGTCACTACAACGACCGAAAAGATCGAAAATGCGATTATGGCAACTGTAAAGAAGAGTGGCGACAATTATAAGATTAGCTTTAGTCTGCCGATGGGAGATGAAGTACATCTGATTTTAGATCTTGGTAAGGACATTGCATTTGCCAATGGCTGTCTCGGCATTTCTGTAACGGTAGATGGTACAGATTACTGGGTATCCTACAAATGGGAAACCGCAAAATCTGGTGAAACGCTTGTAGATTTGAACAAAGATTTGTTTAATGTTACCTACAATAATGGTGCGGATGAAGTGACAGATGAGGGCACCATTGCAAAAATTGTTGCAGAAGCACAGAAGCAGACCAGTGGTGAAGTGCAAGTTTGGTGGGCAAATGATGGAGCTGGAGAAGCAGCAGATGTTACAAAGGTTGCATTGAACGCAGCATATATTCCGGATAATGGTGGTGCAGAAACAACTACTACAACAACAGAAACTACAACCGAAACGGAAACAACTACCACTGCAACAGAAACCACTTTCACTACAACTAGTACAGAGGAAACCACCACAGAAACTACAAAAACACAGCAGGTTCAGTTTGGTGATGTAAATATGGATGGTAAGGTAGACCTGCTGGATGCAATTACTTTGAATAAGTATTTGGCAAAACAGATTACGTTGTCTGATCCACAGATGGCGAATGCAAACTGTAACCAAGCGGATGGCACAGCAACTGTTAATGAAAAAGATGGTGCGACACTGGTTGACTTTGTAATCCTGTTGATTACTGAACTGCCGTCTATGGAATAATGGTATAATTGGATATCCATTTCTATCCTGAAAAATGAAAAGGGAAAGGAATGTAAAAAGTCCTTTTAGAACAAAATATCCCGTCAGTGCTACGGTAAATCGTGGCCTTGACGGGATTTATTTTATAAAAATCAAGCGTTTAAAGAGCTTTTTACAGCACTTTTTATGGTTGACAAGCGGTATGCAATGTGCTATAATCAAAAAAACGACAGTTCATTTGCACCATCCTGTCGATAAATAAAACTAGGGCTGCCAAAATTTCAAACTGGGTGACAGGCAGCAAGTCTGTTATCATAGCGGAAAAACAGGCGGTCTTTCTTTTAAAGAAAGTCCGCTTTTTTGGTGCCGATAGAAAAGAGGAAAATAAATATGTATCAGCTCAAAGCAAGAGCAGCGTTTGATAGTGCCCATTTTTTAAGCGGTTATGAAGGAAAGTGTGCCAATCTGCATGGACATCGCTGGACGATTGAGATGGTCGTAGCACAGGAAGATTTGCAGGCAGACGGTGTTTGTCGAGGCATGCTGATGGATTTCGGGGACTTAAAGAAGGCACTACGGCAACTGGCAGAGTACTATGACCATGCTTTGATTTATGAGGAAGGTTCGCTGCGGCAAACAACTGTGCAGGCATTGCAGGCAGAGCAATTTCGTTTAATTTCAGTACCGTTTCGTCCAACAGCAGAATGTTTTGCAAAGCATTTTTTTCAGTTACTGCAACAGCAGGGTCTGCCGGTGAGGAAAGTAGTGGTTTATGAAACACCGGATAACTGTGCTGCTTATGGGGAGGCATAAATCAGATGGAAATAAAATTTCGGGTTGCAGAGCAGTTTATCAGTATTAACGGAGAGGGGACACGAGCCGGAGAATTGGCGGTTTTCGTACGGCTTTGCGGTTGTAATCTGCATTGTAGCTATTGTGACACACAGTGGGCGAATCAGGAGAATGTTTCCTATTCCCTGCAAACCGCAGAGGAAATTGTACAGGCAATTTTACAGACTGGTATTCGAAATGTTACACTGACCGGTGGAGAACCGCTGCGAACGCCACATGTGGAAGTGCTAATTGCTGCCATTACTGCTGAATCAACCCTGTCACTGGAAATTGAAACAAACGGCAGCATTGCCTTACAGCCATTTGCAGCGATACAGCCACGACCGATTTTTACGATGGACTATAAATTACCGTCCAGCGGGATGGAGGCACAGATGAACCTAGAGAATCTGGCACTGCTGCAACCACAGGATACAGTAAAATTGGTCGTAGGATCGCTGACAGATTTGGAGCGAGGGGCAGAAGTGATTCAACAGTATGAATTGACCAAACGCTGTCATGTATATTTCAGTCCGGTTTTTGGTGCGATAGATCCACAGGAAATTGTTGCATTTCTGATGCAGCATCGTTTCAATGGCGTACGGCTGCAATTACAGCTGCATAAATATATCTGGGATCCGCAGGCACGTGGTGTGTAATAAAAGAACGTGAGTTTGATGAGAGCGTTCTATCTGCCGAATGGCACTGTCCCCCTTGCAGAGAAAACGAGTTAGACAAGATAACGAATTGAGAAATAAGCTACCGTTATTTGTCCTCTAAAATAACAAAGCGATGCGGAATGTAGAAATTTAGAGTAATTCGGCTGCAAATTTGAATATGGAAACAGGGCAGACAGCGGACATAGGCAGAGAGCGAAGCGGATCTGCCGGCACAGTTTGTGATTGGCAGCAGTAGCATGCATTCTCGTCGAACTTACATGAAAAGAAGAAAGGAAGCGGCAGAAATGACGATTGATACAGAAGCAATCGCCTACCATGTAAAAGGCATTTTGAAGGCATTGGGCGATGATCCGAATCGAGAGGGTTTGCAGGAAACACCGGAACGAGTGGCAAGAATGTATGCAGAAGTCTTTGCAGGGATGCAGTACAGCAACCATGAGATTGCACAGATGTTTGGAAAAACCTTTTCCAAACCAGAAACAGATGCTGGACAAACGGTTGTGACCATCAAAGACATTAGCGTGTTCAGTTACTGTGAACATCACATGGCATTGATGTATGACATGCATGTCAATGTTTCCTATGTACCACATGGGAAAGTGTTGGGACTGAGCAAAGTGGCGAGAATTTGTGATATGGCAGCAAAGCGGTTGCAATTGCAGGAGCGGTTGGGACAGGATATTGCAGAAATTGTCATGGAGGCTGCTGAAACACCGGATGTTGGGGTAGTGATTACGGGTTCTCATAGTTGTATGACAGCAAGGGGCATTCGCAATGTGCCGGCAGTGACAACCACTACCACATTTTGTGGTGCATTTGAGACGGATGCAGCATTGCAGCAAAGGGTCATGGATTAAGAAGAGAAAGGAAGCGGAGCTATGAAAGCAATGGTATTATTTAGCGGTGGTGTGGATAGTACAACGGCATTGGCACTGGCAGTGGAGAAATACGGTGCAGAAGAAGTACTGGCACTGTCGATTTCCTATGGTCAGAAACATAAAAAAGAATTAGCAGCAGCACAAAAAGTCGTTGCCCATTATGGTGTAGCGTGGAAACAGTTGGATTTGACTACCATTTTTGCAGATTCTAATTGCAGCTTGCTTGCGGGTTCTACCGAGGAGATTCCAAAGGAAAGCTATGCAGAACAGCTGGAAAAGACAAACGGCAGTCCGGTTTCTACGTATGTGCCGTTTCGGAATGGGCTGTTCTTAGCATCTGCTGCCAGCGTGGCAATTTCTAACGATTGTGAGGTCATCTATTATGGACCACACGCAGATGATGCAGCTGGCAATGCTTATCCAGATTGCAGCACTGTTTTCAATGCGGCGATGCAGACGGCAATTTATGAGGGCAGTGGAAAAAAACTGCGGATAGAAGCACCGTTTGTGACATGGACAAAAAAAGACATTGTGAAAAAAGGATTGGAACTGGGGGTACCTTATGAACTGACATGGAGCTGTTATGAAGGCGGCGAGCAGCCGTGCGGCGTTTGTGGGACATGTCGGGATCGGAGAGCAGCTTTTCAGGCGAATGGCGTAGAAGATCCATTGCTAAGGGGAATAAGAAAGTAAATGCAGAAAGGACAATGACAATGAGCGGAAGAACAAAAGAAGAAACCAACGGTGTTACTTTACTGGGGAACCAGCACACGGCTTATCCCAGTGATTATGCACCGCAAATGCTTGAAACATTTGTGAATAAGCATCCAGATCGGGATTACTTTGTCAAATTCAATTGCCCGGAATTCACCAGCCTCTGTCCGATTACGGGTCAGCCAGACTTTGCAACCATCTATATTTCCTATGTGCCGGATAAAATTATGGTAGAAAGTAAGTCCCTGAAGCTGTATCTGTTCAGTTTTCGGAACCATGGTGATTTTCATGAGGATTGCGTCAATATTATCATGAATGACTTAATTGACTTGATGCACCCACGTTATATTGAAGTATGGGGTAAGTTTCTACCGAGAGGCGGTATTTCCATTGATCCGTATTGCAATTATGGAATGCCAAATACCAAGTGGGAGCAGGTTGCATGGGAACGGCTGACGCACCATGACCTTTATCCGGAGTCGGTTGATAATCGGTAATGGTGATTTGTCGCAGAAGAATGTACATGTGTACAGTGAGTGCGTACATATGTACACCTTTTTTTCTTTAAGTGAAAACCCGGAAAATCATGCTTCCCCATTCTTTTTTATTTGAAATTCGTTTGTTTTTAAAGCAAAAATGTGAAAAAGAAAGAAAAAGAAGAAAAAACTTATTTTTCTTAGGAAAAAATCAAATTTTACTATTGACAAATTGCGTAGAATCCTGTATAATAAATACAGTCAATTCGCACAGACGAAAAGATAAAAATAAAATGAGAAGAGCAATGACGCTCGTAAGGATGTGGAAAATGTACCATATCTTTACGGGCGTTTTCTATTTTTTCGTCTGCTACGGGAAAAAACGATAAGGAGCAAAGGCTTATGGATAATTATAGAGAACAAGCACCATTTCCGGCACAGGGTTTATATGACCCACGCTTTGAACATGAAAACTGCGGTATTGGTGCAGTTGTCAACATGAAAGGAGAAACAGACCGCAGTGTTGTGGACAATGCACTGCGGATTGTGGAAACACTGGAACACAGAGCTGGTAAGGATGCAGAAGGCAAGACCGGTGACGGTGTCGGCATCCTGCTGCAAATTTCGCACACTTATTTTTCTAAGGTCGCAAAAGAATTAAATATTTCAATTGGCGGCAAGCGAGAATATGGTATCGGCATGTTTTTCTTTCCGCAGGCGAAGGCAAAATATGAGAAGGCGATGAAAACCTTTGAACAGGTTCTGAAAGAAGAAAAGCTGGAGTTCCTCGGCTGGAGAGAAGTTCCAGTAAATCCATCTGTTTTGGGTTCCAAAGCGTTGGAAAGTATGCCACATATCATGCAGGCATTTATTAAGAAGCCGAAGGACTGCGAAAAGGGAATTGCCTTTGACCGCAAGCTTTACGTTGCAAGAATGGTATTTGAAAAGCGGGAGACTGAAACGTATGTGGTATCCTGCTCCAGCCGTACCATTGTATATAAGGGGATGTTTTTGGTAAAACAACTGCGTCTGTTCTACGAGGATTTGAACAGTCCGGATTACCATTCTGCAATTGGTATTGTACACTCTCGTTTTAGTACCAATACCAATCCGAGCTGGCAGCGTTCCCATCCGAATCGTATGATGGTACACAATGGCGAAATCAATACGATTACTGGGAATGTCGATAAGATGCTCAGCCGGGAGAGTATCCTGAAAAGCGAGGCACTGGGCGATCGGATGAAAGATATTGTACCAATGCTGGATGTGAAAGGTTCTGACTCTGCACGGTTGGATAATACACTGGAATTCATGATGATGTCTGGTATGGATCTGCCGCTGGCAGTTATGGCAACTATTCCGGAACCATGGCAGCATATTCCAACCATGAGCCGGGAAAAGAAAGCCTTTTATCAGTACTATGCAACGATGATGGAACCGTGGGACGGTCCGGCATCTATTATCTTCTCAGATGGTGATATTATGGGGGCAGTACTGGACAGAAATGGTCTGCGGCCGTCCCGTTATTATCTGACGGATGATGGAAATGGCAACCGCTATCTGATTCTTTCTTCTGAAGTTGGTGCACTGGATATTCCATCTGATGTGATTGTGAAAAAAGAACGTTTGCATCCGGGTAAAATGTTGCTGGTGGATACGGTCAAGGGTGAGCTGATTGAGGATGAAACCCTGAAAAATGACTATGCAAAACGGCAGCCATATGGAGAATGGCTGGATCACAATCTGTATCCACTGGCAGAACTGAAGATTCCGAATAAGCGTCCCTGCCGGTATCATGGTGCAGAACTGAAACGATTGCAGCGTGCATTTGGCTATACTTACGAAACCATGTACAGCATGATGATTCCAATGGCACTCAACGGTGGTGAGCCAACCGCAGCAATGGGTGTCGATGTGCCGATTCCACCGCTTTCCAAGAAGAATCCGCCGCTGTTTGATTATTTTAAGCAGTTGTTTGCACAGGTGACCAATCCGCCGATTGATGCGATTCGGGAATCTGTGATTACCGATACAACCGTTTATTTGGGTGCTGCTGGAAATCTGCTCAAGGAAGAAGAGCGGAACTGTCGGGTATTGAAAGTGGAAAACCCGGTTCTGACCAGCTTGGATTTGATGAAAATTCGGGGAGCCAATATTGAGGGCTTGCAGACAGCGGATATTTCCATGTTGTATACCAAGGATGTATCCCTTGCAGATGCCATTTCCAATTTGTATGCACAGGCAGATGCCGCACACGATGCTGGTGCAGCTATTTTGATTCTGACGGATCGAGGGGTGGATAAAGAACATCTTGCAATTCCGTCTTTGTTAGCAGTGGCGGCACTGGAAACTTATCTGGTTAGAACCAGAAAGAATACAGCAGTTTCTATCATCGTGGAAACCGCAGAACCGACAGAGGTACATCATTTTGCAACCTTGCTGGGTTTTGGTGCAAGTGCTGTCAATCCGTATTTGGCATTGGATACCCTGTATGAAATGACCAATACTGGTGAGTTGGATAAGGACTATTCACAGGCAAGCAAGGCATATATCAATGCTGTGGTAACTGGTATTGTCAAGATTGCTTCTAAGATGGGCATTTCTACCATTCAGTCTTACCAAGGCTCTAAAATTTTTGAAGCACTGGGAATTGCAAAATCTGTCTGTGATGCCTTCTTCCCGGATACTGTCAGCAGAATTGGTGGCATTGATTTGAATGACATCAGCAATCGTTCGTTGGCACTGCATAATGCAGCCTTTGACCCGAACGGTCTGATGACAGAGGATGAGGTACGAAGCGTCGGTACACATAAGGCAAGAAGCAATCAGGAAGAGCATTTGTATAATCCGGAAACGATTCATCTGCTACAGCAGGCAACTTGGCGGGATGATTACAATCTCTTTAAACAATATACCGCATGTCTGGATGCGGAAAATAAGCATGTCACATTGCGGAGTACACTGGATTTCCAGTTTGCAGAAGACGGCGGTATTCCACTGGAAGAAGTCGAAAGTGTGGAAAGCATTATGCGGCGATTTAAAACCGGTGCAATGTCCTACGGTTCGATTTCGCAGGAAGCCCATGAATGTATGGCAATGGCAATGAACCGCATTGGCGGCAAGTCCAACAGCGGTGAGGGCGGCGAAGATTTAGAGCGAATCGTGACTTCCGGCAGTGCGGTAGATAAATGTTCTGCCATCAAGCAGGTAGCTTCCGGACGGTTCGGCGTGACCTCGAAATATCTGACCTCTGCGAAGGAAATTCAGATTAAGATGGCACAAGGTGCAAAGCCGGGGGAAGGTGGACACCTGCCGGCAAAGAAAGTATATCCATGGATTGCGAAGACCAGACATTCCACACCGGGTGTGGCACTGATTTCTCCACCGCCGCACCACGATATTTACTCCATTGAAGATTTGGCACAGCTGATTTATGACCTGAAAAATGCCAATAAACGGGCAAGAATTTCCGTCAAGCTGGTATCGGAAGCAGGCGTTGGTACAATTGCAGCTGGTGTTGCAAAGGCTGGTGCTGGTGTCATTCTGATTTCTGGTTATGATGGCGGTACCGGTGCAGCACCGAGCAGCTCCATTCACAATGCCGGTCTGCCGTGGGAACTGGGCCTTGCAGAAACCCATCAGACATTGATTATGAACGGCTTGCGGTCTAAAGTAGTCATTGAAACAGACGGCAAAATGATGACCGGACGGGATGTCATCATTGCAGCGATGCTGGGTGCGGAAGAATATGGTTTTGCAACTGCACCATTGGTAACAATGGGCTGTGTGATGATGCGTGTCTGCAATCTGGATACCTGTCCGGCAGGTGTGGCAACACAGAATCCAGAACTGCGGAAGCGGTTCAAGGGAAAGCCGGAATATGTCATCAATTTCATGCGGTTTATTGCCCAAGAGATGCGGGAGTACATGGCAAAGCTTGGTGTTCGCACCTTAGATGAATTGATTGGTCGTTCCGACTTGCTGAAGCAGAGAACCTTCTCTGATGGTACAAGAGAGAGCAAGATTGATATGTCTACCATTCTCTCTAATCCATACGCTGGGAAAAAGAGTGTGCCGCAGCATTTCCACCCGAAGGATGTGTTTGATTTCAAGCTGGCAGAAACGATTGATGAAACCACTATTATTCCGGCAATGCAGGAAGCTTTGGCAAAGAAGCAGAAGAAAACGATGAAACTCAATGTCAGCAATTTGAATCGGACACTCGGAACACTGTTTGGGGCAGAAATTACAAGAAAGTATTACAATACACTGGAGGAAGATATGTTTACCTTGCAGTGCAAAGGCTCCGGCGGACAGAGCTTTGGTGCCTTTATTCCAAAGGGTCTGACCTTGGAACTGGAGGGGGACAGCAACGACTACTTCGGCAAGGGACTTTCCGGTGGTACGCTGGTAGTATATCCGCCAAAGGATGCAAAGTTCAAGGCAGATGAGAATATTATCATTGGCAATGTTGCATTATTTGGTGCAACCAGTGGTAAGGCATTTGTTGCGGGTGTTGCTGGTGAACGATTCTGTGTGCGGAACTCTGGTGCAACGGTTGTGGTAGAAGGCGTCGGCGATCATGGTTGTGAATATATGACCGGTGGCTGTGCTGTGATTTTGGGCAAAACCAGTAAGAACTTTGCAGCTGGTATGAGTGGTGGTATTGCTTACGTACTGGATGAGGAAAGCGATTTGTACACCAAGCTGAATAAGGCATTGGTTGGCTTTAGTAAGGTAACACATCCAGAGGATATTGCACAGCTGAAGAATCTGATTACAGAACATGTTGCACGGACACACTCTGCAAGAGGACAGGAAATTTTGGATCAGTTTGATGTGTATTTACCGAAGTTTAAGAAAATTGTACCACATGATTATGCAAAGATGCTCCGCTCCATCCGGCAGTTTATGGATCAGGGATTGCCACAGGAAGAAGCAAAGATCGAAGCATTCTATGTGAATACAAAGTGAGCAGGAGGGCGTATCATGGGAAAAGCAACGGGATTTCTGGAATATGAGCGAGTGGAGAATCCGGGGCAGGAGCCGCTCGAACGCATTAAGACCTATCGAGAGTTTCACACGCCGTTGAATCTGGAAGAACGGCAGAAGCAGGGAGCACGCTGTATGGATTGCGGCGTTCCCTTCTGCCAGAACGGCAAGCCAATTATGGGCATGGTATCAGGCTGTCCGTTGAACAATCTCTGTCCGGAGTGGAATGAGTTAGTCTATAAAGGCAGAATGGAGGATGCAGCCAGACGGCTGCTGTTGACAAACTGTTTTCCGGAGTTTACCTCCAGAGTGTGTCCGGCACTTTGTGAAAAAGCTTGTACCTGCGGTTTATATGGTGATCCAGTTACAGTAAAGGAAAACGAATATGCCATCATTGAATCGGCTTATGAAAATGGTTTTATGAAACCAAGAATTCCAAAGGTTCGGACAGGAAAGAAAGTAGCGATCATTGGTTCTGGTCCTTCCGGTCTGGCAGCAGCCTTGCAGCTGAATCGGCGTGGACATTCTGTTACGGTATATGAGCGGGAAGACCGTGTTGGTGGTCTGCTGATGTATGGAATTCCGAATATGAAACTGGAAAAGACCGTGATAGAACGCCGCATTGCTCTGATGGAACAGGAGGGCGTGGTGTTTAAAACCGGCATAGATGTTGGCAGAGATATTTCCGCAGAGCAGATTCAGGCAGAGTATGATGCTGTGATTCTGGCGTGCGGTTCCTCGAATCCAAGAAATATCAATGCA
The DNA here is from genome assembly GCA_958448395.1 of uncultured Oscillospiraceae bacterium. Lineage (GTDB taxonomy): Bacteria > Bacillota > Clostridia > Oscillospirales > Ruminococcaceae > Ruminococcus_C. The sequence goes on along the minus strand of CAUDDP010000006.1, from coordinate 37,139 downwards.
CCGGGCAGAGAGTCTAAGGGCATTTACTATGCGGTAGAATTTTTGAAGGCAACGACAAAGAGTCTGATGAACTCCAATTTGTCAGATGGTTATTTTATCAGTGCAAAGTATAAAAATGTTATTGTCATTGGCGGCGGTGATACCGGGAATGACTGTGTCGGCACTTCTATTCGGCACGGCTGTAAGTCGGTCATTCAGTTGGAAATGATGCCGAAGCTGCCGGATCAGCGGGCAGAAAATAACCCGTGGCCGGAGTGGCCGAGAGTGTGCAAGACAGATTATGGGCAGGAAGAAGCCATTGCAGTTTTTGGGCATGATCCGAGAATTTATCAAACAACAGTAAAACGTTTTTTGCCGGATGACAGTGGTCATGTACGTGCAGTGGAAACCATTAAACTGCAATCAGTACGGGATGAGAAAACCGGACGGATGCGAATGGAAGAAATTCCGGGCAGTGAGCAGGTATTGCAGGCAGATTTGGTTCTGATCGCAGCTGGTTTCTTAGGTGCACAGTCCTATGTGGCAGAGGCGTTTGGTGTGAATCTGAATGCCAGAACGAATGTTGCGACTGCGTCGCCGGATACCTATCAAACGAATGTGGAAAAGGTGTTTACTGCCGGTGATATGCACAGGGGACAGTCACTGGTTGTCTGGGCAATTCGAGAGGGCAGGGAAGCTGCCAGAGCAGTAGATGAATATCTGATGAGTTACAGTAATCTCTAAGATAGAAAAGTGAAAAAACAGATCTCAAAACAGAGAAAGCAGCCGTTTTTCCGGAAAGGAAGGCGGTTGCTTTTTCTTTTAATGGAACGCACATAGGCACAGGCAGAGAGCGAAGCGATTCTGCCGGCACAGTTTGTGATTGGCAGCGGTAGAATGCATTCTCGTCGAATTCCCGTTGTCAACGAAAAAATGAACTGTTTCTGATGAGAACCCCCTACTTTTTTACAAAAACGAAAAATGGGACTGGAAAAATGCTTAGGACTATGGTATAATCAATAAAAAGGAGGATTTTTTTATGACAAAACAAGAAACGGCATTGCGAGCCTGTGAGGTGTTAGAGGAACAATATCCGGAATCCGTTTGTGCTTTGCAATATGAAAAACCATATGAATTGCTGATTTCTGTGCGGCTTTCCGCACAGTGTACGGATGCACGAGTGAATATTGTTACAAAAACACTGTTCCAGCAGTATCCTACCTTGGAGTCCTTTGCAAATGCCAATCTGGAGGAACTGGAACAGGCAGTGAAACCCTGCGGCTTCTATCACACAAAAGCAAAAAGCATCAAAGAAATGGCGATTCGTTTGCTTACTGTTTATAACGGCAGAATTCCGGATACGATGGAAGAATTGCTAACCCTGCCGGGTGTCGGACGAAAAACAGCCAATTTAATTTTAGGCGATGTGTATGGGCAGCCAGCCATTGTCACAGATACGCATTTTATTCGGATTATGGGGAGACTGGGTTTGACAGCTTACAAAGAGCCGGAGAAAGTGGAACGAGATTTGCGACCACTGATTCCGCCGGAACGGTCTTCTGATTTCTGTCACCGTGTGGTGCAGTTCGGTCGGGATGTCTGTCGGGCAAGAAAACCACTCTGTAATGTATGTCCGATGCGGGATTTCTGTCCATTCTGTCAGACACAGCAAATGAGCGGAAAAGATTGAAATTTGATACCCATAATGTGAAATTAAAAAAAAGAATTGACAAATACGAAGCAGTGTGTTATACTGATACTTGTATATTTACAGGAAAAGGCGGTAATCCGATGGGAATATTTAGTAAATTGTTTGGCTCTTACAGTACAAGAGAACTTTCACGTATTGAACCGATAAAAGACAAAGTTCTGGCACTGGACGAAGAATATAAGGCATTGACCGATGCAGAACTGAAAGGAAAAACACAGGAGTTTCGGGATCGGCTCGAAGCTGGGGAAACACTGGATTCCATGATTCCAGAAGCACTGGCAACGGTTCGAGAGGCAGCTGACCGTGTGTTGGGCAAGAAGCCGTTTCCGGTACAGTTGATTGGTGCCATCGTTCTGCATCAGGGAAGAATTGCAGAAATGAAAACCGGTGAAGGTAAAACGTTGGTTGCCTGCGTGGCTTCCTATTTGAATGCACTGCCGGGCAAGGGCGTACATGTTGTAACGGTAAATGACTATCTGGCGAAAACACAGTCTGATGAAATGGGCAAAGTACTGCGGTTCTTGGGATTGACAGTCGGCTGTATTTTGCATGGTCTAACCAACGATGAACGGCGTGCAGCCTATGCATGTGATGTTACATATGGTACGAATAATGAATTGGGCTTTGATTATCTGCGTGATAACATGGTCATCTATAAAAAGGACAAGGTACAGCGAGAGCATAATTTTGCCATCGTCGACGAAGTGGACTCCATTCTGATTGATGAGGCAAGAACCCCGTTGATCATTTCCGGTCGTGGCGATAAGTCTACTTCTTTGTATAGCGTTGTGGATAAGTTTGCAAAGATATTGACACCGACAAAGGTAGTCGAGATGGACAGCAAGCAGGATCAGGAAGATGCCAATGAAAGTGCGGATTATATCATTGACGAAAAGGCAAAGACGGCAACCATTACCCGTCTTGGTGTAAAGAAGGCAGAAGATTATTTTGCGATTGATAATCTGATGGCACCGGAAAACATGACTTTGCTGCACCATATCAATCAGGCGTTGAAGGCAAATGGCGTTATGCGGAAGGACATTGACTATATCGTAGAAGACGGCGAGGTTGTCATCATTGATGAATTTACCGGTCGTAAGATGCTGGGCAGACGGTTTAATGATGGTCTGCATCAGGCGATTGAAGCCAAGGAAGGCGTAAAGGTGATGCGGGAATCCAAGACATTGGCAACCATTACCTTCCAGAACTATTTCCGTCTGTATAATAAGCTTTCTGGTATGACGGGTACGGCAATGACAGAGGAAGATGAATTCCGTGAAATTTATAAGTTGGATGTTATCGCTGTACCAACTAATAAGCCAGTACAGAGAATTGATCATAATGATTTGGTTTATCGGACAGAAGCGGCGAAATATCGTGCCATTATTGAACAGATTATCGAATGCCACGAAAAAGGACAACCGGTTCTGGTTGGTACGATTTCGATTGAAAAGTCAGAATTGCTTTCTGCAATGTTGAAGAAGAAAGGCATTCCGCATGAAGTTTTGAATGCAAAATACCATGCAAAGGAAGCTGAAATTGTCGCACAGGCTGGTAAACTGGGTGCTGTGACCATCGCAACCAACATGGCAGGTCGTGGTACGGATATTATGCTTGGTGGTAATGCAGAATTTCTGGCTCGTGCAGAAATGCGGAAAAAGGAGTATCCAGAGGACATTATCAACGAAGCAATCGGTTATGCTGATACGGATAACGAAGAAGTATTGGCAGCCAGAGAAGAATATCAGGAACTTTACCGGAAGTTTGGTGCAGAGGTGAAGGAAAAGGCAGTAGCAGTCAAGGAAGCAGGCGGTCTGTATATTTTGGGTACAGAACGGCATGAATCCAGAAGAATTGACAATCAGCTGCGTGGTCGTTCCGGTCGTCAGGGTGACGAAGGGGAAAGCCGATTCTTCCTGTCAGTAGAAGATGACCTGATGCGAGTATTCGCCGGCGACCGTCTGGAAAATCTGATGCGGACGCTGAATGTGGATGAAAATACACCGATTGAAAGTAAGTCCCTGTCCAAGATTATTGAGTCCTCTCAGAAAAAGGTAGAAGGCAGAAACTTTAGTATTCGTAAGAACGTTTTGAACTATGACGATGTTATGAATACGCAGCGTGAGATCATTTATAAGGAACGGCAGCAGGTACTGGACGGCGAAGATCTCCATGACAGCATTTTGAAGATGATGGAAGAACTGATTCGAGATACTGTAAAGCAGTACATCAGCGAAGAAGTGGTGGATCGGGAACAGTGGAATTTGGTTGGTTTGCGTGATCATTTCCTTGGCTGGATTACAGATGAAAATGACTTGCAGTATGAGGGCGAAGAGCTGGAGAAACTGACCGTTGAGGAATTGGTGGAAACTCTGACAGAAAAGGCAAAGACACTTTATACTGCACGGGAAGAGCAGTATGGTTCCGATGTCATTCGAGAACTGGAGCGGGTTGTCATGCTGAAGGTAGTCGATACCAAGTGGATGGCACATATTGATGATATGAGCGAGCTGAAGAAGGGAATTGGTCTGCGTGCATATGGTCAGCAGAACCCGGTTGTGGAATATCGGTATGAAGGCTTTGAAATGTTCGATGCAATGGTTGCTTCCATTAAGGAAGATACCATTCGGATGTTGCTGACAATGCAGTTGCAGCAGAACAAGGCACCAGAACGGGAACAGGTTTCCAAGCCGGATGCACCGAACGCAGGTTCTGGTGACGGCAGCTTTGGCAATCAAAGAAGAAATCCGGAACGGGCTGCCAAAAAGAAAAAGCAGCAGGATAAGGCATAAATAATTATATTTTCAGATTTTAAACGGATCAGAATGGAATGATACTATGAGTTGTTTGGGCAATCTCATTTGGTTTCTTGTGGGCGGTTTTTGGCAAGGGCTTTCTTGGCTGCTTGCTGGCGTGCTGTGGTGTATTACCATTATTGGTATTCCCATTGGCTTGCAGTGCTTTAAATTTGCTTCGCTTGCCTTTTTTCCATTTGGAAAAGAAGTTCGCTATGGTGGTGGTGCAGTTTCCATGATTGTCAACCTTATTTGGTTGCTTGTCAGCGGGATTCCGTTGGCGATTGTCGCAGTTTTGGATGGTTTGGTATTGTGTATTACCATTATTGGTATTCCATTTGGGTTGCAGTGCTTTAAAATGGCGAAGCTTTCATTGATGCCATTTGGTGCAGAAATCGTATCCTGATCCAGCAATTGAAACACAATGGGTGCAGGAAAAGTCACTGTATCATCAACAAAGAAAGGGGCGTGGCAGAAATGGCACGCCCCTTTTTCAAAGATAAAAAATCAATAGAAGTGAGGAATATAATGGAAACGGGCTATGAGGCATTTTCTTTTTATTACGATCAGTTGACAGAGAATGTGCAGTATTCGCAACGAGCTGCTTATTTTCATCGCCTGATACAGAAATATCAGCAGGCAGAGGGCAAAGTGCTGCTGGATTTAGCCTGTGGAACGGGCAGCATGTCTGAAGAAATGGCGAAATTGGGGTATGATGTACTTGGTGTGGATTATTCCTATGGGATGCTGAATCAGGCGGTGCAGAAGAAATTGGAGCACAATTTGCCGATTCAGTACATCTGTCAGGATATGCGGAAGTTAGATCTTTATGGAACAGTAGATGTTACCATTTGTGCACTGGATAGTTTGAATCATCTGGATTCCTTTACCGATGTAAAGACCGTATTTCGGCAGGTTGCTGCGGTAACAGAATCAGGAGGATTATTTGTATTTGACATGAATACGCCTTATAAGCATCAGAGGATACTGGGTAATCAAGTGTATTTGTATGATACGGATGATGTATACTGTGTATGGGAAAATCATTATGAAGAACCGGACAATATGGTGACCATTCAACTGCATTTCTTTGCAAGACAGGAAGATGACACTTATATTCGTTCGGATGAGACAATTACAGAGCGTGCCTATCCAGCGGAACAGGTAACAACTGCCTTGCAGGAAGTCGGATTTCAGGTTTTGGCTTGTTATCATGCGGATACGGAAGAACCGTTGCAGGCAGACAGTCAGAGAATGGTATTTGTGGCACGAAAAGAAAAGGAGTAAAAACGATGGCAATTTTAAAACGGGCAATTTCCAAAAATGCAGCAGTGGTGTCCTGTGCATTGGATGCAACAGATATGGTTGCAGAAATCGAGCGAATTCATGAAACTTCTGCGGTGGTAACAGCGGGTCTTGGTCGGCTTGCGATTGCTGCCAGTATGATGGGATATGGTTTAAAAGGTGCAAAAGATTCTGTTACTCTACGGATAGATGGTGGCGGACCTGCTGGTCAATTGGTTGCTGTGGCAGACAGTCATGGCAATGTCAAATGCGATGTGGAGCATCCGATTGTGGAACTGCCACTGAATGCCTATGGAAAACTGGATGTTGGTGGTGCAGTTGGAAAAGACGGAATGCTGTCTGTAGTGAAAGATTTGGGTTTAAAAGAACCGTATGTGGGGATGTGTCCATTGGTTTCCGGTGAAATTGCAGAGGATATTGCAAGCTATTATGCAACCAGTGAACAAACACCAACGGTTTGTGGATTGGGTGTGCTGGTGAATCCGGATTTGCATGTCAAAGCAGCCGGTGGGTATCTGATACAGGTATTGCCGTTTGCAGAGGATGCCTGCATTGACCAGTTAGAAAAAAATATTCAGGATTTACCGCATGTGACAAAGATGTTGACAGATGGCATGACACCGGAACAAATTGCCCTGCGGCTGCTGGATGGTTTAGAACCGAATTTATTAGATGAAGCAACTGTATCCTATCACTGTGATTGTAGTCGAGAGCGAACGGAAAAGGTGTTGATGAGCCTTGGAAAAGAGGAACTAGAAAAGATGGCAGCCGATGGGGAAGATATCACTGTAACATGTCACTTCTGCCATGAGCAGTATACATTTACACCGGATGCTTTGCGGAATCTTGTAGAGAAAAAGTAATTATTTTTATGGAAAAATACGACGCATTACAACGATATTTTGGACATGCTTCCTTTCGAGCAGGGCAGGAGGAAGTGATTGATGCGATTTTGCAGGGACGAGATGTTCTTGGGATTATGCCCACAGGTGCTGGAAAATCAGTCTGTTATCAGCTTTCTGCCATGCTGCTTTCCGGTTTAACCATTGTCATTTCCCCTTTGATTTCTTTGATGAAGGATCAGGTGGATAGTTTATTGCAAGTCGGGATTTCGGCTGCTTATATCAACAGCAGCATGACATCAGAGGACTATCAAATGGTCATGTTCCATGCAAGGCAAGGGGCGTACCGTATTTTATATGTTGCACCAGAGCGGCTGCAAACAGAAGGCTTTCTGGCATTTGCTGCACGGGCAGATATTCGGATGGTAACAGTGGATGAAGCCCACTGTGTTTCGCAATGGGGACAGGACTTCCGTCAGAGTTATCTGGGCATTGCGGAATTTTTACAGATGCTGCCGAATCGACCCATTGTGAGTGCATTTACAGCAACAGCCACAAAACAAGTTAGCTCAGATATTTGCCGTCTGCTGCAACTACAAAATCCGTTTCAGATTACCACTGGTTTTGACCGAAAGAATCTGTACTTTGCTGTGCAGAATCCGAGAAGCAAGGATCGAGCTTTGTTGGAAATTTTGCAGGAACGTCGGGGAAAAAGCGGCATTGTCTATTGCTTGGCGAGAAAGACAGTAGAGGAATTATGTGAGATGCTCTGTGAAAAGGGATTCCCAGCAACCCGTTATCATGCTGGCTTGCCACAGGCGGAGCGTGCTGCCAATCAAGAGGATTTTCTGTTTGATCGTAAGCCAATTATGGTTGCCACCAATGCCTTTGGCATGGGAATTGACAAGTCTAACGTTTCTTTTGTGGTGCATTATAATATGCCAAAGGATCTGGAGAGCTATTATCAGGAGGCAGGGCGTGCCGGACGAGACGGCGAACCGGCAGACTGTATTTTACTTTACAGCGGACGGGATGTGCGTACCAACACCTTTTTGATTGAGCAGGCACGGGAGGCATCAGATTTACAGGATTTGCAGCAGCGGGAGCAATGGATTGCACGCAGTAAGGAACGTCTGAGGACGATGACCATCTATGCAACAATGACGGATTGTCTACGGTCATATATGCTGCGGTATTTTGGGGAGCGTTCGCCGAAATGCTGCGGGCATTGTTCCAACTGTCAGGGAACCTTTGAGGTGAAGGATATTACATTAGAAGCAAAGAAAATTATCTCTTGTGTTTACCGTGGTTTGCAGCATCACTATCATTTAAGCCGAACGATGACTGCCGATGTTTTGATTGGCAGTGAAAAGCAAATTATTTTAGAAATGCGACTGAATCAGCTTTCTACCTATGGCATTATGCAGGACTGTACCGCTCGGCAGGTGGTACAGATGATTGATGCCCTGTTGGATCTGCACATTCTGGCATTGCAGCCTTATAAGGATTATCAGATGTTACAGATCACACAGGCATCAGCTGAAGTAATTCGTGGGAAACAGAAGGTAGAATGGAAAAAGCGAAAAGAGGAAAAACGTGTCTGGGTGCAGGAATCGGCATCTTCCTCTGCTGGAGTCGAAGAAGCCCTGTTTCAGCGATTGTCCGACTTGCGGACAAAACTGGCAGAGGAAGAGAACGTGCCGGCATATATTGTTTTTTCCAATGCCTCTTTACGGGATATGTGCCGCAGGAAACCGAAGAATATGGAAGAGTTCCGACGGATTGCCGGTGTGGGTGTAATTAAATCGCAAAAGTATGGGATGCTGTTTATGAAAGAGATTGCTGCCTATTGTGCGGAGCAGGTAAAATGAAAATACAAAAATAAAATTCATAAAAGGAGAATATTCACATGAATGAATTGCAAGAATACGAAAATCAGTTTAAAGAAGAAGTATTGGATCTTTTGATTTTAACAAAGACATCTACGAATGGTGGAGCAGTTGTTGGCGATTATGTAAGACCGGGGGTATATTTTGTCGCTGCTGTGAATTTACAGACAGGGGAACTTTCCCATGAAACAGGGCTTCTTTCATGGATGGTAGAGAGAAAAAGAAAGGATTGGGGTTATGAATTCCATCAATTTGAAATCTATCATATTCAAGCAAGAAAGAGTATTCCAATCGTGTTGAAACCAGATAATCCTACGATATGGAATAGCCGTTATTTATTATTAAAAGTTGTGAAAGAAACGGTATCAGAACCACGTTTGGATGCCATTCGAGAACATCTGAAAAAACCAATTATTATTTCAGATGCCATTGGAACATTTGAGCTGAATCGGCAGTTTTCCTGTTTTGAAGGAACGATAGACTGGCTGGGCGAGCAATGTGATGTATGTCTGGAAACGAATGAAGAAGACGGCGATACCATGGAAAAGGCAATGCATACGCTGCATATGCTGTATACAGATTTAACAGGCTGGGATGCTCGTTTACGTGCCTATGCCGCAGCAAAAATGACGGAAGATGCCAATGACTGGCTGCAAGACAGCTTAGAAGAAGAGGAGAATTTTGTTCCAATTACAGAAGAAGATTTTGCAAAGAGAATGGGGATCAGCATGATTGCCATTCGACCAGACGGGGATATCACAGTTTATTACGATGATGATGATATGTTTTGGGGACACACCATCGTCGTATACACAAATAAAAACGGAGAAATGACAGACGCAGATATTGCTGGTTGATATGCATTTGGAGATGGATGCTGTAATGTTTCAGAAAATAAAAAAGATTTTGAAAGTGATTTTTCTGTGTATATGGGGCAGTGCTTGGCTTGTACTTATTTTTTGCGGTGTATTTTTTGCGAAAAATGCACATGAAAAGCTTGTGTCATTATTTTTTAGGCTATTATGGTGGGTGATTACCATTTCTGTCTCCATTATCCGTTATGAAATATCAGAGCATAAACAAAAAAGGAAACGAGAACAGTATCGAGAAAAGTATATTTCCGATATTGTCATAGAAGATGAGAAGTTTGGAAGAATGGTTTTTGAGTTGGATTCTTTTATCAATCAAATCAGTGCTGCCGGAACTGTTCTTCCGAAGTTTGGAACAGAAAATATGGATATTGATGAAATCATAATTAATGAATATGACGAGAAAAAGAAAGACGTGATTTTTAGAGGCGTGGAGCATATTTATGAACATGCAGAGGAAATTGTAGATGCATGTTGTAAAATGGTAAAGGAATGCTATGATGAAGAAGATATAAGAGATGCAGATGGAAATTTGATCCGCATAGAATCCATAAAAAAGTTGCTTTCTTTATCTTATATGGAAATCGAGTTCAATCGGGAAGATACCTGTATGATTGTTCTACAAGGCGGCATGAATAATGATATTGTAGATCACATATTGGAACATGGTGTAACTGTATGTATAGACTGTAACACATGGGAATATGAATGCTATTCCGGCTGAGAAATAGAAACTTTGGTTTTACATATGATTTTGAGAATCGTTCGCATTGATTTCATTGAAAATAAGGAGGAAACCAATGGTATTATTAGTTGTTGATGCACAGAAAATGATTGTGAATAAGGAATTGTATTGCTTCGAACAATTTGTTTCCAATGGAAAAGCGTTGATTCAAACTGCAAGAGAAAATGCCATAGAAGTGATTTACATACGACATGATGATGGGGTCGGTGAAGCATTAACCAAAGGAACGGATGGATTTGAAATTTATGATGCATTTAAACCACTCGTTGGCGAAAAAATATATGATAAGACAGTAAATAGTGCATTTCATGGAACGGGATTACTGGACTATCTGCATTTTATTGGCGAAACAGAATTGATTGTAATCGGATTGCAAACAGATTATTGTATAGATGCAACAATAAAATGTGGATTTGAACACGGTTTTAAAATGATTGTACCCGCATATGCAAATTCCACATTTGATAATGCATTTATGTCAGCAGAAAACAGTTATTGGTATTATAATGATTTTATGTGGAATGGAAGATATGCGGAATGTATTTCCCTTGAAAATACGCTTAATAGGATGAAACAATATAAAATCCAGGTTGGAGGTTAAGAAGCATATGAAAAGAATAGGAGAATGGGCGAAAGGAAATGTTGTTGCATTATTGCTGGTTGTTTCGTTTATTCCAATATTTATTGTATCTCAAAATGCAGATAGCGTATTCAATTTACTGGGAACAACAAGCATGGATTATTTAAATCATGAATACTACAGGTGGATCACTTGTATTTTTTTACACTTCAATTTTGAACATATCTTTTTCAATTCGACTGGATTGCTTGCAATTAGTTCATTGTTAAGCCCTCTTGTTGGAAAATGGCGAATATTATTGATTTTTTTACTTGGTGGGGCGTTGGCAGAAGTTTCGTTTTCCATTATTGTGAAATACGGAGGGGCTTATTATAGTGGCGGCTCATCAGGTGGGATTTTTGCATTGATTGCGGCTTTTGTCGTTTGTTACTTAAGATTTCCGAATACATTCCGAATAAAATAGTATAGATTAGATTTTATTATTACCGTAGCCTATTTTATTCTTGCAAATAATGATGAAAGTTCCTTTTTGACGCATGTTTTCGGATTTGCCTTTGGAATTGTCCTTTGCACTATAATGACGGTTTGTGGTGTTATGAAGTCTGATGAATGCATTATTTTGGAAAATACAAGTGCAGAATAATTGACAACTCATAAATCGAAGTAATGGGGGTATTATGAGCAATATCATTCGATTTCATTCGTCCTCGCCAGTTGACACATGGCTGGAAATGCAAAATGGATTGATGGACGTATTTATCAACACCATTTTATTAAGTGGTTCTTTGTTAGCAAAAACAGTAGATGAGAAAAGATTAATTGTATGGCTTGCAGAAAAAGATCAGACACTGGGAAGAGGTACGGTTGGATTTGACGTTTGTAATATGCCGTGGAATCCAAAAACTTTCTATGAAAACAGAAAATTTATGCTGAAGGTAGTACAAGAAGCTGAAAATAAATTGGGATGGGAAAAACTTGACTACCAACCAAATGTAGAACTACTAATTCCATGTCTAAAAAAGTTTAATTCCTTTCTTTACAATATGGATATGCATCATGTCCATATCCATGCATTAGAAAACTGGCTGGCACTTGCCGACGAAAAGGATCCCGTCAATTGTAATTTTCCTCGCTGTGAAAAGCATAATACACTGCTTACTTTTCTTGGATGTCAACTTTGTAATAGTTAAATTCTAATGAAAGGATTTTCTTATCGGTTGTTTCGGCAAAAAAAGAGCGACATCTATTTTTATGTTTGGCATAAAACTGTTCTTTCCTTCATATAGATAAGAGGAGCAGTAATCAAGAACATGGGAAGAATTTTTCTTGAATTTTCGTTAAAATGTAAAAAGTTTTACAAATTTGCAGAAACCCCTTGCATTTTTTCTGCACATATTGTATAATAGTCTTACAGCAATGCAGAGGCGTTGCCGGAATACAACCGCTCTTTCGGGAGCAGACAGGAGGACAGCAATGTCGGAAGAAAGAAACGAATTTACACCGGATCTGTTTACACTGGAAGACGAGGACGGGAACGAAAAGGTATTTGAGTTGCTGGATGTTATGGAGTATCAGGACGATACATACTATGCTCTCGTACCATACTACGGGGAAGATGAAGAAGCACTCATAGAAGACGACGGCGAATTTGTGATTCTGAAAAGCGAGAACATAGACGGCGAAGATATGCTGGTTTCGATTGAGGAAGATGCGGAGTATGAGAAAATCGGCAATCTGTTTCTGGAACGTCTGAACGAAATCTATGATGACGATGAGGAAGAAGACGAAGAATAAGCAGGATTTGGTGTGATTTTTTTGAAAAAAGAATTGATTTTTTCAAAAAAATGTGCTATACTATAGGTAAGAGAAATATAACTGCCTTGTTGCAGTTTGCACTTGCGTGACAATGTGGTTTTTATAATCCAACACTTTTTCAAAGGGAATTTAGCTCCGGATTGGGATTGCAGACCTCCCGCTTTGGCGGAAGAAGGGAGCGTGAAGAATTCGGGCGGATACCCACCTTGCTATTTTAGCTTGGTTTTATTCGCCACATGACGGCAAGGCGGTTTATTTTTCTTCATAAAAATGGCAGCAGAACAGTTTGGTTTCACAAACAATTCTGCTGTTTTTGTTTTTATTTGCATGAAATCATTAGGATAGAAATGGCTGAATGGTTTGTTCAATGTGTACCGCAGCTTCTGCAACGCTATATTCGTTCAGTGGTATTACGATATCCGCAAACCGTTCATAGAGTGGGCAGCGTTCTTGATAAATTTCAGACAGTGTGTGACCGCAGCGGCATACGACACCACGGGCTACCAGATCCCCCACCTGTGCAGCAATTTCCGGCAGTGTTCTCTTTAGATAAACAACCTTGCCAATTTGTTTCAGATGTTTCATGGCAGTATCACTGTAAATCGCACTGCCGCCTGTGGCAATGATGGTGTTTTCCGCCTGTACCTGCTGTAAAATGCGGCTTTCCAGTGCAATAAATCCCTCTACACCATGTTGATCAATCAGGTGCATCAGGTCACAGCCATAGGCATCTATTATCATATCGTCTGTGTCCAGAAATGCATAGTGCATAGAATCGGCCACCAATTTTCCAAGTGTGCTCTTGCCAGAGCCGGGCATCCCAATAAAAATAAAATTTGGCATCTTTCATTTCTTCCTTTCTGTTTGTTGGATGATAGGATGGTTTTCATTATATCATTTTTGATATCGAATTGCAAGGTGCTTTCCAGAAACCAGTACAAAAAGCTTTTCATTTCGGCAAAATGTAAAAAATACTTGCAATTATACGAAAAATGGTTTATAATAAATAGAGCAAATGAAGAGAAAAAAAGGAGTCTTTCAGTATGAATATGGAGTTTATCCGAAAGCTGCCGATTCCACAGGAACTGAAGAAGCAGTTTTCGTTATCTGACAAATTGGTTGCAGTCAAAGCTGCAAGAGATGCAGAAATTCAGAAGGTTTTTACAGGCGAATCTGATAAAAAGCTTCTGATTATTGGCCCTTGTTCAGCAGATCGGGAAGATGCTGTTCTGGATTATACCTGTCGGCTGGCAAAGGTACAGGAAAAAGTGGCAGATAAGCTGATTATCATTCCGAGAATTTATACCAACAAGCCAAGAACCACTGGTGAGGGATATAAGGGCATGGTGCATCAGCCTGACCCACAGAAAAAAGAAGATATGCTGCAAGGTTTGATTGCCATTCGGCAGATGCATACAAAGGCAGTGGAAATGACAGGCTTGACCTGTGCCGATGAAATGTTGTATCCAGAGAATCACCGGTATTTGTCTGACCTGCTCTCTTATGTTGCCGTTGGGGCACGTTCTGTGGAAGACCAGCAGCATCGTTTGACTGCAAGTGGTCTGGATATTCCGGTTGGTATGAAGAATCCCACTGGCGGGGATCTCTCTGTTATGATGAATTCTCTGGTTGCAGCACAAGCAAGTCATACATTCTTGTACCGTGGATGGGAGGTACACACTGCCGGCAACCCATTGTCCCATGCGATTTTGCGTGGTTATGTAGACAATCAGGGAAAATCGCTGCCGAACTATCACTATGAGGATTTGATTCGGTTGTGTGAACTGTACGAAAAGAAAAATCTTGCAAATCCAGCAGTCATTGTAGATGCGAATCATGCAAACTCTGGCAAGAAGTATCTGGAACAAATCCGTATTTGCAACGAAGTATTGCACAGTTGTCGTCACAGCGATGAAATTCGTGCCTTGTTTAAAGGCTTTATGATTGAAAGCTATATTGAAGACGGTGCCCAGAAGATTGGGGAAGGCGTTTATGGTAAGTCCATTACAGACCCATGCCTTGGCTGGGAGAAGTCAGAACAACTGATTTATACAATTGCGGATCAGCTGTAAAGCACACAAATCCATTTTCCAATGATGGAGTGAATTACTCCGCCGAATGGCGACTGCGGTCAAGCTGTCCCCTGCAAAGCAAACGAGTTGGATAGGAAAACGGAACGAAGAACAAGCCACCGCTGTCCGCCTCTAAAATAACAAAACGATACAGAATACACAAATTCAGGGGAACAAGGCTGCAAACATGTACAATGTACAACGGCGGACAGCGGACACAGGCGAACAGCGAAGCGTATTCGCCGGCGGAGTTAAGACCGTTACCCGAGAGGGAAAATATACAAAAATTGATTTGCATGGCTGTAAAGAGCAATGCGAAAAAAGAAAATATAAAAAATGAGCAGTTTCCATATATAACGGAGCTGCTCATTTTTTATGATAAGAATGTTGTTGGCTTAACCGCCTAAACGATTGAGTCCATAGGTTTCATCCAAATATTGCTTTCCGGTTTCTGTCGCAAAATAGACATTCCGAAAATGGGTGATGGCTTTTTTTGTCATTTTTTCTTCTCTGGCATTCACTAAAAAGTCTGCTTCCACTAAGATTTGAAAATCCATGCCGTCAATTTCTGTATAGGTGTGGTGGTGTCCGACTAAAAAACAAACCCGGTCTACAAATGGTTCGGAAAAGCCAATTGCCAACAGCATGGCACGGGCAAGCGGCGGCCCCTCTTTTTCTTGATAGGCACCAGCAGCAGAGCGGTATTTTCGTTCCGCAGCATGAATGCCAATATCGTGTACGAGTGCGGCGGCTTCGATACGCAGTTGCAGTTGTGCATTGACCTGTTCACTGTGTGCAATGGCACTGGCAAAGGCGTATACTTTCATAAAATGGTGAATTCGTTTGGGGTCATCGTGGTACAGCGTGATCATGGCTGTGACCAGCTCATTTATTTTTGAATCCATAAACCAAATGCCTCCTCTATCCTGGAATCGGAATTCCGTTCTTAGTATAGCAGATAGATTTATAGAATTCATGAATATAGCATGTTACAAAATGAAACAAATTAAGCCGCTACAGCCTTCATTGATCACGCGTTCCAGTGTTTCCTGTAGCTTCAAACGAGCTTCCATTGGCATTTTGCTCAGCTTGTTGTGCAGTCCTTCATTGACCAGTTCATGCAGAGATTTTCCGAAAATGTTAGAAGACCAGATTTTTGTGGGATCTTCCTCGAATCCCTCCAGCAGGTACATCACCAATTCTTCGCTTTGTCTTTCTGTTCCTACAATCGGGCTGACTGTGGTATGAATAGATGCTTTCATCATATGAATAGATGGTGCAGATGCACGCAGCCGGACGCCATACTTGCCGCCTTGCTTAATGATTTCTGGTTCTTCCAGTGACATTTCTTCCAGTTGCGGCATGACAATGCCATAGCCGGTTGCTTCTACCGCCTCCAGTGCTGGAGCAATTCGATCGTAGGATTTTTTAATTTTGCAGAGTTCTGTCAGAACCGGGAAGAGGTCACTTTCACAGGTTAGCTGCAAGCCGGTTGTTTCGCCGAGAATTTGATAAAAGAGTGCGGGATTCATAGCAACAGAAACAACTGCATGACCGGTACCAAGGTCAATCTGTTTGACAGAGGCAGAGAGAATGTGCTCCGCAGATGCAAGTGTTTCTGTCATTTGTGGCACATCCCTCACATATTGCAGTGGTTCGGCAGCGGCACGAATGCTGGAGAAAACAGATTTCCGGAGCCAGTGTTCCGCATTCAGTGCGGTAATCCATCCAGCTGTTTGAATTTCTACTTCTCGAATGGGGAATGCATAGAGCAACTGTGTCAGGATGGCTTGAATATCCGTCTCATCCAATTCCGGACAGCAGACCGGCAGTACAGCTGCATGATATTTTTGCTGTAGATTTTCGCAAAGTGCTTCTGTTTGGCGGCTGTGCGGTTCCACTGCATTCACCAAGACAACAAACGGTTTTTCCAGCTGTTGTAGTTCCTGAATGACTCGTTCTTCACAGGCAGCATATTCTTCTCTTGGTAGATTGGTAATGCTGCCGTCTGTTGTCACCACAAGTCCCACCGTTGCGTGTTCTGTGATGACCTTTTGTGTTCCGACTTCCGCTGCCATGCCGAATGGCACTTCTTCTTCAAACCATGGTGTTTTGACCATACGAGGCATGTCATTTTCAATATAGCCCAGTGCACTGGGTAAAATATAGCCGACACAATCCACCATGCGAATCCGGAAGTGTGTATGTTCGCCGATCGTGATTTCTGCTGCTTCTTCCGGAATAAATTTCGGTTCGGTTGTCATAATGGTTTTGCCAGCAGCAGACTGCGGCAGTTCATCCACCGCACGCAGACGCTTGGATTCTTCTGGAATATGGGGAATCACCAGCTTTTCCATCAGCTGTTTAATCAAAGTGGATTTACCGGTTCGGACAGGACCGACAACGCCGATATAAATATCACCGCCGGTTCGCCTTGCGATGTCCTCATAAATATCTTTTGCCATAGCGTTGCCTCCTTAATGTACAATCGGAATAAACAGCATACCGGGTTTTGTCAGCGTATCTCCTGTTAGGTCATTTTCAGCAGAAATGGCAGATACCTTGGTGTTGCATCGTTTGGCAATCTCCCAGACAGATTCACCGACGGTACCATAATAGAGTCGTAAAGCACAGTCACTGTCTCGTGTTCGCTTTCGATTTTCATCGACTGTGATCTCAGAAAGACAGGTTTCTTGTGCTGCCGGATAGAGCATACCATGTAGAGAAATAGATGCTTTAATAGAAATACTGCCATCTGCGGCAAGATGGAAGGAGGATTCTGCCGGTTCTGCCTCAGCACAAAGGGTTGCCTGCTCCAGCGGAACGGTTGTAGTCAGCAGTTCTTCAAACGCTTCCTCTTTTTCCAGTAGGAATGGCATTCCCTCTGCATCTTTTGCCAATACACTACAGCAAAGCATACCGCTTACCCGAATACGGTTCTGTTCTGGTACAGGTGCAGCACTGACATTTTTAATCCGGCACTGCAAATCGCTGACAAAGTCCACAGGGGTATCGCCGGCAGGGATGGCAGCCGTGCAGGAGAACTGTTCTTTTAACGGAACGGGAATGCCATCAATTCGCAGCGGTGTGCTGGTGCAGTCACAGAGATAGGCGGTGGAATAGGCATCTGTTACCACTTGTACCGCTGCTGGTTTGCATGCCATGCAGGTTAAACGAATATCTGCTTCGCATTTCAGACAGTTCTGCTCACCGCTTTTATCCGCAGTTGGTTTACATTCGCAACGAATGACCTGTACCGTTGCCATGCCGGTGAAGGATTCCTCGATCTTTTCCATATCTACAATTTGACTGTAGGGGATGGTGAACTGCATACTTTCCGGTTCTGGATGTTCTTCCGATTCGCATCGGTACAGAATGGAGACAGCAACCTCTCCTCGTGCCACAAATTTTCCGGCAATGATGGATTGCTCGCCTTGTTCTGCCCGTGCGGTGCAGCGGAGAATACTATGAATCGGTGCTTTTGCCGCATTCAATTCAATTTCCTCTGAAAGAGAAACGACTTTTACTGCACGCTGTTTTTGGCTGGCATAGGCAATGGTCTGTTTGCGACACTGCATATGCATCCCAAATACATCGGAAATGACCTCCTGCATTCGTTCGCCGGTGATTTGGATCCGAACCGAAACGGCGCCTCTGACATCTAGGCGACGGCGACTCACTGCACGGCAATTGGCGTAATCCGTTTTTGCTTGTAACGTTACGGCTGGATTTTCCGGTTTGGTTTGCAGTTCCAGATTCTTGGTGTAATGCATGGTTTGATTGACACACTGTAAATTATGGCTGCCATTGCCACAGTAGAGAACGCAGATATCCACCTGCAATTCATAATTGAGCCGGTTGCCGTTTAGCTGGTAGTCTATGACAGACGGCTGCATTTCACAGCTGATGATGCGGAAAATTTCAGGGTCATAATCCGGCAGGACATAATCCAGCTCTACGCCTTGTTCCTGTGTTTCCTCCAGAATACGTTCTGTGACGGGAATGCGTTCCCGGTTTAGTTTCAGTTCCATGTGGTATCCTCCTTATTGTCCCGTGCGGGTTGATGTTACTACAATCTATGCAGACAGGCAACTCGATATGCTATTGCTGTAAAAGGGATGTAATTCTATCTATACATAAAATCGACATAAAAAGGATGAAAAATAGCAGTACTCTTGTATTTCTATTCGAAATGTGAAGAATAAAAAACTTGACATTCTGGCATTCCTGTCGTATAATAAAGCTACATGTGATAGTTCGTTTCCAAAAACGGCTTCTGAAATTGCTGTTTTTTGGTTTTGTAATAAGCTCTACTTGCAAACTTATTTGGAAATGGCTGCATTTTTATATACTATCCTCTGTTTTCAATCAAGCATTGCTTAATTGGAAACAGACTGCAAATGTAGTGGGTAAAGGCTACCATTTTGCAAGGATTGTATGAACGGTACTCTGGTGGCTACGCCGCCCACCGTCCTATGGACAGTGATTGCAGATGTTCCATTTGCAATATCGTTTGTTATAATGCATCATCATATATTATATTTATTCACAATCGTACAATGCAAATGCGGCAAATAAAAAGAACAATGATCAGGGAAACACCACTGTGGCAGTAAACGGGCTTGCCAGACTATGGTGATTGTTGCAAAACTTGTTTTTGATTTGATTTATTTGTATCGGATGTATCCAGTTATGGAAATTGCACAAACTATGACACAGCAGAACGGAAATTGCGTCGCTTGTGCAATGCCTTCTGCCGCATTTGCGAGCAGAAAGAGAGGTTTTTTATTTGGCTACGAAAGAAGGAAAAGAAGGGAAGGCAGCAGCACTGCCAAAAAAGCGAAATTATCGGCATAGAACGCCAAAGCAGAATGGCGGAGAACTTTTGAAGACAAAAGGACGTGCAAAGAATGTTACACGCACTGCGGCATTTGCGGCATCTCAGAGTCGTTCCAATCATAAGCAGGAAGTGCGGCGAACACCAGTTCGAATTATTCCGTTGGGCGGCTTAAATGAAATTGGAAAAAACATGACTGTATTTGAATGCAGCAATGATATGTTTATTCTGGACTGTGGTTTAGCATTTCCGGATGGTGATATGCCGGGCGTTGATATTGTCATTCCGGACTTCACTTATGTGGAGGCAAATCGGGATAAGCTGCGTGGTATTGTATTGACGCATGGACATGAAGATCATATCGGCGGTTTAGCATACCTGTTGAAAAAGGTGAATGTACCAGTCTATGGCACAAAATTGACACTGGGGTTGGTGAAGGGAAAGCTGGAGGAACATGGTCTGGCAAATACAGTAAAGCTCTGTGAGGTGCAGCCGAAGCGGACTGTGAAGATGGGGTGCATGGGCGTAGAGTTTATTAAGGTAAACCATTCCATTCCAGATTCTGTCGGGATGGCAATTCACACACCAGCTGGCATCATTGTGCATACGGGGGACTTTAAGGTGGACTTTTCGCCTGTGGATGATGATGTGATTGATCTGGCACGGTTTGGCGAACTTGGCAGCCGAGGTGTACTGGCATTGATGGCAGATTCTACGAATGCGGAACGATCCGGCTTTACCCGTTCCGAGCGGACGGTCGGCGAGTCCTTTGACAAGTTGTTTAAACGGGCAACTGGCAAACGAATTATCATTGCAACCTTCTCTTCCAATATCCACCGGATTCAGCAGATCATTGACAATGCACAGCGTTGCAATCGAAAGGTTGCTGTTTTTGGCAGAAGTATGGTGAATGTCATTTCCACTGCATTGGAACTGGGATATTTGAATGTACCAAAGGGGATTCTGATTGATATTGATGAGATGAGCCGCTATCCGGATGAACGGATTGTACTCATTACCACTGGCAGCCAAGGGGAACCAATGTCTGCACTGACCAGAATGGCGATGAACAGCCATAAAAAAGTGGTGATTACCCCAAATGATTTTATCATTATCTCTGCCAATCCGATTCCAGGCAATGAAAAGCATGTGACCAGAGTGGTCAATGAACTGATGAAGTCGGGGGCAGAAGTGATTTATGAGGCAATGTACGAGGTACATGTTTCAGGACACGCTTGTCAGGAAGAATTGAAATTGATTCAGGCATTGACAAAACCGAAGTTCTTTATTCCTGTGCATGGGGAATATAAGCATTTGGTAAAACATGCACAGATTGCCTATTCGATGGGAATGCCAGAGTCCAATGTCATCATTGGTGAAATCGGGAATGTGATTGAAACAGATGGTGTTTCTATGAAAGTGGTATCACAAGTTCCATCCGGCAGAGTGATGGTCGATGGTCTGGGTGTCGGCGATGTCGGCTCTATTGTATTGCGTGACCGGAAGCATCTGGCACAAGATGGTTTAATTATCGTTGTGATTGGCATTGAACGGACTGCAAACTTGATTGTTTCCGGTCCAGATATCATCTCCAGAGGCTTTGTCTATGTACGAGAGTCAGAAGAACTCATGGAAGAAGCAAGACAAATTTTGTTGGATACTTTGCAGCACTGTTCCGCACAGGAGTTGAAAGAGTGGGGAACTCTGAAAAATAAGCTGCGAGATGTACTTTCCGATTATATCTATGGAAAAACCAAACGCAGTCCAATGATTTTGCCCATTATTATGGAAGTATAAGAGAACGCTGCCGTGTAACGGGGGGTGTGAACGATCAAAAACAAACTGAGACGAATTTTGCTGCTGGTAACAGGTGTGTTGATGCTGCTGAGCATTGTTGTGCCGTTGTTTGTGATTTCCTTTTTGTATGGTAATTGTAATGTTGCACTGCTGCTTTTGCCAGCACTGCTATGGAATGCACTCTTTATTGTACAGTTGTTTTTTATATTTCGTCGACGATATCCGATTAACCGGATACGGACTGATATGAGCAGTGCAGAGACACCGATGTTGGAACAACTGACAGTACCGATTGTACTAGTGCAGGAGAATGGCAATGTGTTTTGGTATAATACGGCGTTCGCCAATCAGATTTTGCAGGATCCCGGAAAGGGAAAACAGTTGGTGCAGCGATTGCTGCACCTGCATACTTATGCTTCACAACCGCAGGATCAGATTGTAGAATTTCAAAACCGCAGTTATCAGGTGCATAGCATCTCTTGTGTGGTACAGAAAGATGCCTCCCCCATGCATGCGTTCCAGTTTACAGATGTCACAGAGCTGCTGCAATGGAAACGGGATTTCGCCAGTGCAAAGCCATGCGTGCTGCTTTTGGTCATTGACAGTTATGATGA
The DNA here is from genome assembly GCA_958448395.1 of uncultured Oscillospiraceae bacterium. Lineage (GTDB taxonomy): Bacteria > Bacillota > Clostridia > Oscillospirales > Ruminococcaceae > Ruminococcus_C. The sequence goes on along the minus strand of CAUDDP010000006.1, from coordinate 15,289 downwards.
TATTTTGCAGTATGCCAAAGAGAGCGAAAAAGCACAGGTTTCTGCTGAAGTGGAAAAGGTGCTGGAACAGTTCATGGCAGGCACAAACGGCGTAATTCGCAAGATTGAAAATGATATGTTTTATGCGGTGATCGAAACACGATATCTGCGTGTGATTATGCAGGAAAAGTTCAAGGTATTGGATGAAGCCAGAAAAATTTTGGTCAACGGTCGGATTCATATTACATTTTCCATTGGTGTCGGTTTTGGTGCAGAGTCGTTGGAAGAGAGTGAAAAATTTGCTCACCAGTCATTGGATATGGCACTAGGTCGAGGCGGTGATCAGGCGGCAGTGAAAACAGAAAATGGATTTTGTTTCTTTGGCGGGACATCCAAGGGTGTGGAGAAAAAGTCAAAGACAAAAATTCGTTCGGTTGCCACTGCTTTGCAGGAACTGATTGAAAATGCAGATCAGGTATTCCTGATGGGACACCGATTCGGGGATCTGGATGCAATTGGTTCTGCCTGCGGCTTAGCTGGTGCCATTGATATGATGAAAAAAACAGTTTCGATTGTAGTCAATCAGAAAAATTGTCTTGCTGGTCAGTTGATTCGGCGGATGAAAGATGCTGAGCGACCGCCGGAGTTTATTGAACCGGAAGAAGCAATGGAGCGGGTCAGCAGCAACAGTCTTTTGATTGTCGTGGATACGCATAATAAAGATATTTTGGAGAGCGTAGAGCTGTACAAAGCCTGCCGTTATGTGGCGGTGATTGATCATCATCGAAAGAATGTCAACTTTATTGAAAATGCAGTTCTGTTTCACCATGAGCCGTACGCCTCTTCTGCATCGGAAATGGTGACAGAGATCATTCAGTATTTCCGTTTGGATCGGGAAATACCAGCAGCGAATGCCGATGCCCTTCTTGCTGGCATTACATTGGATACCAAAAACTTTGTCATGCGAACCGGTGTGCGGACATTTGAAGCAGCCGCATATTTGCGGAAAATCGGAGCAGATACCATACAGGTGAAGTCTTTGTTTTCCAGCACGATTTCTATGTATCAAATCCGTTCACAAATCGTAGCACATGCGGAAATTTATCATAAGAGTGCAATTTCTGCTGTGAAAATGCAGGATGCCGATACACGTGTCATTGCGGCACAGGCGGCTGATGAACTTCTGAGTATCCAAGGCGTGGAAGCATCATTTGTATTATTTCCAGATCAAAATGGTTTCAGCATTTCTGCCCGTTCCCTGGGAGCAATGAATGTGCAGTTGGTTATGGAAGAGTTGGGTGGCGGCGGACATCAGACGATGGCAGCCACACAGCTTGCTGGCGTTACATTACAGGAAGCAAAGGAACGGCTTTTGCAGGTATTGGAAGCCTATGAAGAGAAAAAGTAAGAGAAAGGCAGGAGAACATTCATGAAAGTAATTTTTTTGCAGGACGTAAAAGGTTCCGGAAAAAAGGGAGAAGTTAAAAATGTCGCAGATGGCTATGCACGTAACATGCTGTTAAAGAAGGGGCTTGCAGTGGAAGCAACGCCGAAAGCACTTTCGGAACTGGCAGGGAAGCAGTCTTCTGCTGCTCACAAGATTGATGTGGAAAAGCAGCAGGCAAGGGAAATCGCAGATATTTTGAATGGCAAAACCGTGAAGGCGGTCGCAAAGGCAGGAACAGGCGGAAGATTGTTCGGTGCCATTACTGCCGGTAATATTGCAGATTTAATTGCACAGCAGTATGGCTGCAAGGTGGATAAGAAGCGGATTTCACTCAAGACGGATATTAAAAATTTTGGTACGTATGAGGCAGAAATTCGCCTGTACGCTGGCATTCTTGCCAAAGTGACAGTAGAAGTCGGCGAAGCATAAACAGTACTATAAGAAGATGCAAAATGACATGGGCGGACGCAGTTCGCCCGTATCTTGTTTATGAGGAGTTTTCAATGGCACAAGAATTGGAAAATATAGAGCAAACGGAGCTGCCCTATAGCTTAGAGGCAGAACAGACCATCCTTGGAGCAATTTTGATTGATGCCTCCGTATTATCCATTGTTTTGGAGAAGGTGAAACCAGACAGCTTTTTCAATGAACAGCATCGGTCTTTGTTTCAGATTATGCTGCAAATGTTCACCTCTGGGGAAAAAGCAGATATTATTACTGTTTTGAACGCCGCAATGGCAGAACATATTTTCGATACCGCAGCAGAAGGACGTGCTTATCTGGGAGCACTGGTCAATCTTGTTCCATCTGTTGCAAATATTGAAAGCTATTGCAATATTGTTGCAGAGAAATATTATATTCGCAGTTTGGCATTTGTGGCACGGTCGATTTTGCAGGACATCCAGACGGGAGAGCAGAACGCACAAATGTTGATGGATGCTGCGGAGCAGCGTATTTTTGACATTCGGAAGGGGAAAGATACACAGGGGCTGGTAAAACTGGGTGATGCGATCTGTGAGGCATATGATCATATTGGAAAGATTGCTGGTCCAGACAAGGAAAAGTATATTGGTGCCAGAACAGGCTTTAAGTATCTGGATACGATTACATCTGGCTTGAATAAATCAGATTTAATTCTGATTGCAGCTCGTCCGGGTATGGGGAAGACGTCCTTTGCCATGAATATTGCTGCCAATGTGGCACGGCGTGGCGATCGGGAAGTAGCAGTCTTTTCGTTGGAAATGTCCAAAGAACAGCTTGCCACCCGTCTGCTTTCCACAGAAGCATTGGTGGACTCCAATAAGCTGCGAAGCGGCTTTTTAACCAATGACGATTGGGTGCGGCTTGCTACCAGTGCAGGTGTGCTGAGTGGACTGCCCATGTATATTGATGATACGGCTGGTATCACTGCACAGCAAATTAAAGCAAAGCTGCGGCGAATGAAAAATGTGGGTTTAGTCGTAATTGATTATTTACAGCTGATGACTTCTACCTTGCGGACAGATAATCGGGTATTGGTGATTTCAGAAATTACCCGTCAGCTAAAAATTATGGCAAAGGAGTTGGATATCCCTGTCATTCTGTTATCACAGCTTTCCCGTGGCCCAGAAAGCCGAAATGATAAACGACCGATGCTGTCTGACTTGAGAGAATCTGGTTCTATTGAGCAAGATGCGGATATTGTACTATTTTTATATCGAGATGCTTATTATAACAAGGAAAGTCCAACACCGAACATTTCAGAGTGTATCATTGCAAAGAACCGGCATGGTGAAACCGGTACGGTACAAATGATATGGGATGGGCAGTTTACACGGTTTTCCAATATGGAGATGCAGCATGAGGCATAAAAAAGAGCAGACACTGCCAGAAAAGGTACAATTATTTTTGCAGCAGCATCACATGGTGCAGGATGGAGATACGGTTTGTTGTGCGTTGTCTGGCGGTGCGGATAGTGTTTGTTTGTTGCGTTGTCTTCTGGAATTGGCAGAACCGTTGCAGCTGCAAATAACTGCCATCCATGTCAATCATCAGCTGCGAGGAGTAGAGAGCGAACGAGATGCTGCATTTTGTACAGCACTTTGTGAACGTTTGCAAGTGCCATTGCAAGTGGTACGCTGTGATGTGTTGGCATATGCGGAACAGCAGCACTGCTCAATAGAAACAGCTGCACGAGATTGCCGTTATGCTGCTTTTGCATCCGTTGCGGCAACGCATGTTGCCACTGCACATACGGCATCTGACAATCTGGAAACGATGCTGCACCGTGTGATACGGGGGAGCGGATTGCGTGGATTGGCAGGCATTCCGCCGGTACGAGGTCGGTATATTCGACCATTGCTGACTGTTACCAGAACGGAGGTAGAAGCATTTTTGCAGACATTGGAGCAGGATTATGTGACAGACAGTACCAATGAAACAGATGCCTATACCCGAAATCGGATTCGGCATGATTTGATTCCAAAGATGCAGCAGTTGAATCCAGCATTGGAACAAACTGCTATTGGTATGATGCAAGCGTTGCAGATAGAACAGGATTATATGGTAAGGCAAACGGAAGTGGTATTGCAACTGCACCAAACAGCAAATCATACGCTTTCTGGTTTGCTGACAGAACATCCTGCTATGCAGCTGCGGTGTATGATGCAGTTGCTGGAGCAGTTTGGAATTCCCTATGATGCAGCAAGGCTGCACCGATTGCAAAGGATGCTTTCTACGGGCGGGAATTATAATTTGACAGATCGGTATTATGCACATTGTCAAAACGGTTGTATTTCTATCATAGAGCACACGCAACCATCTTTGGAGCCAGTGCCACAGGTGCTGCAATGGGGGCAAAATCAGTTGTTTTCCGGTTTTTTTGTCGAGGCGACTCTCATCGAACTGGAAAAAAATCGAAATCCTCTAATTGTTCATAAAAAGTTATCAAAAATGCTTTTGGATTATGATAAAATAAAAGGTGTTATTTTCTTGCGGGGCAGGCAGTATGGCGACCATGTACAGTTTGCTGGACATAAAACGGTTTCTTCTGTAAAAAAGCAGATTTCAAAGCAAGTGCCGCCGCAGAGAAGACAGACCTTACACTTCCTCGCCGATGAGGAGGGTACCATTTTTGCGGAGTTTTTGGGTGTGGCAGCCCGTGTGCAGCCGGATGCAAAAACCAAACGACTGTTACAGATTGCGATACGGCAAGTTTGATGCAGTTGTAGAAAAAATTACATCCATAATGCCTTTCCGCATAATATCAAAAAGAATGGCAGGAATGTCTGCCTGAAAGAATGGAGTGAACAATTTGACGCCAAAAAGAAGTAAGGGAATTGGAGCATATTTGTTGGTTGTTGTGTTGCTGCTGCTGGGGGTATTTTTTATTACACAAAATATCGGTGGAAGAGAAAATGATACACAATATTCTGAGATCATGAACTACTTCGATGATTATGATGTAAAAAAATATACATTGGATTTGGGCTCAGGAGAGCTGAAAATGACCTTGCAGGATGATCGCATTATCACTTATGAGGTACCATCTGTGCAGAGATTTTTGGAGGATGTAAAGGACTATCGGAAGGATTATAATGAAAAGCATGCAAATGCACCTTTACAGATGGACTATTACAAGGTGAAGGATTCGTCTTGGATTTGGACATTGCTGCCGACGATTTTGCTGCTAGTTATGGGCATTTTGCTGTTCGTTTTTATGATGCGGCAGGCAAATGGCGGTGGAAAATACACCTCTTTCGGCAAGGCAAATATCAAAAATCAGGCGAATACGCGGAAAGCAACCTTTGCAGATGTCGCTGGTGCAGATGAAGAAAAACATGAGTTGGAGGAGATCGTAGACTTCCTGAAGAATCCAAAGAAATACATGGAAATTGGAGCAAGAATTCCCAAGGGCGTTTTGTTGTTGGGACCTCCCGGAACCGGTAAAACGTTGTTAGCAAGAGCCGTTGCAGGTGAGGCAGGCTGCCCGTTCTTCTCCATTTCTGGTTCTGACTTTGTAGAGATGTTTGTCGGTGTGGGTGCATCTCGTGTGCGGGATTTGTTTGAACAGGCAAAGAAAAATGCACCATCTATCATTTTTATTGATGAAATTGATGCAGTTGGACGGCACAGAGGGGCTGGTCTAGGCGGTGGTCACGATGAACGGGAACAGACCCTGAACCAACTTCTGGTGGAAATGGATGGCTTTACAGGAAAAGATAATGTCATTGTGATTGCGGCAACGAACCGAAGAGATATTTTGGATCCCGCATTGCTGCGTCCGGGACGGTTTGACCGGCAAATTGTGGTTGGCTATCCGGATGTAAAGGGAAGAGAAGCCATTTTACGGGTGCATACCAAGAAACGTCCGCTGGCACCGGATGTGGATTTGGCAACCATTGCAAAATCGACAGTCGGCTTTACTGGTGCGGATTTGGAAAACCTAGTCAATGAAGCTTCCCTATTGGCTGCACGGCAGAATAAAAAAGCGATTACCATGCAGGAGATTCAGGAGGCAACCATTAAGGTGATTGCTGGACCAGAGAAGAAGTCGCACAAGGTTTCTGAAAAGGAAAAGCGGTTGACGGCTTATCATGAAGCTGGTCACGCAGTGTGCACCTATTATTGTGATCATCAGGATAAGGTGCATCAGGTTTCTATTATTCCGAGAGGAATGGCAGGCGGTTACACCATGTCCCTGCCGGAACAGGATAAATCCTTTGTCAGCAAGCGAGAAATGGAAGAGAATATTGTCACGCTGTTGGGCGGACGGGTTGCAGAACAACTGGTACTGGATGATATTTCAACCGGTGCTTCCAATGATTTGGAGCGGGCAACTGCAACTGCCAGAAAGATGGTAACACGGTATGGCTTCAGTGAAAAGATGGGACCTGTGGTTTACGGTAATGATCAGAATGAAGTCTTCCTCGGAAAAGATCTTGGTTCGTCCAGAGATTATTCGGATCGGGTTGCTGGAGAGATTGATGATGAGGTACGGCGAATCATTGAGACTGCATATCAGCAGGCAACGTTGCTGTTGCAGGCACATATGGATCAACTACACCTGCTTTCAAAGTATTTGGTTCTGCATGAAAAAATTGAACGGGATGATTTTGAAAAGCTGATGCAGGGTAACATGGATGCTTCTGCATTTGCAGAGGAGCAGCCAGTAGAACAGCCCCCTGCGTCAGAAACAAATCAGCCACCGGAACAGGCATAAAAATAGTATTATAAAAAAGCACGGGCTGCTGTACGAAATTTGTACAGTAGCCCGTTTCTTGATGTTATTTCTGTGTTTTTTCCAACTCTGCCTGAATCTGCTGCCAAGCGTGTTCAGATACGCCTGTGAGCTTATGTCGGTGCACATGTTTTCCCTGTAAGTAGAAGAAAACATTGCAAAGACCACATCGTTTGCCGGTTCTGGTGCGGGTGACCTGTACACACACCAAATTGGAAATGGGTGCAATGATGGTGTGAAAAATAAATCCACTGCTATAGTGTAGGTATAGCCTGTCACTTTCGATCCACATGCGGGTGCGAATGGCTGAGACACAACGGATCAGCAGAAACCAGCCACATGGCAGGAACAGCATCCAACCAAAAAAGGAGAAACGCACATAAATCAACGGAAAGAAATGCTTTGTCAATATCATTACAGCGAGAACCATTCCTGTTAGTAAAAGCGGCTGCCAGATAAATAGCCAGATGCGAAACAGGCTGAACGTTTGTTTTGGTTTCTTTTTTCTGATGATGTTCGGATGATGTTTCAAAAGTGGCTGTAGAAAATGTGCTGCATGAGATTTTTGCAGGAGTGGCATTAAGACAGGTAATTCGTTTTTTTGATTGCCATAGCCGGGGCAGCTAATATGCACAGACATTAGACGCAGAAGTTTCATCATAAGGTTTTGACGAATATCAATGTAGTTCACTGCTCCACGCCGCAACCGATAACGATAGGGAGAAATTAGTCCACGATGTATGGAAAATGTTTTTTGGTCAGCAAAAAAACGAAACCGGCTGTATCGCAGCAAGTTGCCAATAAAGGAAATCATCCATGCTGCCAGAATCAAAATGGAAACTGTGATGGCCAATCTGGGGATGCCCTTGAAGTAGGCAGCTGCTTGATCGGTTAGTGTCATCAACAGCTCTTCTGCTTGCAGTTCCTCCAGCAAGTCACGTGTAATTCTGCCGCCCTGAAAGAAGATAGCAGCAATATAGATTGCCCCGGATAAGCTGCTGGAGAAGAGAAATGAGAAAAGCAGCAGACGAGCAATATGTGGTCGGTGTTGTTTTACCTCTGGAGTGGAACGCATTAGGGGGATAACTTGACGGATTGCTGTCAGGTCTGCACGATACAAGAGCAGCTGCATATCTGCACCAGCAATGTCCTCGGCACCCGTGTGAATCCAAAGTCGTACGGCACCGAATGGCCGCAGATAAAAGGCATGTTCCTCTGTTACAGAAGTGATGCTGCGACAGGGGATTTCTGTCTCTCGCTTTAAGAGAACGCCGCTTTGTCTGCGGATGACTTCTGTATTATAGGTAAAGCCACAGTAAAACCAGCGGATTGCACCGTAGGTGAGAATCAGCAGACAAATCAACAGGTCAAACCATGCACCATGCAGCCATGCAGCCACTTCTTTTGCAGAGAATGGAAAGAAGTGTGCGGAACGCAGTAATGGAAAAATCAAAAGCCAGAGGTTTTTTGCCGTATAGCGAAAGATTTTAATCGGATGTTCATGGAGCATGTGTTTCCTCCTGTGTAGCGGGGTAAAATAGGTCGGCAAATCGAATACAAAGCTCTGCGGCATCCTTTTTTTTCAGAAAGAGAAGCAGCATGGTACCACCGTATGCGTGCAGTGGCAAAAAGATCATGCCAGTGTATTGACAGAATGGTGCCTGAATAATGGTGCTGCATTGCAGTGCACGCAATCGCATCCGCTTTTCTCGATGAATGAAAATGCCTGTCACAGAAATGATATCCTGTTCTGTAATGGTGTAGCTGGTATTACGAAACCAAAGCGGCAACAGAATGAAAATACAAGTGAGTGCTGCCAGCAGGAGAAGGAGACAGATACCATTGACAATTTGAACCGGCACAATCATTAGTACATAGCGAATGGCAGCAATCAGAATCAGTGATAGTGGTAGACAGATGAGCTGTAGTACATATTTTGCATGCGGGTCAGGGCGATATTCTTTTTGTGTGTGCGTCATGATAGCCTCCCATTCGTGAAATAAAGCATAGAAAATGAAACAAGTGTATAATATTATTATAACCATTTTAGCCATATCGTCAAGCACTTGTTTGCGACAGGACTGTCGATTTTATGAAAATATGGAGGAAATGCAATGCTCGAACAAATCAATCAGTATATTTGGGGCAGCGGTTTGCTGGTGCTGCTGCTGGGGACGGGTTTGGTCGTCAGCATTCGTACTGGATTTTTTCAGATTTTTGGGATCCCGACTATTTTACGCAGTACATTCGGCAGGCTGTTCCGGGGGAAAGATGGTGCAGCACAATGGAAAACCTGTTCTGCTGCTCTTGCGGCTGCCATGGGAACCGGAAACATTGTTGGTGTTGCAGCAGCACTTGCTGCTGGCGGTGCAGGTGCTGTCTTCTGGATGTGGGTATCGGCTTTTCTTGGCATGATGTTAACGTATGCAGAAAATCTACTTGCCGTTCGTTTTCGTTCTGTAGGGGATGACAGGGCGGTTGGTGCACTTGCTTATTTACAGAATGGTTTACACAGTAGGTTTCTTGCGGGAGCGTATGCAGTGTTTTGTGTACTGGCTTCTTTGGGAATGGGGAATATGACACAAAGCAGTGCGGCGGCAAGTGCGTTGGAAAATGGCTGTCATATCCCAGTCAGCTGGACTGGGGTTGTTTTAACCATTCTATTACTGTGTACGGTATTGGGTGGTATGCGTACAATTGGCAGCGTGACGCAATTTCTCATGCCGCTTCTATCTGGATTTTACTTATTTGCAGCAATTTTGGTTTTGTTTCAGAATCGTATGCAGTTGCCACATGCAGTCAGTCAGATTTTTCAAGGAGCTTGGCATCCGGAAGCTGTTGGGGGCGGTACACTGGGAACAGTCATTGCAGTTGGATTACGGCATGGTGTTTTTTCCAATGAAGCAGGACTTGGCAGCAGTGCTATGATACATAGTCATACATCGGATGCTGTTACCGGACAGCAGGGCATGTGGAGTATGGTGGAAGTGTTTTTGGATACCATGGTTTGTTGTACACTGACAGCTTTGGTGCTGCTTTGTACTGGAACAGAGGAAATGAGCAGCATACAAGGGATTACAGCTGCCTTTTCCAGTGTGTTCGGAACATTTGCAGAAACCGCAGTTTCTTGGATGATTGCCTTATTTGCACTGGCAACGTTGTTGGGTTGGTGCTGCTGTGGAGAAGTAGCTGTGCGGTATCTTGGTGGTACACGCTGTGTGATAGGGTATCGGTGGGTGTACTGTTTGGCAGCAGGGTTAGGAGCAGTGCTGGAGTTGTCAACTGTCTGGACGCTTTCGGATATTGCAAACGGTTTGATGGCAGTGCCGAATTTGTTGGGAATATTACTGCTGTTTCGCAAAAAATATATGAAATCGTGAGAAGATATGCAAATCTATTTTTGTATTTTCCCCCACGGATAACGGTCTCATCCCCGCTGGCAGAATCGCTACGCTGTCTGCTTTGAATCGTTGTGTTTTTGTAGAAATAAGATTACCAGTCCGCATAGGAATATCCCAATGCTGATCCATTCTGAAGTAGAAAGTCTCAGCCAGATGCCACGTTCGGTATCATAGCGGAACTGCTCTGTCACCATACGAATGATGGCATAGGCCAATAAATAAAATGGAATCACGTGTTCCTTCTTCTGTAGCTTCCGGAAGCAGATTTGCAGCATGAGAGCTAGTATGAGATTCAGTCCGCTCTCCAATAGCTGTACAGGAAACAATGGTATGTCTTTTGGGGCATCGCTGATGGCATTTTTGAGACAAATGCCAATCGGCGGATCAAACGGAATTCCATAACAGCAGCCAGCAAAAAAGCAGCCAATTCGGCCAAAGGCATGGGCAAGCGGTACAGCTGGTGCAATACAAATTAGATAGCGTTGCATTGGCTGTTGCTGCCTATGCGTATAGACTGCCAGTACAGCCAAACCGCCGAGTAGACCACCATAAAAGACAAAACCGCCTTCTAAAATGCTGGAAACGGTATCCCATGTTATGCCATAGGTTTGAAACATTTGGTGGATATCTGTGCAGGAGACAAGCAGATAGAGCAGTTTTGCCCCAAATAAGCCGCCAAATAAGATAAATACACACGCTTCCAGCATGGAAGCACGGGAAAGCTGAATACGTTTTGCATTGTACAGAGCAAGCAAAATGGCAAACATCGCCCCAAGGACACAGCAGATGCCATAAGTGCCGAGAGAAAGTCCAAATACAGAGAGAATTGGATACATACAAACTCCTTATATAAAAATACAGCCCGCATATCCTCCGCATGAATCTGCGTGCAGGACATGGGACTGCATGATGCTTATGTACTTACAAGACAGAAAAGGTTAGTCATTTTAAAGAGTTAAAGTGTGGAGTTATTGTAGTAGTCGTAACTCTCGGAGAGTTCATCAGAAAACTCTCTTGAGAACTCCTCAAAAAATTGATCCCAAACGCCATTGTCGCTGGCAGAAATGATGAGAATCATGTAAATCAGCCATACTGCATTTAGAAGAATACCGATAATAGAGAGAACGATACCAGCAACTGCAATACCGTTGGAATATTTCTTGTTTTGTACAATGCCAAGGATTAGACCAATGATGGCTGGAATCAAACCGAATCCATAACAGCAGCAAATAGCAATGGAACAGATGCCCAACACCAATGCAGCCACACCGAAGCCGTTACTGTTATTGGTGAGCGGTGTATTGGGTGTGCTGTAGGAACTACCCTGATAGGTAGGCGGAATTGGATTGTAATTGTTTTGATATGATTGATAGGCAGAGTTGGTGTCATAAGCGTTATTTTGCTCAGCATCGTTATGGGCAGTACTGGAATCATAAGAGGACTGCTGTGGCGGAATTTCATTTGGAGTCGAATTATATGACGGGGGTTCGTTGTAAGAGGGCTGCTCTGATGTAACAGGTGGTGTATACGATGTTTGGGATGATGTATCTGTTGATGCTGCATTTGCTTCAGAAGATGTCTCCGTTGTTGGGATTTCATCTGGAATGGATGGAATGGTTTCCTCTGAAATGGATGGAATGGTTTCCTCCGGTGTTGGAACAGTGTCTGGTGTAGGGATACCTGCATTTGGTTGTTCTGCACCGCAGATGGGGCAGATAAAATCGGTTTCTTTTAAAGGATGACCACAGTTTCCGCAAAAAGGCATGAGAAAAACTCCTTTCAAATGGAAGTAAGATTGTTATTTATTTTAACATAAATTTTGAAAAATGTCAAATAGACTTTTGGATTTTCCGCAGAAGAAAGTGTTAAAAACGTTTTTCGATCTCCTGCTTTTTCGCATTTTGTGCTTTTAAAATACGGACATCCTGTCCGACAAAATATAGGTTGAAATAAGTCGCAAAAATACGAGAGGTGATTCGTTCTTCGTATCGATGGGAAATACCATTATAGTCCAGATTGGTGCTGATAATCGTTGGAAGAGAGCGGTTCATACGAGTGTTAATGAGATTATAAATAGTGGACTGGTAAAACGGGGAGTCAAATTCTGTACCGAGATCGTCCAGAATGAGCAGATCACAAGTAAGCAGAAGTTCCATCGTATCAATATCACTTTTTTCTTTTCCAAAGTGTTCCTGTTCAATCCGTCGAAGAAAGTTGATGACAGAATCATAGAGCACACTGTAGCCATGTTCTAATACAACGGAGGCAATGGCAAGGGAAAGATGGGTCTTGCCTCGTCCTGTTTTTCCAAACATGAGAATACTGGGCGAATTTTTATTAAAATGAGATGCATAATCCTTACAGTACCGAAAAATCTTTTCCATTGCCTGATAACAGTCTGATCCTTTTTCTGTTTTTTGTCCTCTGTAATATTCCAAAGAAAATGTTTCAAAACGGCAGAGCTGTACTTGTGCAGTCTGATTTAGTTCTTTTGTGGCAAGTTTTCCAGCAAGGGAAAGAAGACAATTACAATAGGTACCATTGGTGTAACCCGTATCATTACAGTGGGGACATTGATAGACAATATCCAGATAGTTTTCTGGGTATCCATGCATCGTAAGCAGCTGCCGAATCATTTTCTGTCCTTGCTGGTTTTGCAAAGCAAGTCGTTTTGTACGTTCCTGTACATCCTTACCAGAGCGAATGATTTGCATCAACTCTTGACTGGTATGAAAAAGCTGCCGATTAATTTCCACGATTTCCGGAATGGTTTGTTTGACCTCTTGTAAATGTGCTTCTTGTTTCGTGCGGGCATCATTTCGTCTGGCAGAGAGAATAGAAAAAGCTTCTTTTAAATGTTGTTCTTTCATGTTGTCCCTCCTTGTCATTCATCAAGATTATAAATTAGGGATCGATAAGCCTCTGCATTTTCACTGACGGGGATTTCCTTCTTTTTTTGTTTGCGGGTACGGACGACTTCTGGTGGCTTATCGTTGGCATCCACATCAGAGCGTGTCTGATAGCCAGCCTTTGTCCAATCTTCCAGAATGCGTTGAATATAGGGAAAAGAGAGCTTATCTGTTTGTTCCACAGTTTTTTCATACGCATAGCGAATCAAATCCAGTGGGATTGCTGTTTGTCGCCAATTATCAATATAGGTCTGCTGTTTTGGTGTTGGATTGCGATGCATTTCCAGTAGTTTCATAATCTGATTCTGATAGCTATGCCGTTGTTCCATTTCTTTAATAGTATCCTGTGCCTGCTTTAAGGTTGTAATGCCCTGATTCCACCAGTCTGTTAAAATGCGTTCTGCATAGGTAATATTACTTTTTTGAATGGATTGGCAGTATGTAATGACCGTCAAAATCATATCGCTTGGAAAGCCAAGATAATCGTGCAGCCAGATCAGGGATCGTTGTTCCATGTGATTGAGCGGTTTCCCGAATTGCTGTTCTACCATACGGAAGAGGGTTTGCAGAGATTCCGACTTTTGAATTGCCTCTGCAATTTCAGCTGGCAGAAGTTGTACCTCTGCACTGGTACGTGGTATCGCCGCAACGGTTTGTGGTTTTTGCGGCTTGGATTCTGTTTTTGGGGAAGGAGCAGGCTGGGAAATAGGTTGTTCTGCTGCTGGCTGTGTAGGAATAGTGGATAATAAATCTGTTTGTTGCCAGAAGAGAATGGCTTCTTCCACCAATTCCGGCAGGCATCCGACTTGTTTGCCAATGGTTTCTGTATCAATGGCATCTGGACAGTGCCGCAGCAGGTACAGCAAGACCTTTAATTGTGAGGGGGTAGCGAGTTTTAGATATTGATCTACAACGGCATTGGGCACGCTGAAGAGGGTACGCCATGCAGGATTTTGAATGGTTAGCAAAGTTGCATCTCTCCTTCATCATATATCACAGGGCACCAGACAGTAGGTTTGAAATCTTAAAGCAGAAGTATACACCTATTATACCATACTATTTTGCATTTGTCACGCATGAACGGTTTAGATGAAATTGTTTTTGTTTGAAAATGGGCAATAAAAAACACCTTTGCAATTTTGCAAAGGTGTTTGGTGCCGATGGTGGGACTTGAACCCACACGTAGTTGCCTACAACAGATTTTGAGTCTGCCTCGTCTGCCATTCCGACACATCGGCTCATGACTTTATGGTATCACACATTGAGTAGTTTAAAAGTTGTGGCGTGCCTAGAGGGATTCGAACCCCCGACCTACTGGTTCGTAGCCAGTCACTCTATCCAGCTGAGCTATAGGCACATCGTGTCTCACAACGTTATTTATTATATCACACCTTTTGGGATTTGTCAAGCGTTTTTTCAAAAAAAATTGCAGAAAATAAAAAAAAGTTGCCTGTGCGTCTCAGGCAACTTTTTTGTTCGGTTTAAAGGTAATCCTTAATCAATTTTACACAAGAACGGCAGACTTTTTTATCATTAAAATCAATTAAATCTTCCGTTTTATTACACAGTGCACATGAGCTCTGTGCCTTTTGAATGATGATCTTGGTACCTTCTGTATAAATTTGCAGGTAATCATTGCAATCGATTTGCAGCTGCCGTCTCAGTTCCTTTGGCAGAACAAAGCGACCGAGGCTGTCAACCCGACGCATAATGCCAGAATCTTTCATGATATAACCTCCTTTTCCATTGGATAATACCCATTATACAAAAAATTGGTACCGGTGTCAACAGTAAAATTCTTACTTTTTGGCTTCATCAGAAATAAATATGGAACTATAAAAAAAAATTATAACTCAAAGAAAAAAATTTGAAAAAAGGGGTTGACAAACCGTTTTGTTTGTGGTATACTATAGTAGTTGGCTGATGAGATATTAGCTCAGTTGGCAGAGCATACGCCTTTTAAGCGTAGGGTCGAGGGTTCAAATCCCTCATATCTCACCACAACAAAGCGGAAGAAACAAAATGGTTTCTTCCGCTTTTCTTTTTCGGGGATTAGTTGATTTTCTATTCTAAAAACAGGCACAAAAGAACACCGTTGCAGCATAGGATGGCTGGAACGGTGTTTTGTTTAGAGAATGGGGGATTAAGAAACGATTTTAGGATTGTGCAGAGGCATTCTGAAGGAATGTAAGTTCGATGAGAATGCATTCTACCGTTGCCAATCACAAACTCTGCCGGCAGAATCGCTTTGCTCTCTGCCTGTGTCCGCTGTCCGCCCTGTTTCCGTATCTAAATTTGCAGCCAAATCACTCTAAATTTCTACATTCTGTATCGT
>CAUDDP010000005.1 GCA_958448395.1 uncultured Oscillospiraceae bacterium | reverse complement strand
CGAAACGCTGCAATTAGAGTTTTGGTAACGGAATGAGGAACGAGCTGCCGCTGTCCGCCTTCTAAAATAACAAAACGATACAGAATACAGAAATACAGAGGAACAAGGATACAAGTTTGTACAACGTACAATGGCGGACAGCGGACACAGGCAGAGAGCGAAGCGATTCTGCCGGCACAGTTTGTGATTGGCAGCGGTAGAATGCATTCTCGTCGAACTCACATTTTTTGTAAAGGAAGAGCAGTCAAAGGGCTGCTCTTTTTGTTCAATTTATACCATATTTTCAATGATTCATTTGTTTTTTTGTTTATCTTGACAAATGGAAAATACTTGACAAAATGGGAGAAAGATGCTATGATAATATTATAAAAGAGTTAGCTCTTGAAATGAAAGGAAGAAAACCAAAATAATATTAGAAGCAAGAATCACCACAGATTTATTGCACTTCTACAAGAACAATTCTAATATTAGTTGGTAAGGGAGAAAGGAGTAATTTTTATGAAAAAGAAAAAATGGATGATCGCAGCAGCTCTTTTTACTGCGATGGTAAGCAGTTCGATGATGTCCGTACCAGCAGATGCAATTTTTCAACTGGTTACAGATGTGCCGGATGGATATGAGATATTTTCTGATGAAAACTCTCTGTATTTTGTCAGTGATAATGGCTATTATCCGGCTTATCGAAACACCTTAAATCATAATAATGTTTTGGTATTGACGAATTATCGGTGCAATATCGTGGAAATAGAAATTCCGACAGCACCTGAAAATATGGTTCCAAAATATGCGGAAATAGAAGAAAAATATGCGGATGTAATTGATACGTTTGATCAGTATGCACAGAACCTTTCCGGTGATACATTGCAGATTACGATGTATGATGCTTTTGATGAAGACGGAAATCGAATCAAAGATCCGTCTCTTGTGGAAAGCAAACGAGGCAAGATGCAGAAAATGTGTCGGGAATTGTTAGAAGCCGGTGTGGTGACTTCTGCTTCTTATACGCCTTATAACGCTTTGATACATAGAGGAGATTATCAGGATTTTCTGTATTTGAAACAACTTTCAGAGACAGAGGAAGAATCTCTTACAGCGTTTACTAAGCAGCAATTTGGCGAGGATATCACAGTGCAGTGGGAAGAAGGCTGGGAATGTATGGATGATCACTATGTGATCAAAGGCTTTAAAAATGCGGATGATCTGTTTGCTGCTTCTGCTATACTGGAGGAACAATTTGCAGGGGCAGATGCTGTTCCGGTATCTTTATTTATAGGTGGCGAGGAATCCTATACAACGGGAAATGTCAACCTCTTGACGGCAGCAGATGCTTGCGGTGATGTTGACGGTAACGGCACAATTTCCGTAGAAGATGCCGTTTCTACCTTGACGTATTACGCTCAGCAGTCCGCCGGACTAGAGGCAAAGCTGATGCAGGCAGCCGACACGGAGGAAACCGCCTTTTTGGCAGCGGATGTAAACGGAGATGGCGAAATTACCGTGGAAGATGCGGTTGCCATTTTGACCTACTATGCTCGGCAGTCCGCTGGCTTGGATGCTGCGTGGTAAATGAAAAATAGGCAAAAGCAGTCTATAAAATAATACACCGTATAAAAGAGTTAGCTCTTGAAATGAAAGGAAGGAAACCAAAATAATATTAGAAACAAGAATCAAAACAGATTTTTTGCATTTTTACAAGAGCAATTCTAATATTAGTTGGTAAGGGAGAAAGGAGTAATTTTTATGAAAAAGAAGAAATGGATGATCGCAGCAGCTCTTTTTGCTGCGATGGTAAGCAGTTCGATGATGTCCGTACCAGCGGATGCCAGGGCATTCCCATTACTTACAGAAGTGCCGGATGGCTATGAGATGTTTGAAGACGGCGGTTCTCTGGATTTTATCAGCCAAGAAGGGTACTATCCGGTTTATAGGAGCAGTTCCAATCATAACCATGTTTTGGTGTTGACAAATTATCGATGCAATATCGTAGAATTGGAAGTCCCGACAACGCCGGAAAATATGGTTTCCAAATATGAGGAAATCAAAGAAAAATATGCGGATGTGATCGATACGTTTGACCAATATTATCAGCATCTTTCTAATGGCGTTTTGCATATTACTATGTGTGATACCTTAGATAAAGATGGAAATCTGATTAAAGATCCATCTGTAATCAAAAGTAAGCGGGGCGAGATGCAGAAGTTGTGCCAAGAATTATTGGAAGCTGGTGCGGTGACCTCTGCTTCTTATACTTCTCACAATGCTGTACAGAATCAGGGAGATTATCTGGATTATCTATGGATGAAAGATTTCTCAAGAACGGAATACGAAGACTTGATAACGTTTGTGGCACAACAATTTGGGGAAGAAATCACAGTCAGATGGCAGGAGGGACGAGAAGAAGACTATTGTTATGTAGAGGGATTCCAGAATGCAGATACTCTTTTTGCCGCGTCTGTGGTACTGGAGAAACAATTTACAGGGGCAGATGCCGTTCCAGTTGCTGGATTTCAGGAAAGTGAACAAACTTATATAACTGGGACAGTCAACCTCTTGACAGCAGCAGATGCCATCGGTGATGTTGACGGTAACGGCACAATTTCCGTAGAGGATGCTGTATCTGTTCTGACGTATTACGCCCAGCAGTCTGCCGGACTGGAGGCAAAGCTAATGCAGGCAGCCGACATGGAGGAATCTGCTTTTCTGGCAGCGGATGTAAACGGAGATGGAGAAATTACCGTGGAAGATGCTGTGGCGATTCTGACCTACTATGCCCAGCAGTCCGCTGGCTTGGATGCTGCGTGGTAAAGAAAAAGAACAGACTGTTCAAATCATTTTCAGAAAGTACACTGTATGCCATTGGCGTGCGGTGTATTTTTTTGTGAATTTTTCAAAAAAATAGCGGTTGCATTCTGCTGAAAAATGTGGTATAATACGAACGTATGTCAACCCATGCAGAACGGGAAAAGGAGTCGCTTATGAAAAGAATCACATTGATTACCGGACATTACGGTTCCGGAAAAACCAATTTCGCAGTCAATCTGGCATTGCAGCAGGCAGCAGCTGGAAAAAGCGTGACGGTTGTCGATTTGGATATCGTCAATCCGTACTTCCGTACCGCTGATTTTGCAGACTTGTTTGCAAAAAATGGCATTCAGCTTGAAAAAACGCTCTATGCCAATACCAGTTTGGACATTCCGGCGATTTCTTTCGACCTTGCCCGTATGGCATATGAGGCAGATTGCCTGATTATTGACGTGGGCGGTGATGATGCTGGTGCGATTGCACTGGGACGATATGCCGAAATGCTGCAATCCTATCAGACGGAATTAGATATGTGGTATGTGGTGAACCGCTACCGCTACTTGACAGCGAAACCGGAAGAAGCACTTACGCTTCTATACGAAATTGAACAGGCTGCAAGATTGCATCATACTGGAATTGTTAACAATTCTAATCTTGGAATCGAAACTACAGCAGAACTAATTATGCAGGCTGTCCCTTATGCAAAAAAAATTGCAGAAACATCTGGTTTACCGCTGATTTGTACCACTTATCCGGCAGATTTGTCGGTACAGGTGGAAAACGGTTTTCCGGTACAGATCTATGTCAAGCCCGTCTGGGAATAGAATACTGCATTGGAAAGGGCAATAATCCGGTAAAAGGAGGGAATAGCAATGGAGAAAATGCAGGTGCGGTTTGACCGCTGCAAGGGCTGTGGACTGTGTGTCAGTGCCTGTCCAAAGAAGATTGTCAAGCTGCAAACCGAAAAACGAAATGAAAAGGGCTACTTTACAGCAGTCTGTACGGATCAGGATGCATGTATTAGTTGTGCGATGTGTGCAATGATGTGTCCGGACTGTGCGATTCAGATTGAAAAATAGAAAGAAGGCGTAACAACGTGGAAAGAAGTCTTATGAAGGGTAATGAAGCACTCGCAGAGGCTGCCATTCGGGCAGGCTGTAAATGCTTCTTTGGCTATCCAATTACGCCGCAGACAGAGCTTTCTGCTTACATGGCGAAGAAAATGCAGAAGGCAGGCGGTGTGTTTTTACAGGCAGAATCCGAAATTGCTGCCATTAACATGGTGCTTGGTGCAACCTCAACGGGTGTTCGTGCTATGACCTCTTCTTCCTCTCCGGGAATTTCTCTGAAAGCGGAGGGCATTTCTTATATGGCAGGTTCTGACCTGCCGGGCGTGATTATCAACGTACAGCGTGGCGGTCCGGGACTGGGTTCCATTCAGCCAGCACAGTCTGATTATTATCAGGCAACCCATGCAATGGGACACGGCGATTTTCATATTTTTGTATTTGCACCATCTTCTGTACAGGAAATGGTGGACATGATTACATTAGCATTTGATAAGGCAGACCAGTATCGGATGCCAGCGATGATTTTGGCAGATGGTTTGCTCGGTCAGATGATGGAGCCAGTGACTTTCCCAGAGTCAATGAAAAACCTGCCGGACAAGTCCGACTGGGCAACCACTGGACATAAAAAACAGCGGGCACACCATATCATCAATTCCCTTTTCTTGGATGCCGAACAGCTGGAGCAGAAGGTAAAGGAACGGTTTGCACGGTACGCAGTCGTAGAAGCAAATGAAACACGGGCAGAATCCTATCTGTGTGATGATGCAGAGATCGTAGTAACAGCATATGGTGCGTCTGCAAGAGTGGCAAAGTCAGCGGTCAATGCTGCTAGAAAAGAAGGCATCAAGGCTGGCTTGTTCCGTCCGATTACATTGTGGCCGTTCCCTAAGACGGAATTACAGACTGCAACAAAGTCTGCAAAACAGATTCTGGATGTGGAAATGTCTATGGGACAAATGGTTGATGATGTTCGTTTGGCAACAGAATGTCGGATTCCGGTTGCATTCTTTGGCAGAACCGGCGGTGTAATTCCGACACCGGCAGAAGTACTGGCGGAACTGAAAAAGCTTGCAGGAGGTGCAGAATAATGGCAGTGGTATTTGAACGGCCGAAATCCTTGCTGGACGTGCCAACGCATTTCTGTCCGGGTTGTGGACATGGTATTGTGCATCGTCTGGTCTGTGAAGTATTGGATGAAATGGACATTGAGGGCGATACCATCGGCGTGGTACCGGTTGGATGTTCTGTTATGTCCTATGATTATTTTGGTTGCGATGTCATTGAAGCACCGCACGGTAGAGCACCGGCAGTTGCAACAGGGGTCAAGCGTGCCAATCCGGATAAGTTTGTATTCACCTATCAGGGTGATGGTGACCTTGCGGCAATTGGTACAGCGGAAACGGTACACAGCGGCACACGTGGCGAAAACTTGGTGATCATCTTTATCAATAATACCACATACGGTATGACAGGCGGACAGATGGCACCGACTACGATGCCGGGTCAGGTAACGCAGACCACGCCATACGGCAGAGATCCGAAGACGGCAGGCTATCCGATTCGTGTTTGTGAAATGATGTCGACCCTGACGGGTGTTGCACTGGCACAGCGTGTTGCTGTGGACAGTGTACCGCATATTCGAGAGGCAAAGAAAGCCATTCGGAAGGCTTTTGAAAATCAGAAGGCACAAAAGGGGCTTTCGATCATTGAAGTATTGTCTACTTGTCCGACCAACTGGGGAATGGCACCGCAGGAGGCAATGGAATTTGTACGGGAAAAGATGAGCAGTTATTATCCGCTCGGCGTATACAAAGATGGTGCAGCAGGGGAGGATGAGCAGGCATGACAACAGAATTGATTTTAGCCGGATTTGGCGGACAGGGCATTTTGTTTGCTGGTAAGATTCTGGCGTACTGTGGTTTGATGGCAGGGAAAGAGCTGTCTTGGCTGCCGTCTTACGGACCAGAAATGCGTGGTGGTACGGCAAACTGTTCCGTCTGTATTTCAGATGAACCAATTGGTTCCCCGTTGGTGACACATCCAGATTGTCTGATTGCGATGAATGGACCGTCTTATGCAAAGTTTGTCAATGCTGTCAAGCCAAATGGTTTGATTTTGTTGGATAACTCTGTGGTAGAGGAAACAGAAACACGGGCAGATGTCAAGACCATTGCTTTGCCGGCAACAGATATGGCAACGGAACACAACTTGAATGGTTCTGCAAATATGATTTTGCTGGGCAGAATGCTGGAAGAAACCAAGTTGTTTGATTTGGATACGGTACAAAAGGCAATGGAGAAGTGTATTCCGCCGAAGCGGGCACATCTGATTGCAGCCAATATGAATGCTGTCAAGTTGGGTGTAGAGAGTAAGTAAAATAAAATTACATGATAGAAAGAAGGACTGTCGCAAGATACGGCAGTCCTTTTTGTCATGCAAATCAATTTTTAAATGGTAGAGTGGATTCTCTGCCGAATGGCGACTATGGTCAAGCTGATTCAGCTTGGCGGAGGGGTGATTTCCATATGCACTAACGTAAGCAAAAATGCCGAAATATCGCACTTTTATTGGATTCACCGTAATTTTCACTTTGTTAAAATGATTGAAAATTAGAGAGAACTTCGCCAATTAAAACAATTTCGATCGTGTAAAAAGTGCGTATTATAGGAAAATACTGTCAAGGTTAGTGTGAATGGGACTGAACACCGCCACGCAGGTGGAATCTAAAAAAACATCGCAAAACTGACCGACCGATGACGACACCCTTATTTCTCTTGAGATGCAAACAGCTCAGTCTTTCGATGACCGAGCTGGATTTGCTGACGATTGGACTTATCAATGATATGTTCAGTGAACAAGAAAGAGATGATGAGAAATGGTGCATTCTTGCAGATCAGGATGCAATGGATTCCTTCTGATTCTTATTCAGAAATAATTGCATCATCGGCTGTGTATGCTTCGAGAGAATTTTCTTTCACCTGAATGCAGACGTAACTGATTGCAGAATCATTTCCGGCAAAGAACTGTCTTTTTGCTGTCGGAGAAATTCTGAGCCAGTCTCCTGCCTTCAACTCCACGGTTTCACCATCAATTTCAGCCTTTCCACTACCTGCGAGAATCACATAGATTTCTTCATTCTGCTTATGGGAATGTACAAAAGGAACACACGCACCTGCAGGCAGATTATTGACACTGATTTCTGCACCTGTCAGAGAAAGCTTATCATGAAGTTCTGTTCTTGCATCCTGTGCAACACTTACTTTGCTGAATTTACTCATAATAGTAACCTCCATTGAATAATTTTTAGTTGTAATCAGCTTGATTACAACTATATAATAACACGCTTTTGTTGTAATGTCAATAGTTACACCTAAAATTTGTATACTTGCACAATTCTGGAGTTATTTTATTGTAACTGTTGACATTACAACTAAAATGTGATACAATGTGATTATCATTACAAGGGAGGTTCTTAAATGCAGTTTTCATCAAGATTGACCATTGCGACGCACATTTTATTATGTATTGAAACTTTTAAGGACGATTATAAGGTCACATCCAATTTTCTCGCAAGCAGTGTAAATACAAATCCTGTCATTGTCAGAAATATATTAGGATTGTTGTCATCTGCGGGAATTGTTGAAATAAAAGCTGGAGTAGGTGGTGCTTCTTTGGCAAAATCGCCGAATGAAATAACCCTATTGGATATTTTTAAAGCAGTTGAAAAGGAAGAATCCCTATTCCATTTTCATGAAAATCCTAATCCGCAGTGTCCTGTAGGAAGAACAGTTCATAGTGTAATGGATGGAAAACTTGACAATATACAATCTGCAATGGAGAATGAAATGGATAAAATTACATTAAATCAGTTAGTTAAAGAGACAAAAGAACAAATATAGTATTGAGAATCTGAAATGCATATAAGCACTTGCTGTGGCAGGTGCTTTTTTGGTAGCGGTAGAATGCATTCTCGTCGAACTCACGTTAAAATACTATCATTTTAATCATATCCCCGATCATATAGAACCCACGGCAGAAATGCTGCTTTTCTGCTGAAGATCCAGTATTGCGAATAAGTTGTGTGATTTTCCATATCAATTACCCGTTCATTTGCATTGTCATCTGTAAGAAAGGTACATTCTATCACAAGAAAGTTTTCTCTTTTATTATGCAACTGTTCAGCATAGTAATTCCATTCTGCATTACATTTTTCTTCACAATAAGAAATCCTTTTTATGGCTGCCTGTTGAAATGGTGAAAGCGGATGCCAGATTGTAAAATCTGCAATGACATATCGAATGGCAGATTGAATCTCCCATTCATTAAATGTGTCAGAAGAATCAATTTCTATTATAATATTTCGTTTTATATGAAAAAGTGTACCATAATAGGAGATTATGAGAAGAAGAATTACAGCACATAAAATCAGAAATTTTTTTCTCTTTTTGATGGTATGTTTCATCCACAGATCTCCAGAATTGCCGCTGCCATCATCCGGACATCTTTCATCAGGTGTGCAATCGGCACAAATTCATCATCTCCATGCATGTGATAATCCCATCCCGGAAACTCAGCCCCGAATGCAACACCACCTGGAATATCATGGACATATGTGCCGCCGCCAATGGCAAGGCATTCACCCTTTTCACCAGTTTCTTCCTCATAAACATGCAGCAGTGTCTGCACAAAGTCACTTTCCTCCGGCACAGCATGAGGGTCATTCTGTATCACAATTTCACATGCAAATCCAGCCGTTTGCAAACGTTTTTGTACCGTCTGGAAAATTGTTTCTTTCGTAGTACAAAGCGGATAGCGAATATCCATCATACCAGTGAGAATGCCGTTTTGTACTTGCATTTGGCTGCAAATACAAGTCAATGCACCGGATGTTTTGTCAGAGCAGGCAATGCCAAGACCACTGCCATCTGTGCAGCCATGTGGAAAGAGCGTGGAAAGTGCCTTGCAGCTTGCGAAAGCAGGTTGCCCTGCCAGCAGCTGCAACAAGCCGGTGATTGCATTGTTGCCGGTTTCCGGTGTGGAAGCATGAGCAGCCTGCCCATTCCAACAGAGCTGAGTCGTATCTCCATGGATAGAAGCGGTACAATTTTCTGGCAGGGCATCTGGTACATTTGTAGCAGACAGCGTACAGATTGCCTGTGCTGGAACGGCATTGGGGGCAGTGCCCGCTTGCAGGGTTTGAATGGGGTCATGAATCGGAGCATGGAATGTCAGCCGCATCATGCCTTTTTCAATGGAGATGATTGGATAACTGCCGTCTGGTGTAAAGACCAGTGGCGGCATGGTGTCATGTGCGTGGTAGTATTCCAAGTCGGTAGAACCGTTTTCTTCGTTGCAGCCGAATAATAAACGAACGGGCTTTTTCAGATGAATGCCAGCGTCTATAATGGCTTTGACAGCATAGAGGGCTGCCACAGCCGGACCCTTGTCATCAATTGCCCCTCTGCCGAAGACACAGTCATCCTGTATTACGGCGGTAAACGGCGGTGTGTGCCAGTTTTCCGCCATCACCGGTACAACATCCAGATGGGCGAGAATGCCGAGATATGGGGCGGAAGCAGCATCTGTATCCGCAGTGCCGACATGGTAGGCGAGATTATTGGTATGTAACCCAAAAGAAGCAGCAGTTTGCAGCATGTAATCCAGTGCGTTCGCACAATTTGAGCCATAGGGATAATCATTTTCAGGTGTTTCTGTGGCAACGCTGGGAATCGCAATCAGATCTTGCAGTGTTTGCAGCATGGCAGTTTGGTTTTCTTCTATTTTTTGAGCGACCAGTTTGGGAAGCATATATGTGCTCCTTTCTTTTTGAAATTAGGATGGAAAAACAGGCAGCCTTTGTGTGCTGCCTGTTCAATTTATGATGACTTTTTAGAGCTGACTGGTTTTCACTTCATTTTTGAGTGGTTTACCATCAAAGAAGTCAGCTAAATTTTGCAAGGTGACTTCTGCAATATTTTTCAGTGCCTCATTGGTCAGAAATGCCTGATGGGAAGTCAGCAGGACATTCGGCATGGACAGCAGCAGGGACAACACACGATCCCGATGAATGGTATCAGAGCAATCCTCAAAGAAGAACGCTGTTTCTTCCTCATAAACATCCAAACCAGCAGCAGCAATCTTTCCATTTCGCAGAGCATGCAATAGGGCTTCACTTTCAATCAGCATGCCTCTGGAGGTATTGAGCAGTACCACGCCGTCTTTCATATCAGCAATGGTATCCCGATTGATGAGGTGTTTGGATTGTTCTGTGAGCGGGCAGTGCAGGGAGATAATATCGCTGTTCTGGAAGAGCGTATGCAGGTCAACATAGTGAATTGACGAATCGTTTGCCGGGAATGGATCGTAGGCAAGAACCTCCATGCCGAATCCCTTGCAAATTTGCATGAAGATTTGTCCGATTCTGCCTGTGCCAATGACACCGACAGTCTTTCCATGCAGGTCAAAACCGGTTAGACCACTCAGGGTAAAGTTGAAATCTCTGGTGCGGTTGTAGGCTTTGTGAATTTTGCGGTTCAGGCAGAGCAGCAGACCCATGGTATGTTCTGCAACGGCATAGGGCGAATAACCTGGTACACGCACAATTGGCAGTTTGCCATCTGCTGCTTTCCGGTCAATGTTGTTATAGCCGGCACATCGCATAGCAATAATTTTGACACCGGCAGTATACAAGTCTTCAATAACCGGTGCACTCAGATTGTCATTGACGAATGGAATGACAGCACTGCATCCGTTGGCAAGGGAAACACTATCTGGTGTGAGTTTGTGTTCAAAATAGCGGATGTGAAACCGTGTGTTCAGTTTGTCAAACCAGATACGGTCATAGGGTTTGGTATCAAAAAAGGCGATATTTTCCATGTGAAAGACCTCACTTTCTTTTTTATTAGTATGGCGGTTAGATGGTTGATTATACCTGTAAATGCAGTTTTGGCAGTACACGAGTACGATAAACCTCCATGCCAGTGACAAGAGAGAAATCATAGCAGAGAAACATGAGGTTGAGAGAACCTGCAAGAATATATGCTCCGTATTTTCCAAATTCCCCTAGGCTTTCGAGAAATTCGCCCAAACCAAAGAGGACAATAATCA
Source organism: uncultured Oscillospiraceae bacterium (assembly GCA_958448395.1). Lineage (GTDB taxonomy): Bacteria > Bacillota > Clostridia > Oscillospirales > Ruminococcaceae > Ruminococcus_C. The sequence continues at coordinate 52,681 of CAUDDP010000005.1, read as the reverse complement.
AACCAAAATAGCAGCCAATACAAACATTAAAAATAACCAGCTTGACAATGCACCGCAGGACAGCCGGTCGAATGCGGCTGAGGAAGGGACGTATCAAGGGATAATGTCCAAAAAAGAGGATAAAAATCAGGGAAGCGTCTTTGTTGGGTGTGATAAAGAGGGAGAGTACGCCAACAGCAAGGTACATGATGAATGCCCAGTATGGGGTTGTAGTAGCAGCCATAATCATGATGAGCAGGCTGCAAAGCATGGGCATGATGAGATAGAACATCGGCAGAACGCCTGTGATAAAGAGGGCAAGCAGGCAAAAAGAAGCCAGTGTGCCGCCAAGGGCGATGCGATAAGGAAGTGGTTGAGAATGCATAAAAACCTCCTATATGGGAAAGCAAAATTACAGTAAATTACTATCTTTATCATAGCAGAAAAAGTGGTTTCTGTCAATGGAGTGGCTGGAATTTTGGCAGAGAAAAACGGTCTGCTGGAAATCCAACAGACCGTAAATTGTTTTTAGAGTGTAATATATTTGCTTAACCTTCCAGTCCAGCCGATCGTTTTGCATACTTGGAAAGGATCTCCACAGCATCTTCTACCATGATTTTTTCATCGCCATTCATGTCGGCAGTGTCTAGGCTGAGGGGATAGTATGGATTGAGTACCTTTGGTCTTTTTGTACATATTGCTGTTTCTGCATAATAAGTCAGCACTGCAACAGCATCCTCAACCGTAATTTCACCGTTTCCATCAACATCACCTTGTTCTATAGGTGATTCGTAAATGCCATCGCCGTCTTTGTCCAAAGAAACAATGGTTGTTTTATCTACAACAGAAATGCGAACGCTGTCTTTTGCAGAAATACCAATAACTTTAGGGGTTACACCGTATACATCGACACTACCCTTTAATGTGCCGTCACTGGAAGAAATGATTACACCGTCATTGTCTCGTTCCATTGTGACCGTTTCTCCAACAGCTGCTGTTCCACAAAAATAATAGTAATATTCATTATCATAAGATAGAGAACATACAGCATTCATTTCATCAAATACGGGTTTGCCTTCTGCACCAGTGTTGGTGACAGAAACTTTTTCTGGTGAAACATCAATGCTATAGTTATATGTATCGTCGGGCTTCAGACCACCATCAGGGTTTTCATAACCGCCAGCACCATATCTGGTACAGTAGAATCCCTCTCCATAAGGGTTTTTTCCCATAATGCTACCATATATGTCGCTATCGTCTCCAGATTCAGCAGATTGATTTTGTTCAATGTGATAGGAAGAAGCCGGATAAATAAAAAATTCGTTTCCCCACATAGTTGCCAGTGTATTTTTTATTTTATCTGAAATATCGATCCATTCACTGGTTTCATTGCTGGCGGATACTTCTATACCATATGAATTCGAATATTGAGACATTTGTGCTAATCCGGAGATGTCTTCATCAACTGTGTCCGTTCCGTTTAATTCCGAACGATATTGTAACCGTTCTGCGGAATCGGTTGCATAAAAAATAAAACCCTCATTGGCAGAAGAAATGCCATATGCGGGAATATAAAATTGATTGGTTTCGGAATTGATATAAATGCAAAGCTTTTCTGTAAATCCTCCTGCAACAGAAGTGTCATCTTTTTTGACAGCATTGGAATCATATGTGAGAATGCAGGTATCGTATATCATATCATCAAATGTCCAACTTCCCTCTGCTGTTCCGATACCAACAACGGCATGATTCAGTGTGTTTTCTCCAACTAATCCGCTGTAGGCAATCATAAAATACCGGTTGCTTTCCTGACAGCGTTTTGCGAGTGCGAGCAGATCTGCAACCCGTTCCTCATCTGCTTTTAGACACTGATCTTTCAAATTTGCAAACTGTACATCCAGATAAATTTGGGAAAGAGAATATTGTAAGATGCGTCTGCCAATGGTTTCTCCGTCAAAAGCGATATCATGCAGCGTTTCTGCCCCAGTTTGTAGGTCATCCACCGAGAGAACGCCATTATGTATCAAAACCGAAATTGCAGACATGCCATAACAGCATCCGGCAGCAGTACAGTTATACAAATTAGCAGCATTGTGTAATCCTTCTTCAAATGTAAATTTTTCATTTCGAATTGTAAAAATTTCTTCATCAATTGCTTCTGTTGCTATATTTTCTCCATCTGGAATGAAGTTTGGAAATTGGAAGGTATCTGTATTGAATCCATACTGTTCCGCCAAAGCAGCAAGGTCGGGATTTGCCTCTTCTGCAAAAACAGAGGGGGAAATCACACTCATTTGTAGGGACAGGAATGTAGCAGTTGTTAGGCTGATAAATTTTTTCATAAGAATCCTCCTGAGGTATGTTAAAGGAAGGAAAGAGAACGCTGGAAACGTTCCCTTTTCCTAAACTATAAATATTGAAAAAGAAAATTACATTACTACGTAGTAGTACAACTTTTCTCCGAGACGCCAGTCCTTCACCTTGTAAACATTGCCAGCAGAAGTTGTAGCATAGTAGTTCAGAATCTGCTGTGCATCAGATAAACTTTCATCTACGCTTGTATCCATAATATCCCCATCTTCATTACCATCTACACAAGCAGCGGTCGGCATCTTAGAATTTGGGAAAAAGTGCTCCAGATCCTTGTCGACCGCTTCAACGGATACCATTATTCCGCCAGCTTTTTGTACAGCTTCCATCACGGCAATGCAGTCTTCCACTCGGATTTTCAAATCACCGTCTGCATCGCCGATAATCCAGTATTTTTTGTATGTAGCAAGAGGGGAAATTTCATTGACCGGCTGTACATCAACCGTTTCCGAGAAGGTGACTTCACTTGTAGCAGGCAGATAGAAGGTAAACATAGTACCATCTGCTGTCATGGTATCAGCAGAAGCATAGGCAACAACCAGCTGGTTGTCCTTCTGGGCAGCAGAGGTCAATGCACTATTAAGAACGGCACCGCTTTCGAGGATTGGTGCACCTTCTGCATCTGTCAATGCGTTGGCATTACCCAGATCAAATGTCAGGGAAGAACCTTGAAAACCAGTGTTGTTGTCAATGGATACCTCCACGGCAACAGAACCAGCCGGAATGGTGGTGCCATCTTCTGTGATGACATTTGCTGCAAGTGTTTCATAGGAAACGTTTACAACATTTATCTCTTCTGCATTTGCCATAACACTTGACATAGATGCGATGCTTGCCATTGCGAGGACAGAAGCGGTCATTTTCTTGAATTTGCTCATAGTAAGAACTTCCTTTCTTCTTGCTGAATCATCAGCATGTATTATTTTTATTGCAAATTTCATGGTACTGTTTGTACCGATAAAATGCAATAGAAATCGTAATTTTTTTCAATACCCATGATAAAAACCAAATACAAACTTTATTATTATGGACTTGGAAAACAGATTTCTTTTTTAATTTCTCTAATAGAAATTACCTTATGAAATCATGATATGTTCCTATTGGTAGAATATCACAATTATCATGAAAAGTCAAGAGTTGTTTTATCTTTAAATTGTAATTTTAGCAAATGTCATAAAATTACGTACAGGAAGTTGTCTAATATTTCTAAAAATGGTCTGCTTGTGAAAACAAAGTCACTTTATTTAGGGGAACTTACACGAAAGGAGTACTATTTTATCTTGTATCAGCAACTAAAATAAAAAGGAAAAGTACTAATAGCAAGGAAATAATACAATACTACTGAAATTTCTACATACACTCTTGACAAGTGGTGCACATTCTTTTATACTAATGGTAACGACACTTTATAGTAGGAGGTCATTACTTTGCAGACATCTGTTTTGACAACCGCTTTGGAATCATTGCAGACTACGTTCCCAGTGACGGAAACCCAAACGGAAGCACAGGTATTGGAAAACGTAGTGGAAAGTGTAGGGGAGGAAGTGGAACATGCATCCTCTGTTCTTTCCACCATTTTTACGCCCATTCGAAATGCCATTCCCTCTATGGTGATTGCACTAATCATTGCAATCATCGGATATGCCTTGATTAAGTATTTGCTTCGCTTTCTTTCCCACGGCTTGAAACGCTCTAATATGGATAACATTGCAGCTGGTTTTGTCCGCTCTGTCATACGAATCCTTCTTTATGTTGTTTTGAGTGTCATTGTTCTTTCTATTTTAAATGTACCAATGGATTCTATTGTTGCTGTGATTGCTTCCGCAGGGGTGGCAATTGGTCTTGCCCTGAAGGACAGCCTTTCCAATCTTGCCGGCGGTTTTATCCTTCTCTTTGCAAAACCTGTTAAACAGGGGGATACCGTTCAGATTGAAGGCACAATTGGAAAGGTCGAGCAGATTGATATCCTTTATACTAAAATCGTTACTCCGGATAATACGGTTGCCTTTATCCCAAATGGTAAGGTTACAACTGCTAAGATCATAAACTATACGGAAAAGGAAACCCGTCGTGTTGAGATTGCCCTTGGGATTGCTTATGAATCGGATTTGGATGCAGCACGTAAGGTGGTATTGGATGTCGTACAACGTCATCCTCTTGCAATGGCAGAGCCTGCAGCGGAAGTTCTGGTACAAAACCATGGCATGGATGCAATCGAACTTCTTTTGCGTGTTTGGTGTAAAAGTACGGATTATTGGACGGTTTACTATGACCTGATGGAACAAACTAAACAGGCATTTGATTCGAATGCCATTGAAATTCCATATCATAAAGTGGAAGTCCATTTGCCCGAAAGCACCGACATCTAATCGGAAATGTAAATAGTTTGTTAAATATTCAAAAAAGCTTGACAAATGCCCCTCTCTCAATTATAATGTAAGTATCCTTTCTTAAAATTTTTTTCATAAAAATCCCCTTACTAAAGTACCCATCGAATGATATGTTGATGGGTACTTTACTTTTCTGCTGCCAATACGCTACAACATTCTAAAAATGAATAAAAAAGGGGAAAAATGTAAAATAATAAAAATGATAGAAAATCCCTTGACAAATCTCCTTGGCGAGGGTATAATATAAATATCCTTTCTTAAAAATTTTTTTCATAAAAATCCCCTTACTAAAGTACCCATCGGTAATGCATCGATGGGTACTTTACTTTTCTTCTATCTTTTTAAACAGATTAAATAATAAATATTTTTTTGAGTATTGTATTTTTTGTTTTCTTTTTCTTTTAAATATGACGAATTTATGTGAAATATCACAAAAGTGTAAAGAAATCACTTCCCACCTTGCAAAATAGATACAGGTATGTTATAATAAAAGACAATACATAGTGGACGATTTTGCGGGGCTGCTGTGTAGAAATTTTGTTTTGAGATCAAAGTATGACATTCTGTGTTAGGAGGATATGTAAAGTGGACTTGATGAAAAAGGGAAAAAAAGTAACCGTTGTTGGTGCTGGCAATGTTGGTGCTTCTATCGCATTTACGCTTGCAATTAAAGGCCTTTGTTCAGAACTGCTTCTCGTAGATATCAATAAGCCGAAGGCAAAGGGCGAAGCGATGGATATCATGCAGGGTACTGCATTTTGTCCGGCAATTGATGTAAAAGATGGCGATTATGCAGATGCTGTGGATTCCGATCTGGTTATTATTACAGTTGGTATTGCAAGAAAACCTGGTCAGACTAGAATTGATCTGTGTAAAACCAATGCAAAGATTATGGCATCTGTTATGCCGGAGATTGTAAAATATGCACCAGATGCTTGTTATATTATCGTAAGCAATCCGGTCGATGTACTGACCTATGAGGCAATTCAGGTTTCTGGTCTGAATCCGAAGCACATTTTTGGTTCTGGTACCGTTTTGGACTCTTCTCGTCTGCGGACCTGCTTGGCAGATCATGCAAATCTGAATATCAAAAACATTCATGCTTATGTATTCGGTGAGCATGGGGATTCCTCTATGATACCATGGTCTTTATCTTCTATTGATGGTATGAAATTTGATGATTATTGTGCAAGCATTGACAATCTGGGCGATAAGAAGGAAATCGAACAGGAAGTTCGTGCAGGCGGTGCAGAAGTAATTAGATGTAAGGGTGCAACGTATTATGCAATTGCACTTTCTGTCAGCCAGATTGCAGAAGCAATCCTGAGAGATACCAAGATGATTCTGACGGTTTCTACTTTGCAGGACGGCAGTCGGTATGGTGTAAAGGACGTTTGTCTGAGCTTGCCGTGCGTTGTTGGTGCAAATGGTATCGAACGGGAAATTACGCCGCCGTTGCTGCCGGAAGAAGAAGAAGCCGTTCGGAAGAGCGGTGCAGCACTTCGTGAAGTCATCAATGCAATGAAGGTGGAATAAAAAAACTGAATTAAGTTGACCATAATACGGGCAGCGGCAATTTTGCTGCTGCCCGTATTTTGCGGAATAAATCAGCAAAATAGAAGGAAATCTGTTACAATCAATCGCAAATTGGAAAAGAAGGGAATTTAAAAAATGGATTACGCAAAAGAGTCTTTAAAATTGCACTATGAGTGGCAGGGCAAATTTGAAATTGCATTACGTGCACCGTTGAAAACATCAGATGATTTGTCTCTGGCTTATACACCGGGTGTTGCACAACCATGTTTGGAGATTCAGAAGGACACCGACCTGAGCTATAAGCTGACCAGAAGAGGCAATCTGGTTGCGGTTGTCACAGATGGTACCGCTGTACTGGGCTTGGGGGATATCGGTCCAGAGGCTGGAATGCCAGTTATGGAGGGGAAGTGTGCCCTGTTTAAGCAATTTGGTAAGGTGGATGCGATCCCACTTTGCATTCGTTCTAAGGATGTAGATGATATTGTTAACACCGTTCGTTTGCTGGCAGGCAGCTTTGGCGGCATCAATCTGGAGGATATTTCCGCCCCTCGTTGTTTTGAAATTGAAGAAAAGCTGAAGGCATGCTGTGATATTCCGATTTTTCATGATGATCAGCACGGTACGGCAGTCGTTACACTGGCAGCAATGCTGAATGCACTCAAACTGACCGGTAAGAATTTTAAAGAAGTGAAGGTTGTGACCAGTGGTGCTGGTGCAGCGGGAATTGCCATTATCCGTTTATTGATCGCAATGGGGCTCGACCCCCATCATGTGATTCTTTGCGACCGCAAGGGTGCGATCTATGAGGGCAGAGAAGGGCTGAACAAGGAAAAAGAGCAGATGGCAAAGATTACAAATAGTGGGCATAAAGCTGGTTCTCTGGCAGATGTACTGGTCGGAGCAGATGTCTTTATCGGTGTTTCTGCACCGAATTGTGTGACAGCAGAAATGGTGAAAAGCATGGCGGATCATCCAGTTCTCTTCCCAATGGCAAACCCGACACCAGAGATTATGCCGGAAGAGGCTCTGGCAGCTGGTGCGTATTGTGTTGGTACAGGCAGAAGTGACTTCCCGAACCAGATCAATAATGTTTTGGCATTTCCGGGTATTTTCCGGGGTGCACTGGATGTTCATGCAAAGGAAATCAATGATGCAATGAAAATTGCTGCTGCAAAGGCAATTGCATCATTTGTAACAGAGGATAAGCTGTCTCCGGAATATATCATTCCAAGTGCACTGGAAGAGGGCGTTGCAGATGCGGTTGCTGCTGCGGTTGCACAGGCTGCAAGAGACACCGGCGTTGCAAGAATCTAATCGGAAAATAAAGTGAAAAGGGGAAGGGCAGTGATATGCTGTCTTTCCTTTTGCATTTTGAATACAATGAAACAAAAAACATTTTTTCTGCTGCTCAGTATGATCATGATGGGAATTTCTGCCTTCTTTCTGGTACGGGACTGGCAGCCGTTTGTGAAAGAAGAATCAGCAGAACCACTTGGCTGGATTACTGCACCAGTGGCAGAATTCCAACAAACGGAATCCGTACAGACCAATTTTGGGAAGACAGCAGAAGAAACACTGCAAACAGCAGAAGATATCCCACAGACGGAAACAGAAACAGTTACTAGAAATCCAATGACCACCAAATCACCCAAGCAAACCAATGCAAAGCCAGTATCATCTACAGTGTCGGAACAAGAAGTACCTGCACTTGTTATTTCGTATCCGCTGGATCTGAACACTGCCAGTGTAGAGGAGCTGGAGACGCTGCCTGCGATTGGCTCGATTTTAGCACAACGAATTGTATCCTATCGGGAGATGAACGGCGGATTTTCCTGTTTGGAGGAATTGATGCAGGTGAACGGGATTGGGACGGGTATTTATGAACAAATATCCCCATACCTATTTATAAAGGGCGGATTGGAAACGATAGTGTCTGAATCGGAACCCCTTGATTCACCCGAATCAGGTGCGGAATTGTCAACGAACCCAATTCCAATATTGGATATTAACACGGCAACCGCAGCGGATTTTCAGCAATTACCCGGCGTAACACCAGAAATTGCTGAGAATATCGTGCAATTACGAACGTTGATTCAATATTTTCAAAATGTTTATGAGCTGCTTTATGCAAATGGCATGACAGACGAACTATTTCTTTCCATTCGGGATTATCTATATGTAAATACGATGTAAAAAAAGGAATTTTTTCTGAAGGTTGCACAATCAGCTTTTAACCGTTTTGTAACTTTTCACGAAAAACATTTTATTTTTTGTACAGCCTGTACAAAAAAACAGAATTTAATTTGTTTGAAATCCCCAAAAAAAATGAAAGAATCGTTTTTACCATTGACATTCCCTGAAAATTGTTGTATATTAAATTTATCAAAAGGGGCTTTTATGCACGTCTGGCCATGGGGGACAGGCGGTAAATGACCCTGCTGCTTATTCTGCTCTGTTTGGAACAGAATAATATATTTAAGGAGGAAATTTCCAATGAACAAATTAACAAGAACTTTGGCATTGCTGGCTGCTCTGGCTATGACTGCTACTGCATTCGTAGGCTGCGGCGACGACAAGGATTCTTCCAGCTCTTCCACAGCTGCTACCACTGCTGCTGAAGAGTCCAGTGAAGAAGCTACCACTGCTGCTGAAGAATCCAGCGAAGAATCTTCTGCTGAAGAATCTTCTGAGGAAGAGTCTTCTGAAGGCGATGCAGCAGCAGCTGCAGAACTGGGTGCAGTTTCTATGCCGGATACCGGTGATGCACTGACTGTACTGTGCTGGACAGACACTGACCTGAACGCAATGTTCCCGATTGTTGAAAAGGCATATCCGGACATGGCTGGCAAGATCAAGTATCAGAACGTAGGTTCTAACGGTACAGAAGCTATGGAACAGTATCTGACTTACTTCTCTTCTGGTTCTGACGTTGACCTGTATGTTTGTGACGCTGACTGGGTTCTGTCCTATGAAAATAACGATGAGAACTCTGCTCCGCTGGAAAGCGTTGGTATCACAGAAGATATGTACAGTGATGCTTACAGCTACACTGTAGCAATGGGTAAGGACACCAACGGCGTTCTGAAGGGTGCTTCTTGGCAGGCAGCTGCCGGCGGTTACTGCTACAGAACCGATCTGGCTGAACAGTATCTGGGTGTAACAACTCCGGAAGAAATGCAGGCTAAGGTTGCTGACTGGGATACCTTCTGGGCAACTGCTAAGGAAGTATACGATGCATCTGGCAACAAGACTGCTATGGCTGATACACTGGCAGGCGTTTGGAGAGCTTACTCTGCTGGTAACAGAACCACAGCTTGGGTTCAGGATGGCAAGATCACTGCTGACAACGCAAAGGCTTGTCTGGGTGACTTCATCTCCATGGCTAAGACCAACTATGATGCAGGTTACATCGGCACTGTAGATCAGTGGACAGATGACTGGTATGCAATCGGTCAGTCTGAAGGTGCAATGGCAGACGCTACAATGGGTTACTTCTTCCCATCTTGGTCTCTGGCAGCAGGCGGTCAGCTGGAATCTTCTGAGGGCGGCGAAGGCGGCTCTACATATGGTCTGTATGCAATCACACAGGGTCCGACCGGCTGGTTCTGGGGCGGTTCTTGGCTGTGCGTACACCCGAACTGCGACAACGGTACTTTCGCTGGTCAGTTCATCAAGGCTATGACTGTTGATGACGCTACCATGAAGGAATACTGCGAGAGCCACAGCGACTTCGTAAACAACAAGTCTGTTATGAAGGAAGTTGTAGCAGATGGTTCTCACACCAACCCGCTGTTCAAGGATGGTCAGGATCAGTTCGCTGTTCTGTACGATTCTGCTGATGCAATCACACTGGATGGTATTGCTACCCAGTATGACGGCACCATCAACACCAAGCTGCAGGATGCTGTAACTGCTTACTGCAAGGGTGATCTGGCTGATGAGCAGGCTTGCTATGACGAATTCCTCGACACAGTAGCTTCTGCAATCTCTGATATCACTGTTGAATAAGATAGTATAGTCTAATTCAACGCAATCAAATATAATCGCCTACGGGATCATTGTATCCCGTAGGCATATGTTTGTATTTCTCTTTTACTATTACTATTTTCTTACTATTTTACTTAATTTTTGAGAGGGTGTGTTTTATGGCATCAGCTGCACAAAGACGAATCAAATCGATCAGCTACGCCAAATACGGATATATTTTCATTGCACCATTCTTCCTTGTATACGCTTTCTTTCAGGTTTGGCCATTGATCAACACCTTTATTCTGAGCTTGTACGGAAACGGTGCGGAAGGGGATACATTCGTTGGATTACAGAATTTCCAGACGCTTCTGTTCGGTGGCGATGACCGTTCAACGCGTCGGATTCATGAGGAATTCTTTCGTGACTTCGGAAATACCCTGATTCTTTGGGTGGGCAACTTCATTCCGCAGATTCTTCTGTCCCTGTTACTTGCTGTTTGGTTTACAGATTCCAAGCTACATATTCCAGGTCAGGGCTTCTTCAAAGTTGTAATGTATCTTCCAAATATTATTACTGCCGTATCCGTTGCAGCTTTGTTTATGCGTTTCTTCTCAAACTCCAATATGTGCTTGGTCAACGGATTGATCACATCATCTGGCGGAGAGGCATATATGTTTGAGGACAGTGCATTCTGGTCCCGTGCAATTGTTATGTTTATTCAGACATGGTTGTGGTTTGGAAATACCATGATTATGATGATGTCTGGTATCTTGGGTATTAACCCGTCTCTGTTTGAAGCTGCTGCAATTGATGGTGCAACCAGTGGTCAGGTACTCCGTAAGGTAACACTGCCGCTGCTGCGTCCGATGGTTGTATACACCCTGATCACTTCCATGATCGGTGGTTTGCAGATGTTCGATATTCCGTTCCTCTTCCACACGAAGAAGGAAACCATCAACAAGTTCTTGGAAACAGCTGCTGTATTCGTATACAAGAACTTCCGTACCAGTGAAGATAAGGTACAGTATGGTTATGCCGGTGCGGCTTCCATTATTCTGTTTGTCATCACTGCAATTCTGGGTATCATCGTATTCCGTATGAACCGGGATGCTGACGAAGCTCGGAAGAAGAAAGAACGGAAGGAACTTGTAAAGGCTTACAAGAGAGAGCAAAAAATGGCAAAGATGGGAGGAATTGACTAATGGAACAAGTAGGCGTAAAGGATAATTATAGAACAATACAAAACTTGAAGTCTGCTGGATGCTTTATTGTTTGTATTTTGCTGACATTGATCTGTCTGGTTCCGCTTTATATCATGATTGTCAATGCCTGCCGTGGTCACAATGCAATTTTGCAATCTCCGATTTCTTTGATTCCAGGCGGCGACTTCATTGAAAATATGAAGAACATCACCACACAGTCTCCACAATGGAATCTGTGGCTTGGTTATCGCAACAGCTTGATCATTGCAGCTGGTTCTACCCTTTTGACGGTATTCTTCTCTGCAATGACAGCATATGGTTTGACTGTTTATCAGTTCAAGGTTCGGGATGGTGCTTATACGCTCATTCTTGCTGTTATGATGATTCCGATTCAGGTAACTTCTACCGGTTTCGTACAGTTCATGGTTGGCACATTGGGCTTGGCAGACTCCTTCATTCCGTTGATTGTACCGGCAATTGCCGCTCCGGCGATTGTATTCTATATGCGTCAATACATGAAGTCCTCTTTCCCATTGGACATTGTAGAGGCTGCAAGAATTGATGGATGTAGTGAGTTTAGAACCTTTATTTCCATTGCAATTCCGATGATGAAGCCGGCAATTGCAGTACAGGCAATCTTTGCATTTGTACAGAACTGGAACAACTACTATACACAGAACATGATTTTGATCTCCAATGATAAGATGATCACCATGCCGATGATGGTACAGAAGGTACTGGGTCAGGATAAGAAGATTGACCTTGGTGCACAGTACGCAGCAGTTGCATTGTCTGTTATTCCGATCATTATCATCTATATTTGTTTGTCTCGTTTCATCGTTGGCGGCGTTGCCCTCGGCGGTGTCAAGGAATAATCAAATTATATCTGTTTACAAAAGCACTGTGGATTTGTTCCGCAGTGCTTTTTCTTTTTTGGAAATTCATAAAAAATGCAGCCGTATTGGGGCACCTTCCTTACAGAGGATGTCCCAATGCGGCTCTTGTATCAAAACTGAATCATTGATTTGGTTGAACGGTGTAGCGATATCGGTTATGCCGCTTTTTGTGTTTGCTTTCGGATGTGGCGTTATCCTTTGGCTATGTAGCTTTTTCAAGGAATGTAACCCACTATGACACTTTCAGCCTTGCGGCTGCAAAGTGCCAGTAGGTTCTGTGGTTTGATTGTTGCTGACATTTTTCTTCGTTTGATAAATGGGAATTGTCATTTATCTTTTTTGCTAAAATGATGGTAATTACAGATTTGAGATGCTACAGCAATAAACCAACCGATTGAAATAAGTATCCATACTGTTTTAGGGATATTTCCATCTACTATGCTTGCATAGATCATTCCTACGCCACTTAACACTCCACAAACAGCACCTATCAAAGAAAATCTTTTCATCTCTTTTTCATCTCTCTTTCACCATAAAATCCCGATTTGTCGCTCAGACATAAAATGATTACACCATGGATTTGTGAAAAAATCCACTGCATATACAGGAAAAAGAAGCGGCATGAACATTCCATACCGCTTCCAAAGAGTGATTATGCATAAATGATATCTGTATCGGCAAGCTGGCTTTACCACCCGAAAGGAGAAGATGCTTCCTTACATAGCCTCTCCCTTCAGGACTGCATTTTTCTTTTATGGATTTGGTTTCATTTGCTGTTTATGCAAGACCATGTTGCAATTTTGCAGCATGCAGCGTATTTTTCATCAGCATGGCAATGGTCATCGGGCCAACGCCACCCGGAACTGGCGTGATATATCCAGCCTTCGGTTCTACTGCATCAAAGTCCACATCCCCACAGAGCTTGCCATCTTCCATACGGTTAATGCCAACATCAATGACAACTGCCCCTTCCTTTACCATATCTGCTGTGACAAACTTTGGTTTTCCAATGGCAACCACTAAAATATCTGCATTGGCACAAATTTCCTTGAGATTCTTGGTACGAGAGTGACAGATGGTAACCGTTCCGTTTTTTTGCAGCAAGAGCATTGCCATTGGCTTGCCAACAATGTTACTTCTGCCAATTACAACACACTGTTTGCCGCAGATGTCCACGCCGGTGCTGGCGATGAGTTCCATAATACCAGCTGGCGTGCAGGGCAGGAAATCATAATCGCCAATCATAATCTTTCCTACATTGAACGGATGGAATGCGTCCACATCTTTTTGTGGAGAAATTGCATGAATGACAGCCTGTTCATCAATGTGCTCTGGCAGCGGAAGCTGTACCAGAATGCCATTGACTTTCGTGTCCTTGTTTAAAACACCAATGAGGTCGAGCAGCTGTTCCTGCGTGGTGTTTTCGTTCATACGATATTCAAATGGGTGAAATCCCACTTCTTCACAGGCACGCTGCTTGTTGCGGACATAGACCTGTGAGGCAGGATCGTTTCCTACAAGAATGACTGCCAACCCCGGATGAATACCATGGTTTTCTCGCAGTTCTTCCGTTTCTTTTTTGATTTCGTTTCGTACTTTTACAGATACAATTTTTCCATTGATCAGCTTTGCCATGATGGAATGTCCTCCTTGTTATTCGTTGTTGGAATCAGAATCTGAGTCGGCAAGCGGGTTCTTTTCCGGTTGTTCTGATTCCGTTGCAGATGCATCGGATTCTTCTTTTTGTATAGACAGCATATCAGCATCTTCTACTTCTGTTTTCTCTGTCCCTACATCTTGTTTTTTCTTGTCTGTGTTGTGCTTGGCATCTATTTCAGCCATCATTGCTTTGCAGGCTTCTGTGTTGCAGTAAAGTTGGTAATCCTCACCCATACGCCTTACACGCCCACCGATAACAATCAGTAGGATCACAGAGAGTATGACACAAATGCCAGCAACCATCTGGGAAATACGCATGTTGCCGATTACCAGACTATCTACCCGCAATCCTTCAATAAAGAAACGGCCAAGTCCGTACCATCCGATATACATGAGAAAAATTTGACCATCAAATTTCCGCCATTTTTTTCCGCAGATGGCAAGCAGTACAAAACCAAGCAAACACCAGATGGATTCATATAGAAAACACGGATGAACAGGGGTTGCTGCATCCAGCGTTTCACTGAAATTGTGATAAAAATTTGTAGTCGGGTAAACTTCGGAAATCCAACTTTGAATGCGTCCGCCTGTCATGCCAAGAATGGAATTGGTGTTGCAGCCGAACGCTTCCTGATTGAAAAAGTTACCCCAGCGACCGATTCCCTGTCCAAGCAAGAAGCCTGCACCACATAGATCCAATAACGGCAGCAGCCGTACCTTTCGGATTTTGGCAATGAGACAGCCGACGATCAATGCACCAATCAGCCCACCATAGATGGCAAGCCCCCCCAGCCGTAGGTTGAAAATGCGTTTCCAGTCGCCGGCATAGCTGTCCCATTCCAGAATGACGTAATACGCTCTTGCTCCCACAATTGCTCCGATAATACCGCCAATAATGGCATCCATTGCCCGATCCGGGTGGATACCATAGGAACGCATATTGCGAAACGCATAAATCATGGCGAGCAGCAGTCCGCAGGTGATGAGCAGTCCATACCACTGAATGTCAATGCCAAAGATCGAAAAAGCAGTGCTGTCTACATGCAGGTCAATGCCCAGTTCTGGAAATTGAATTTCATTTTGTTCTAACATGTTGACGATTCGGGATTCCGGAGCGGAATCCCGCTCCTTTCTGTTTAATCCTTGTTTTTCATAATTGAAATCGTTGCCTGCTGCGGCAGCAGTTCTTCTTGCAGCCAACGATTTGCCTCTGCAATGGTCAGGCTGGAGAGTAAGTTGACCATATCAAACGGCGTCACGTTACTCATCGCTGCATTGATCAGCATATTAGCTACGGATTCCACGTTGTTAAACTTCATGATGAGTTTGCCATAGGCATTTTTCCGACTATTTTCAAACAAGGTTTCATCCAAGCCATTTTTTGCAGCATCTGCAATCGCTGTAAAAATTCGTTCCCGTACTGCATACGGATCGTTGGATTCTCCCTCAAACATGGCAACAAAGAAATCATCACCATTGAAAATTTCTACAGAGAATGTTTCATTGATGAGATGCTCTTTTAGCATTTCCTGATACAGGGGAGAGGTGATGTGTGTTAAAACCTGTAAGGTCAGTGTTGCCAACAGTTCTTTTTTCAGGTTTTCTAAACTGGAAGCGGGTCTGCACTTATAGCCAAGTACGAACATTGTTGTACCAATTGGTGCAGAATCAATGGTTTCTGCCCGTACAATTTCCATGGGTTCCTCTGGAAAGATGCATTCCAACTGCATGTCTTCGCACGGCTGGAGTAGTTTGTCAGCCAGTTCCAGTACTTCTTCGGCTTTGCAGTTTCCGGCAACGGATAGTACCATATTATGCAGATTATAAAATGTGTTGTAGCAGCGGTAGAGCAGTTCCGGTGTAATCTGGGCAATGCTTTCGATGGTACCGGCAATATCAATTTTTACCGGATGCTTGTGGAACAAGCCTTGCAGCATATTGAAGAAAATTCGCCAACCCGGATCATCGTTGCACATTTTGATTTCCTGTCCGATGATGCCCTGTTCCTTTTGTACACTTTCCACGGTGAAATAGGGGGATTGTACAAAGGAAAGCAGGATTTCCAGTGACTCTTTATAATGGGCGGAGCAGTTGAACAGATAACAGGTCTTGTCAAAAGAGGTAAACGCATTGGCATTGGCACCCGTTTTCGCATAGAGGTCAAACACATCACAGTCTTCATTTTCAAATAGTTTGTGTTCCAGATAGTGTGCGATGCCCTCCGGTACACAGCAGAAATCGGGTTCCTGTTTGGTCTTAAACTGGGTGTTAATCGAACCGTATTTTGTACCGAATAAAGCTTCTGTTGTACTGAACCCTTCCATTTCACTGACATAGATAGAAAGACCACTTTTGTGCTTGATATAGGTGTATTGTTCGCCGATTTGCGGACAGGTAATGTGTTCGATTTTGGTTTCTGCCATCGTGTTATGCCTCCTCTTTCTTGGTATCCATGATATAAACCGTGTCCAGTGTCAGACTGCGTGCTGCTTCCATGACATCTGTTTTGGTGAGATCACGGTAATGCTGCATGGTTTCTTCCGGTGTCAAGTATTCATTTCGCAGATAGCAGCCTTGATACCATGTGAGATAGGATCCAGCGGTATCGCCAATGCCGTGCAGGGTATTATAGATACTCATCTTTGCAGATTCCAGTTCCGTATCGGTAATGTCGCCTTCTTGCATGGCAGTCAGTTGACGCAGAATTTCTGTCTTTGCCTGTTCGAGGTTATCATGTTCTACGCCACTGCTGATTACCATGGTTTGTTTGGGTGTCAGATAAGCACTGGAGCAGTAATAGCAAAGGCTGAGGGTTTCTCTGACATTGGCAAAGAGTTTGGAGGATGGCATGCCACCGAGGATATAGTTCATTAGCTGCATTGCGTAGCGATTCTGGCAGTTAGATTTCAAAGCAAGCACCATTTTTGCCTGATTGACCGGCAGCGGTTCTACAACTGTTACTGGTTCTATTTTGGCAGGACTGGGTGTAAGGAATTGGTAAACCGGAACATGGGTACGGTTTATTTGTGACAATGCTGCCTGTAAAGTTTCTTTTACACGGGGATCTGATTCTGCACCGACAAAGTAAATTTCTGCTGGAGCATGGTGCAGTATCTGTAAATAGGCTTCATACGTGTTGCGGGTATCCAGCTGTGCGACATCTTCCTTTTTTCCATAGCAGGAAAAGGCAGCTGGTTCATTTTGGAATGCGGTTTCCAAAGCCTTTGTAGTAGCATAAGCACGTTTTTCATTGATTTCTGCCTCAATGGTGTCCAGCAGATCTTTTTGCTTGATCTGAAATTCCAAATCCGTAAAGCAGCCATCTTTGCAGTTGGGCTGAAGCAGACAGGTCAGGAGGATGTTCAGCATTTCCTGTAACAACGGTTCCTGATGCAGGGCATATCGGTCAGCGATTGTGCTGATGGTGATGCTGGGGGACTGGAAATCACCAAATTTGGAAACACCAGAGGAAAGGGTAATTCCGTAGAGGGTATCCAGTTTTTTTGCGAGTGCTTCCATAGAAGGATACTTTGCATTGCTGACGGATAGCAATGAAAATGCCAGTGCCGTTTTGGCTGCGGTATCTTTTTTCATAGGTTGGAAGAATTGTATGCGGATGGTATTGGTTTTTAGTTTTGAATCCAGAATTTCCGAATATCCAATGGAGTCGGTCAGCTGGATTCTGCTATAAGAAACAGGCATAATGTCATCCTTTCTGATATGATGTGATGCCAGAAGAAAGGCATCCATTTCTATTATACCATATATTTTGATCAATTACCAGCGTTTTTTCCGCTTTTTCACGGAAATTCATTTTCAAATGATAGAGCGACTGCACGCCGCAAACAGTTCACTCACCGTTATGGAATAGAAAAGATGGGGCATTGGATGCCCTCAAGGGCGAGAAACGACTGCACGCCGAAGGCAACTGCGGTCAAGCTGGTGAGGGGAAATGCAAAAATGGATTTTCATCAGGAGCAGAAGGGGAAAATTCTATTCCAACGGACATCGCTTGTTGACAGCGGAACGGAAAAACGGTATAATAAAGAAAATAAGTGCATAAAACAGTGCGGAAAAGAGAGATACCATGAAAACAATTACAGTACATGCCAGCCGGACTTATCCCATTTATGTGCAGAACGGTTTCCTTGCCGACTGTGGCAGTTATATTCGGCAGACAACGAAAGCTGCCTCTGTTGCAGTGATTACAGATGATATTGTGCAGAAGCTCTACGGCGATGTGGTTGTGGCTTCTTTGGAGAAGGCTGGCTTTCGGACAGAAATTTTTGTGTTCCCGAATGGGGAAGCCTCTAAATGTGCAAAGACGTTATTGGATGTCTACGACTTTCTCTGTGAAAAACAGTTTACCCGAACGGATGCCATTGTTGCACTTGGCGGCGGTGTTGTCGGGGATCTTGCCGGTTTTGCAGCGGCAACTTACCTGCGTGGTATGGATTTCATTCAGATTCCTACCACGTTGTTGGCACAGGTGGATTCTTCTGTTGGCGGAAAGACTGCCATTGACCTGAGGGGTGGAAAGAATTTAGTGGGTGCATTTAAACAGCCGTCCTGTGTACTCTGTGATCCCAATACCCTGCGGACATTGCCGCCAGAAATTTTTTCAGACGGTATGGGCGAAGTGGTCAAGTATGGTATGATTCGGGATGCCAAACTGTTTGATCTGTTGGCAGCACATACACAGGAGAATATTTTTTCTGTTTTAGAAGAGGTCATCTGTACCTGCATTTCCATCAAACGGGATGTGGTAGAGGCAGATGAGTTCGACACGGGAGAACGAATGATTCTCAACTATGGGCATACGCTTGGACATGCCATTGAGGGCTATTATCACTATGAGACTTACTCACATGGCAGTGCAGTTGCCATTGGCATGTGCCTGATGGCAGAGAAGACCTGTGCCCCAGAACAGACTGCCGCTTTAAAAGCTTGTCTGAAAGCGTACCACCTGCCGACGTCTGTTCCGGTTTCTGTGGCAGAACTGCTGCCGTTTTGTGGTGTGGATAAGAAACGTGCTGGTAACCGACTGCGGTATATTGTCTGTGAAACTGCTGGAAAGGCAGAAATTCGCACGGCTTCTGTGACGGAGTTTGCAGCATGGATGGAGGAAAATGCATGAATATTCAAGTAGACCCCCGTACCCTCAGCGGAACAGTTTCCATTCCAGCCTCTAAGAGTATGACACATCGGATGCTGATTTGTGCGGCTCTGGCGGAGGGTACGTCTGTAATTGAGAAGGTTAGCTTCTCCAAAGATATTACAGCAACCATGGAGGCATTGTCTGCGTTGGGTGCAATTTTTCATACAGACGGCAGTACTATTACTGTCACGGGGATTGGCGGTGCTGTGACGGCAAAGACAGCAGAGATAGACTGCTGTGAAAGCGGTTCCACCCTGCGGTTTTTGATTCCGGTTGCGGCTGCTCTCGGCGTGACAGCAACGTTTCATGGACGGGGCAGGCTGCCACAGCGTCCCATCACTGCCTATGTACGGGAGCTTTCCCGAAACGGTATTACATTTGATTATGCCAATACAATGCCGTTTACCATACAGGGGCAACTGCAAAGCGGTACCTATTATTTAGAGGGCGATGTTTCCTCTCAGTATGTCACTGGTTTGTTGTTTGCGTTACCGTTGCTGGCAGGGGATTCTGACATTGTCATGTTGTCCCCATTGCAATCGAAACCTTATGTGGATTTGACCATTGCCTGTATGCAGCAGTTTGGTTTTTGCGTGACAGAAACGGCAGACGGTTATCATATTTCAGGCGGACAAACAGCACATGCTTGTGACGGTGCAGTAGAGGGGGATTATTCACAGGCAGCATTTTTTGCAGTGGCAAATGCGATTGGAAATCATATTACCATGACCAATCTAAACCCCGATAGTGTACAGGGTGATAAAATCATCATTGAAATTGCAGAAAAGATGTGGTATAATAAGTGTAATCACAAGCCAGCAGGCATACAGGTGGATGCAACAGATATTCCAGATTTGGTGCCCATTCTGGCAGTGTTGGCGACATTCGGTACACAGCCGTCTGTGATTCGTGGTGCAGCACGGTTGAAAATCAAGGAGAGTGACCGACTGCTTGCCACTTCGGAACTGTTGAACCGGCTTGGTGGAAATGTCACGCCGTTTGATGACGGCTTGCAGATTCAGCCAGTAGAACGGTTACAGGGAGGCAGAATCGACAGCTATGGCGATCACCGGATTGCGATGTGTGCTGCCATTGCTGCAACCAGATGTACTGCCCCCGTTGTGATTCAGGGCGGCGAATGCGTCGAAAAATCGTATCCGCAGTTTTATGAAGACTATAACCGATTAGGAGGAAATGCTCATGTCATCGTTTTGGAATAACCGGATTTCGATTTCTATCTTTGGAGAGTCGCACGGTCCGTCCATTGGCGTGGTGATTGACAACTTACCGCCAGGGGAGTATATTGATATGGAGAAGGTCTTGCAGTTCATGGCAAGGCGAGCACCAAAAAAAGATGGAACGACTACCCCAAGAAGCGAAAAGGATTTGCCGCAGGTGCAGTCTGGTATGCTGAAGAACCGGACAACAGGTGTGCCGCTCTGTGCAATGATTCAGAATACAGACACTCGTTCAAAGGATTACAGCAATTTAGAACGGCTGCCACGTCCGGGACATGCAGATTACACAGGTGCGATGCGGTATCGTGGTTTTCAGGATGTACGGGGTGGCGGACATTTTTCCGGCAGACTGACCGCACCGCTTTGCTTTGCGGGTGCGGTTTGCGGACAGATTCTGGAACGCCGTGGCATCTATACAGGGGCTCATATTGCAGCAGTACATGGGATAGAGGACGATGCATTTTCAGAGACTAAAGTATCCAGAGCCGATATTCTGGCGGTACGGGAAAAATCTTTTCCTGTCATCAATGATGCACAGGGTGAGAAAATGCAGGAAGACATTCGCAATGCCAGAAAGGGCGGGGAATCGCTGGGTGGCTTGATTGAGTGTGCGGTGGTTAATATGCCGGCAGGTGTTGGTTCACCAATGTTTCAAGGATTAGAAAATACCATTGCACAGCTGATTTTTGGTATCCCTGCTGTAAAGGGTCTGGAGTTTGGTGCCGGTTTCCAAGTGGCAGAGATGGTTGGCAGCCAGAATAATGATCCGTTTTATATGGATGAAAATGGACATGTGAAGACCAAAACCAATCATCACGGCGGCATTTTGGGCGGCATTTCTTCTGGTATGCCAATTATGATGCGTGTGGCAATCAAACCAACAGCGTCCATTGCAAAGCAACAAGAAACGGTGGACTTTCGTGCTGGTACAAATGAAGTTTTACAGATTCACGGCAGGCATGACCCTTGTATTGTACCAAGAGCGGTACCCTGTGTAGAGGCAGCTGTGAATATTGCATTGTTATCCCATATGATGGATTATCCGCATTTCTAAATTTTTATGAGGGAGGGAACCGTTGATGCAGGATGAAAATTTATTGAAAATGTCGCAGATTGCAACACCGCCGCTGATGGACACCCATATGGCGAATATTTTAATTTGTTGTTTGCTGGAGCAGTTGGATAAACCAATCTCCCCAACGCAGCTGTATGATATTGCAGTAGGGACGGACATCATCAATTATTTTTTCTATCAGGAGGCGATTACCTACCTGCAAAAAAACGGTTCGCTTTTATTGAAACAGGATGCGGATGGACATGACTGGTTTTATTTGACGGAAACGGGTGCGGAGTGTGCCAAGCAGCTGAAAGAATATGTGGCGAAGCCATATCGGGATAAGATTTTCTTTGAGGCAAAGCAGTATTTTAAGCAGCAGAAACGGCGGGAAGAGGTGAAAATCTCTTATGTGCCGCTGAAAAAAGGCTATCATGTGCAGGTACGGTATTTGGACTTGCAGAGTGATTTGATGGATTTAAAGCTATATGCACCGGATTTAAAGCAGGCAAGATACCTTGGCACGCAGATTATGCGGAATCCAGCTAACTTTTATGGGAAGGTGCTGGAGGCGGTTTTTTCCAATCGGGAGGAAGAATCAGCAGAACAAGCAAAATCTTAAAGTGGAGAAATGACGGGGAGTAGCTTCTCTATCCGTGGATAATTGTATATTTTTGAAAAACAGATGCTCTTGCAGCGTCTGTTTTTCTTTCCCACAATCCGTTTCTTTCGGTGAAAATCCAGTAAAAAACAAATTCCGCCCTTGCTATTTCAGCAGAAGTTTGCTATAATAAAAAGGGTGTTGTCAACCCGAATCAAAAACAGAATGGAGGAAACATCATGCGAGCGGATCCCTATCCCCAACGATGGATGATAATACAAAATAACATTGCAAAGAGGGAGCACCGCAGCATTGGTTTCGTCTTTGCAGAAAGGCGGGACAATTTTGATTTCCTACTACAAAACCATACAGAATCGTTTGATTGCGTGCAATGCACCGGAAGCTGGCTGCTGGGTTTCTGTGATTGACCCAACGGCACAGGAACGGAAAATGTTAATAGAAGACTTCGGTCTGGACAGTGATTTTATCAAATCCGCACTGGATGAAGAAGAATCTTCTCGTGTGGAACGGGAGGATACCCAGACACTGATTATTGTAGATACTGCTGTTTCAGAAATTCAGAAAAACGATACGATTGTTTTTTATACCATGCCAATGAGCATCATTATTAAAGATCAACTGGTGTTTACCATTTCCCTACGGGAGAATAAAGTGCTGGAAGATATGGTGGATGGTCGACAGCGGAATGTACAAACCAGTTTTCGTACACAATTTGTATTGCGTCTCATTATGCAGTTGACTTCTACTTATCTGATTTACCTGAAACAAATTGATAAAGCCTCTAATGCACTGGAACGGGAGCTGCACAAAGCGGTGAAGAATCAGCAGTTACTGCAAATGATGGAGCTGGAAAAGTCACTGGTCTATTTCTCCACCTCTCTCAAGGCAAATGATGCCACAATGAATAAAATTTTGCGTGGCAAGCTGATTAAACTCTATGAGGATGATCAGGATTTGCTGGAGGATGTATTGATTGAGTTGAAACAGGCGGAGGAAATGGCGAGCATCTACTCCAGCATTCTTGCGAATATGGTGGATGCGTGCAGCTCTGTGATCTCCAATAATGTCAATATTATTATGTGGCGGTTGACCATTGTTACGATTATCTTAGCAATTCCTACCATGGTGTTTAGTTTCTATGGGATGAATACATTGGATTTACCGTTTGCAGAACATACTTGGTTTCCAACTGTGATTGCAGTTGCAGCCACCGTACTGACGGCTTTGATTTTATTGAAATACAAGAAAAAATAAAAAACAGGCAACCGCTGTGTTTGCGGAAGCCTGTTCTGTTTGTATTTGCAGAGAGCCTGTTGTCTGTTTATGTGGTTTCTGATTCGTTCGCCGGTAGGACTTGCAGAGCAATTTTTGTGACAGACTGGTTATCCGTTTCCAGTACCTTGAACAGGAATGTTTCTACTTGTATGGTTTCTCCGACTTCCGGAATGTGTCCGAGTAGTTCTGTCACCCAACCACCGACAGAGGTGGAGGAAGCCTCCGGCATCTGAACGGGAATATCCACCTCATCCAATGCATCTCGCATATCGCTAATGCTGAATGTTCCTACAATGGTATAGCAATGTGGTTCCGTGCGGATAAATTCATGTACAATTTCATCGCTTTCGTCATAGATGTCACCAACCAATTCTTCGATGATATCCTCCAGTGTCACAATGCCTTTTGTTCCACCATATTGATCTACAATCACTGCCATATGTGTTTTGGAACGCTGCATTTCCTTCAGACTGTCGCTGATGGGTTTCGTTGCAGGAATGTAGATTACATCCTGTAAGATTTCAGAAACCGAGTGGAACATGCCGTGTTCCAGGCGGAAAAAGTCTCGGCTGGTAATCATGCCAATGATATTGTCCATGCTTTTTTCGTAGACTGGGAAACGGGAAAAGTGGCTGTGCAGGAACATGTCACAAATTTCCTCCATCGTGGCTTCACTGGAAACCCCAACAATTTTCACTCTTGGAATCAAAATATCATTGACCGTTGTCTCGTCGAATTGCAGGGCGGACAGAACCAGATCGCTTTCCTGTTCCTCCAGTACGCCTTCTTCTTCAATTTCGTCAATGATATACTTCAATTCGTCTTCTGTCACACTGGGTGCTTCGGTTTTCGGGCGGAATGCCTTGGACATCAGATCAAAAATTTTGACAAACGGTGTCATCAATAGGGTAAAACCGGAAAGAGCGGCTGCAAAATGCAATGCCAAGGATTCTGCATGAGATTTTGCATAGGATTTCGGCAGGACTTCGCAAAACGTGAGCACCAGAATGGTCATAACTACGGTTGCAACAGCAGGCCCTACATCACCGATCCACTGCGTGAACAGAACGGTTGCCAAGGAAGAGGAACCAATGTTGGCAATATTATTGCCGACCAGAATGGCAGTTAGGGCATCTTCATAGCGTTCTGCCACTTTGAGAGCAGTTCCGGCTCGCTTGTCCCCTTGATCCGCCATTGCCTTGAGCCGAATTTTGTTGACGCTGGCAAAAGCTGTTTCCGAACTGGAAAACAGAGCGGACAGCACCAGCAGGATGAGTAAAACGACAATCATAATATCCTCCGTATTTTTGATAAAATGTATGACAATATCGTACCACATTTTCTGCAAATAAGCAAGGGAAAGAATCGAAAAAATATCAAATTTTTAGAAAGGTGTGAGATAGGTTTCATGAATCAATTGATTTTATGGGTGGTAAGGCATATGCCAAAGCCCATTCAAACCATCTATTTCAAATATGAAAAGGGATTGCTGTACTGTTTTTATGGGGCACTGACCACATTGGTTTCCATGATA
The DNA here is from genome assembly GCA_958448395.1 of uncultured Oscillospiraceae bacterium. Taxonomy (GTDB): domain Bacteria; phylum Bacillota; class Clostridia; order Oscillospirales; family Ruminococcaceae; genus Ruminococcus_C. The sequence continues at coordinate 27,799 of CAUDDP010000005.1, read as the reverse complement.
ACAAAGCTGGTGCCGATGCATTTCTTAGGAGAAGGCAAGCTTTCTGTTACGATTTGTACGATATTTTCTTGGATCTGTGCTGTGACATTTGCATTTTTTACGAACAAAAAGTATGTCTTTCAGAGTAAAACACGGACAAAGAAAGCCTTTTGGACAGAATTTCTCTCCTTTTATGCGGCAAGAGGGGCGTCCTTCTTTTTAGACTGGGGCATCAGTGTGTTAGGCATTAGTATTCTTGGCTGGAACAAGTATCTTGTGACCATTGCTGCACAGGTGATTATTCTGTTAGTAAATTATGCATTTAGTAAATTATTTGTCTTTAAGAAGCGGGAACCCGATTCCCAGACAACATCGTCTTAAGGAAAGAAAGGAACATGCAATATGAGATGGCATCAAGGAAAACGAACCCTCCCCTGTCTGCTGGCAGGCTTGCTCGCAGTTACAACATTTGCAGGATGCAGCAGCAAGGAGGAAAACAGCGATGTTTCTTCTACGGTTGCACAGACAGCCGCTGCGACAGAAGCGGAACAGGAAGAAACCCGTGCAGAGACAACAACAGCGGTTGCAACAACAGAATCTGCGGAAACTACCACCGAACACGTCAGTCCAACGGAAGTGGTTTCCAGTACATTGGGTGCAGAAGTCAATGAATTAAATGTTCTGTTGGACAGAGACGGCGAAAATACCTACAAGCACACCCTGACAGACTTCATACAGGAAGGCGATGTGATACAATCCTTTACCTTTATTTTTTATGCACCGGATGATACCTCGGATATGGTAAATTATAAGGGCGGTTGTGGAATTTCTGTCAAGGAAGACAGCAAGACAGCAACGGACAAGGGTTGGTATCAGTCGGATGATTTTGAACAGCGTGTCAATGGTGCATATGCAGAAATCACTTGGAATGTACCGACAGATGTCGCAGCAGATGTGGATGCTGACGGGGAGGTGCTGATTGGTTATTGGTGGAGTGAATTGCAGCAGGTTAAGCTGAGCAGCATTGTCTGCACTTATACCAGAACCGCAGAAGTTCCGGTAGATGGTACCGCAGAAACCAGTCCGGCGGCAATGTTATATAATCAGACTTTAAGCTCTGACAGTGAGGCGGTCAACACTGCTCGTATTCCACTTTCTGACTTGATCGAAGAAGAAGACACCCTGCAAACGGTGACGTTTGATGTCAGCAGTAGTGGAGCATTGGGTAAGTTTACAGGTGCGTTTGGTGTTTCCCTGAAGAGTGGCTGTCCGGCAGAAACAGACAAGAACTGGTATCAAACCGGCAATGTGGTAGTTTTCACAGAAGACTCCAGTGTTTCCCTGACATGGATCGTACCAGAGGAAATCAAAGATTATTTGGACGCAGATGGTGAAATCATGCTGGGTTACTGGTGGAGCAATCAGGCAATGATTACATTGGATAAGGTTTCTGTTCGCTACAGCAACAGCACAGGAATTTCTACTAAGATCGAAACAACACCGTCTGACCAATCGGAAGCCGGAGAGGTGAAACAGGAGGGCAACGCGGCTGTGTCTTCGGAGCAGGTCAATCAAATGACTTCCTCAGAGATTGTGGCAGATATGAAAATCGGCTGGAACTTAGGCAATACCTTAGATAGTTACGACACAGACAGCAGTGACAATGAAACCGGTTGGGGCAATCCGAAAACTACAAAGGCAATGATCGACACGGTGAAAACAGCAGGGTTTAATGCGGTTCGGATTCCTGTCACCTGGGGAGAACATCTCTCCGCTGACCATGTGATTGATGCCGCTTATCTGGATAGAGTACAGGAAGTGGTAGACTATGCGATGGACGACGATTTGTATGTCATTTTGAATGTGCACCATGATGATGCCATCTGGCTGCATCCGACTTATAGCGAACAGGCAGCAGTAACAGAAACGCTGACCGCCATTTGGAAACAGCTGAGTGAACGGTTTGCAGACTATGATCATCATTTGGTGTTTGAGGGGATGAATGAACCTCGTGTGATTGGCTCTTCCACAGAGTGGAGCGGTGGTACACCAGAAGAGCGGGATGTCATCAACCAGCTATATCAGGCATTTGTCGATACCGTTCGGGCAACAGGCGGCTTGAATGCAGACAGAACGTTGATCATCAGTTCTCATGCACAGTCCATTACCAAAGAAGCCGTCAGTGCAGTAAAAGTGCCGAAGGATGACCACATAGCTGTGTCGATTCACAGCTATGCTCCGTGGGATTTCTGTGGAACAGACGATCCCCGTTCTGAATGGGGCAGCGAGGCAGATAAACAGGAGTTGGATACCAACTTCCAGTACCTTGCAGATACCTTCATCAGTAAGGGCGTGCCGGTGTTGTTGGATGAGTTTGGTGCGGTCAATAAGAATAATACCAGCATACGGGCAGACTATTATGCATATTATGTGAAGAGTGCAAAGGCACATGGCATTACCTGCTTTGTCTGGGATAATGGTACGGAAAAAGAATTTGGTTTGCTGAATCGGAAAAATTTGACTTGGTATGCACCGTCTATCATAGAGGCAATGATGCAGGTATTGTGATAAACTTGTAAGTATTGCACAAAATCATTTTTGATTGGTTGTGAAAAAAGTAGATTTTTTGAAAAACCTACAAAGAATGACAGCCATTATGCTGAAAATATGGTATAATGAAACGGAAGAAAAAACGGCAGAAGGAGGCCATGAACATGAGCAATCGAATTATCACAATTGAAAGAGAATATGCAAGCGGCGGTCGGGAAGTTGGGGAGCTGGTTGCAAAACAACTCGGTATCCCATTTTATAACCGTGAGATTTTGGAAATGGCATCAGAACGATGCGGCGTATCCGTCGATTATCTGGCGAGTGCAGAGGAAGCTGCACCGAAGAGTTTCCTATATACCTTAATGCTGTCTTCCAATCCAACCCGTTCCATTCAGGAAAATCTGCCATTGTCAGATAAGGTATACATCATTGAGACAAATATTATCAAAGAACTGGCGGAGAAGAGTGACTGTGTGATTGTGGGACGCTGTGCAAGCTACATTCTTCGGGATATGGAACATATGCTGAGTGCCTTTGTTTATGCAGATCAGGAGTCTCGTGTAAATCGTGCGGTATCAGAATATTCTGTTGATCCGAGAAGAGCAGAAGCTACCCTGCGGAAGTCTGATCGGAGAAGAGAGACGTTTTACAGCATTAATACAGGCGGAAACTGGTATGATAAGGAGAATTATACCTTCTGTCTAAACAGCGGTGCACTGGGAATCCCACTTTGTGCAGACATTATTGTGGCTGCTGCCCAAAAAACCATTTACGCATAATCAGAATACCGCCATGTGAAATAAGTGAAAAATGCCGCAGAGTGGAAAATGCTCTGCGGCGTTCTTGTTGTGTATTTTTATGTGAAGAGGCGTTTGACGGAAAAGTTTTATCTGCCGCAGGCGACTACGGGCAGGCGTATTATGCGATACCGAGAAACAGTTCCCATAATGCCAACCATTCTCGTACCCAGTAGGTGGGAATCAGGATTTTTCTGGTTTTTCCGCTGACTGACCAGCTTTCCAGCCCCATTTGTTTCGCCATCTGGTGTGCCCGGTATTGGTGGAATCCATCTGTTACAATGGTAATCCGATTGGGCAGTCCGTTTTCGTTCAGAATTTTTTTGCTGAACTGCAAATTTTCCTGCGTATCGGTGGAACGGTCTTCCAGCAGAATGCGTTCTGCTGCAATCCCTTTTGCAAGTAAATAGGTTTTCATTGCCTGTGCTTCGGAGATGTCTTCCCCAGCCCCTTTTCCACCAGAAACAATACAGGGGACTTCCGGATGTGCCTGTAAATACGCACTGGCAGCTTCTAAGCGGCGTTGCAGCATCAGGCTGGGAATCGTTCCCTTGACCTTACACCCCAGTACCACGACCGTGCAAGGCGTTTGCGGCGGATTTTGGTAGTGTTGTGCCATGCGGACAGAACAGAACCCAATAAAGAGAATGCCGGCTGCAAGTAGCAGTGTCAGCACACTGAGCAGGATTTTTCCGCTCGTTGCCTGCCAGAGCGTTTTTAACAGATGAAACAGCGGTTTATGAAAAAGTGTCGCCAGAAAACAGCAGACAGCTGCCGCCATGCCAACCAGATTGCCAGCATTGAAAATGTGCAGGAAAACGGGAGCTAGAAATACGAAGAATAATCCCATTTCGATAACAAGCAGCAAAAAATAACAACAGGTGCGAATCTGCATGAACATCCCTCACTTTAAAATATAATTCGTTACACCACCTTGCAGACCAAAGCTGCGAGAGGCAATCCGGGCGTGCTGAAAATCTTTTCGTACCAGCTTTTGCAAAGCTTGTCCGCTGTGAAAGCCATGAATGACCTCGATTTCTGTCACAGATGCCGGACAGCTTTGCAATACCTGCCGTAATTTTGCCCGTGCCTCTGCAACGGATAGACCGTGTAAGTCGACCGTAATCACATGACTGGGACGATAGGCAGTTGGTGTTCTTTTTTGTTTCTGTTGCTTCAAGATGGGTTTGCCTCCTTTACCTCTTCTGCCAGCTGTTCTGCTTCCTCATAGGATTGCAGTTGATAGCATCTTGCCCGAAAAGCGGCTGCACCATGGAGACCACTGATATACCATGCAGCGTGTTTCCGTGCCTCCCGAATGGCAAGCTCTGGTGGCTTTCCGTTTGCTAATTTCAGAATGAGCCGAATGTGATACAGCATGGTATCCATTTTTTCTTCTAATGTGGGCTTCTGGTAGGGCTTTCCTGCAATTGCTGCTGCGATTTCAGAAAAGACAAAGGGATTTCCATAGCTGCCACGTCCTACCATGACAAGGTCGCATCCGGTTTGCTCATACATCTGGAGACAGCTTTCTGCATTTGTGACATCGCCGTTTCCGATAACAGGGATAGAAACCGTCTGTTTTACCTGTCGGATGATGTCCCAGTCTGCCTTTCCAGCATACAGTTGGGTTTTGGTTCTCCCGTGTACGGCAACGGCAGCGGCACCGGCGTGTTCCATTTTTTGAGCAAAGGAAACCGCATTGCGGTTGTTCTCATCCCAGCCGGCACGGAATTTTACCGTAATCGGAACAGGAGAAACCGATACCGCAGCTCGTACCAAATCCGCAGCAAGATCTGGTTTTTGCATGAGGGCAGAACCGGCACCCGTGGCAACGACTTTGTGTACCGGACAACCCATATTGATGTCAATCCAATCTGGTTGGTAGGGCAGAACAATTTGTACTGCTTTTGCCATAAATTCCGGTTCGCTGCCGAACAGCTGCAAGCCCATCGGGCGTTCTGCTTTGGTGATGGTGCAAAATTGTGCGGTCTTTGGGTCACCATAGCAAAGCCCTTTTGCAGAGATCATCTCACTTACTAACATGGCAGCATGGTGTTCTTTACATAAAATACGATAGGCTCGGTCAGCAACCCCTGCCATAGGGGCAAGTCCTGCCGTGCAGGGCAGCGTGAGGCTGCCAAGGGAAAATTTAGTAGGCATAAATAAAGGCATTCCTTTCTTTTGGTGAAATCACGAAAATTCATTTTCATGATAGAGTGGATTGCTCCGCCGCAGGCGACTGCGGTCAAGCTGGCTCAGCTTGGCGGAGGGGTGCAGGGGACAAGCTGTCCCCTGCGAAACGCTGCAATTAGAGTTTTGGTAACAGAATGAAGAACAAGCTGCCGCTGTCCGCCCTCTAAAATAACAAAACGATATAGAATGTAGAAATTTAGAGCGATTTGTCTGCAAACTTGGACACAAAAATAGGGCGGACAGCGGACACAGGCAGACAGCGAAGCGATTCTGCTGGCGGAGGTGAGATCGATATCCGTGAGAGAAAATACAAAAATAGATTTCCGTGGTTTCGGGGTGCTGTTTTACTCTTGTTATCTTTCCTTATTATCCGACAAACAGGGTTCGGCAATGAAATATGCAATTTAATTTTACCACAGATTTTGAAATTTGTATAGTTTTTTTTCGGAAACAGTGTTATACTGAGATTATACAAAGAGGTCGTCCCATCTGGTGCGGCAAACGGTACGCAAAAAAAGGCGTCTCTTTGTTCGGATAGACTTGGTATTTGGAGGGAATTATGCGACTATTAGCAATTGATGGAAATAGCATTATGAACCGTGCCTATTATGGGATTCGGTTGCTTTCCAATCATAAAGGAATTTATACAAATGCAATTTTTGGCTTTATGAATATTTACTTGAAGCATGTCACCGATTTGCAGCCGGATGCCATTGCGGTTGCCTTTGATGTGCATACGCCGACTTTTCGGCATCAGAAGGTTTCTTCTTATAAAGCAAACCGCAAGGGAATGCCGGAAGAATTGGCGATGCAGATGCCGTATATCAAAAAGCTGCTGACCCTGTTAGGCGTGCAGATTGTGGAGTGTGCCGGTTATGAGGCGGATGATATATTGGGCACGCTTTCTGCGGCAGTGGAGCAGCAGGGCGGGGAATGTGTCATTCTCAGCGGTGATCGGGATACCTTACAGTTGATAACCGACAAGGTGCATGTTCGATTGGTGACCAATCGGGAGGACATTGACTATACCGTACAACGATTCCGAGAGGAATATGGATTCTATCCGATTTCCATTATTGATTTGAAGGCATTTATGGGGGATAGTTCTGACAATATTTCTGGTGTTGTAGGGATTGGTCCGAAAACCGCTTCGGCATTGATTCGCAGTCGGGGAACCGTGGAAGCCGTCTACGACCATATCGACCAGCTGAATATCAGTAAAATGGCGGTACAAAAACTGATTACCGGAAAGGAAAAAGCCATAGAAAGCAAATGGCTGGCAACAATTGTAAAAGATGCTCCAATTTCAACAGACCTGCAATCCTACCTGCCAAAGCCCATTCGGGCACAGGAAGTGCGGAGCTTATTGATGGAGTTGGAAATGGTAAAGCTGCTGGATAAACTGCATTTGGAGGCAACCAATGAGATCGTTGCAGGAGAACCGGCTGTTTGCAACATTACACCCTCTATCAAGGTAGAACAGCAAGTTCTGACAGAAGAAATGTTACAGCAATGGCAGCAACGAAAAGAGGATTTGCAGCCCCTCTGCTATCAATTGGATTTGGAACAGAAGTGTTTGCAAGTATTGCAGGAAGATACGGTCTATGAAACCACAGACGAAACCCGGATACAGCAATTTTTGGGCAGTGCGATTCCAAAGCGAACCTTCTCTGCTAAGCTGCATTATCGTTACATGATGCAGCACGGTGGTACCTTGGAACAGCTGCGTTCTGATGGAGAAATTGCGGCTTATCTGCTGAATCCGGCTTCCTCGGAATATACGGTGGCAAGATTAAGTGTGTCCTATCATATTTTGTATGATACTGCATTGGAGTCCTTGGCACCTTTGTTGGCATTGCCGGCACTTTGTGATGCGATGGAGCAGGAAATTCAGGCACAGGATATGGAAAAGCTGTATCAGATGGAGTTGCAGTTGACCCGTGTGCTGGCAGCCATGGAGGAAAATGGCGTGTTGGTGGATGCAGCAGGGTTACAGAACTTTGGTGTATACCTCACAGAGCAGATGGAAGTATTGCAGCAGAGAGTCTATGATGCGGCAGGCCATCCGTTTAAGATTGGTTCTCCAAAGCAGTTGGGCGATGTGCTCTTTGGAGAACAGCAGCTGCCGCATGGCAAAAAAACAAAGACCGGCTATTCCACCAATGCAGAAATTTTAGAATCCCTACGAGAGCAGTATCCCATTGTGGAGGATGTGTTGAAATGGCGGCAGGTATCTAAGTTGAAATCCACGTACATTGATGGCTTGCAGAAGACGGTTGCAGCAGATGGCAGAATCCATACCTTTTTTAAGCAGACAGAAACCCGAACCGGACGCATTTCTTCGATGGAACCGAATATGCAGAACATTCCTGTCAGAACGGAGCTGGGCAGCAATATGCGAAAGTTTTTCGTTGCCGGAGAGGGCAATGTGCTGCTGGATGCGGACTACAGTCAGATTGAACTGCGGATTCTGGCAAATCTCTGCGGAGATACCGCTATGCAGGAAGCTTTTCTGCATGGAGCCGATATTCACACGGCAACAGCGGCACAGGTATTCGGTATGCCGCCGGAGATGGTGACAGATTCCATGCGAAGTGCAGCAAAGGCGGTAAATTTCGGCATTCTCTATGGGATGGGAGCATTTTCTCTTTCAAAGGACATTCATGTTTCGGTTGCACAGGCAGATCAGTATATTAAGAACTATCTGGCACGCTATCCCCGTGTGGCAGAATTTATGGACGAAACGGTCAAACAGGCAAAGGAACAGGGTTATGTCAGCACGTATTTTAAACGGCGGCGACCTGTGCCGGAGCTGCGGCAGTCTAATAAGATGATACAGGCATCCGGCAAGCGGATTGCGATGAACACACCGATTCAAGGTACGGCAGCAGATATTATCAAAATGGCCATGATTCGGGTTTCTGATCGGCTGCAAAAAGAATGTCCCGAAGCAAAGCTGATTTTGCAGGTGCATGATGAATTGATTGTAGAAGTGCCGGAGGCACTGGCAGATACTGCGGCAGTGATTTTGCAGGAAGAGATGGAGCATGTGGTAGAATTTACAGTACCCCTGACGGTAGAGGTCAAGAAAGGAAAGAGCTGGTATGCAGCAAAGGGCTGAGATTCTGCCGCTGAAAGCGGAGCAGCTGCCGGAAGTAGTACAGATTGCAAAGTGTTGCTTTCCTGATCCGTGGTCACTGAATGTGTTTCAAATGGCATTTGCTCAGCCAGATACACGGATGTGGGCGGCGATGGTTGCCGGAGAACTGGCAGGGTATTTGGTGCTGCAGAGATTGGGGGAAGAACAAAGTGTGGACGATATTGCTGTGTTGCCGGATTACCGGCGGCAGGGTATTGCAAAACAATTGTTGCAGATGGCACATGCAGCGTTTCCAAACAGCAATTTTATTTTAGAGGTGCGGGAACACAATGCAGCAGCGATTGCCTTGTATCAGAAGCTGGGGTATGAGCAGGTTGGGTTTCGGAAGCGATATTATACAAATCCGACAGAAGGGGCAGTGCTGATGACCAGACGAGGAAGTTCCTGTTGAATGTCCATCCAATGTTATAGTAAGTTCATAGCATATTTTTAGAAATAAAGCAGCTTGAGTTTTGCAGATTTAAGTTTGTTTTGAAATAGGAGGAAAAATGCGTCGTTCGGATAGGGAAGTAAAAGAATGGAAAGATATTGTGGCGATCATGGAGAAATGCGATGTTTGTCGAATTGCGTTCAATCATGATGGTTATCCATATATCTTACCGCTTAATTTTGGGATGTGTGTAAGGGATAATCAAATCGAATTGTATTTTCATGGAGCAATGGAAGGTACAAAATATGATTTGATAGAAAAGGATAATAGAGCCAGTTTTGAGATGGATTGTGCACATAAATTAGTGATGGAACGAGAACAAGGAAGCTGCACAATGGAATATGAAAGTGTAATCGGACAAGGGCATATTGAAATGCTTTCCGACGATGAAAAATATCATGCTTTATGTATTTTGATGAAGCATTATCATCAGGAAGATTTTCCATTCGATCAAGCAGTAATGTCATGTACAAAAGTTTTTAAACTGGTTGTAGAAAGAGTAACCGGTAAAATAAGAAAAAAGAAAAACGACAAACATTAAAATTTTAATTTGATGCTGCATTTATCAGGGGGGTTGTTTTCAAGCGACGATTCTATTGATGAGAAGTGGATAATTTTTCTATGCAAATCCATTTTCAAATTATAGAGCGATTGCACGCCGCAGGCGACTGCGGTCAAGCTGGCTTCAGCTTGGCGGAGGGGTTATTCCCCACAGTGTGGGGAAATGTCCCGAAGGGACAAAAGGGAAGGGCATCCTCTGAACTGGGGACAAGCTGTCCCCCTTGCAGAGAAAACGAGTTGGATAAGATAACGAAATAAAGAATAAGCTGCCGCTGTCCGCCCTCTAAAATAACAAAACGATGCAGAATGTAGAAATTTAGAGTGATTTGGCTGCAAATTTGGACACCGAAACAGGGCGGACAGCGGACACAGGCAGACAGCGAAGCGAATCTGCCGGCGGAGGTGAGATCGTTATCTGTGAGAGAAAATACAAAAATGGATTTGCGTGAATTTTTTCAGGGCAGCTTGCAGAAAGGGATAAAATATGATACAATTTCAAAAAATAGAACAGCAGAAAAAACAATATCTTCCCCTGTTGCTGCTCGCAGATGAACAGGAATCCATGATTGACCGCTATCTGGAGCAGGGAACCATGTACATCATGCAGCAGGCGGAGACGGTGATCGGTGTCTGCGTGGTGCTGCAAGTTTCCGAAACAGAGCTGGAAGTTAAGAATTTGGCGATTGCGGCAGAACAGCAGGGGAACGGCTACGGCAGAATGTTTCTGGAATGGATTGCAAGGCAGTATCAGGGAGCGGCGACTTGGCTGATTCTCGGCACTGGTGACAGTCCAAAAACCATTCCCTTCTATGAAAAATGCGGCTTTGTGCAATATAAGCGGATTCCACACTTTTTTCAACTGCATTATGACCATCCCATTGTAGAGGATGGCGTGTTGCTGGATGATATGGTATATCTCAGAAAATCACTTTAAAAGGAGAAAGGAAGAAATATTATGATCAAACATATTGTAATGTTTAAATTTCAGGCAGAGGCAAATGGCAAAACGGCGATGGAGAATGCCGTAGAAGCAAAGGCAAAGGCAGAACAGCTGCCGGCACTGATTCCACAGCTGAAAAAACTGGAGGTATGGCTGAACTGTGCAGATGCTGACCCAACCAATTATGAATTTGCGTTGATTTGTGATTTTGAAAGCATGGATGATTTGAATGTCTATCAAACGCATCCGGCACACGTTGCCTTTGGACAGTTTATCAAGCCGCTGCGAGAGGCACGGGCTTGCATTGATTATGAATTGTAATGCATAACAAATCAGCAGCAGCAAGGAGGATGGTTCTATGCAGATTCGGAAGATGCAGATGGCAGACTATGAATCAGTATTTGCTTTATGGCAGTCTTGTTCCGGAATGGGACTGAATAATTTGGATGACGCTAAAGAGGGCATTGCACGTTTTTTAGAACGGAATCCAGACACCTGCTTTGTTGCAGAATTGGAACAGCAGATACTGGGCGTCATTTTGATCGGGAACGATGGCAGAAGGGGATATATTTATCATACGGCTGTTTCTCCGCAGAGACAAAAGCAGGGCATTGGTACGCTGCTGGTACATACTGCTTTAGCAGCACTCCAAAAAATCGGCATTCATAAAGTGGCTCTGGTTGTATTTTCAAAAAATGAAAATGGAAATGCATTCTGGGAAAAACAGGGCTTTACCGTTCGAAAGGACTTGACATACCGGAATCTGGCTTTGACGGAAATGGTGCGAACGGATACATAAGCAAGGATTAGAAGCAGAATCCAATCAGACAGATTTCGATAGAATGGAACAAAATGAAAAGAGGAACAGGACAACATGTTAATTTTGGGAATCGAAAGTTCCTGTGATGAAACGGCAGCCAGTGTTGCGAAGGATCGAACGGAGATTCTTTCCAATGTCGTAGCGTCACAGGTGGAGGAACATAAACTATATGGCGGTGTGGTACCGGAAATTGCGTCCAGACGACACTGTGAGAATATTTTACCGGTAGTACAAAAGGCATTGGACGATGCCCATGTGACCCTTGCCGACTTGGACGGCATTGCCGTGACCTATGCACCGGGCTTGATCGGGGCATTGCTGGTGGGGGTCAACTTTGCCAAAGGGCTGGCATTGGCTGCTGGAAAACCGCTTGTGCCGGTACATCATTTGGCAGGTCATATTGCCGCAAATTATATTGCACATCCGGAATTGAAGCCGCCTTATCTCTGCCTTGTGGCAAGCGGGGGACACAGCCATATTGTAGAAGTGCTTTCTTATACCTCCTTCCGGATTGTCGGAAGAACCAGAGATGATGCCGCCGGAGAGTGTTTTGATAAGACTGCCCGTGCAATGGGCTTTCCCTATCCGGGCGGTGTTCACATTGATCGTGCCGCCAAAAACGGCAATCCAAACGCATTCTCTCTGCCACATCCAAAGGTAGAGGAAAATCCCTATGATTTTAGCTTTTCTGGATTGAAAACAGCGGTGGTCAATCTGATTCATAATGCGGCACAAAAGGGACAGACGCTTCCGACAGCGGATTTGGCAGCGTCAGTACAGAAGACCATTGCGGAACTGCTGACAGCACATACCATGCAGGCGGCAAGAGATTTGGGCTACCAGACGATTGCGGTAGCAGGCGGTGTTTCTGCGAACAGCGGTGTACGGTCGGCAATGGCAGAAGCTTGTGAGAAACAAGGCTGTCAGTTGTTTGTACCGCCATTGTCACTCTGTGGAGATAATGGTGCAATGATTGCGTGTGCTGGCTCGTATCTATTTGAAGCTGGTGTGCGTGCCGGGGCGGATTTGAATGCATATGCAACGATGTCTCTGGAAATCATAAAACAAGACAATCAGTAACAACTATTATTAAAAAAGTCGCCGCAAGAGAAAATTTTCTTGCAAATGGAAGAATCTGTTAAGCGATAGTTTTGATAAGAACGTTCATGTGCCGAAAACAACTGTTTTTAAAACATGAACGAAACCTGAATTTCACATGATTTTCCGCAAAATCGCTTGACAAGATTTCCGGTTCGATTTATAATGATATAGAGAAGAAAAAATTCTTCCAAGCCCGTCTATTTGATAGATGGAGCGATATATTAGGAGGTATTACCGATGGCATTGACAAACAACAAAAATGTTCTGGCATGGGTTGATGAAATGGTTGCTCTGACCAAGCCGGATCAAGTCGTATGGATCGATGGTTCCAAGGAACAGCTGGATGCATTGACAGAAGAAGTTACTTCTCTGCCGGAAGGCAACCGGGATAAGATGTACAAGCTGAATCCGGATAAGCTGCCGGGCTGTTTGTATCACAGAACCTTGCCGAATGACGTTGCAAGAGTAGAGGACAGAACCTTTATCTGCACGAAGAATAAAGAAGATGCCGGTCCGACCAACAACTGGATGGATCCGGAAGAGATGAAAGCAAAGCTGACACCGTTGTATGATGGTGTGATGAAGGGCAGAACCATGTATGTTATCCCATATTCTATGGGCCCGATTGGTTCTCCGCTCGCAAAGGTTGGCGTTGAGCTGACTGACTCCATCTATGTTGTTCTGAACATGAATATCATGACCAGAATGGGTGCAGATGCATTTAAGAATCTGGGCGATGTTTCCAATGACTTCGTTCGTGGTCTGCATTCCAAGGCAGATGTGGATCCGGAAAACCGTTATATCGTACAGTTCCCGGAAGAGAACACCATTTGGTCAATCAATTCTGCTTACGGCGGCAACGTTCTGCTCGGTAAGAAGTGCTTCGCTCTGCGTATCGCTTCCTTCCAGGGTAAGAATGAAGGCTGGATGGCAGAACACATGCTGATTCTGGGCGTACAGAAGCCAAACGGCGAAACCGTTTATATCACAGCTGCGTTCCCGTCTGCTTGCGGTAAGACCAATCTGGCAATGCTGATTCCGCCAGAGGGCTACCAGAAGGACGGCTACAAGGTATTCACAGTCGGTGATGATATTGCTTGGATGAAGCCGGGCAAGGATGGCAGACTGTATGCGATCAATCCGGAAAATGGTTTCTTCGGCGTTGCTCCGGGTACCAATGCAAAGTCCAATCCGAACGCACTGGCTTGTACACGCAAGAACACCATCTTTACAAACGTTGCACTGAACAACGAAGACCACACAGTTTGGTGGGAAAAGCTGGATAAGAATCCGCCGGTGGATGCAACCGAATGGAAGGGTGCAAAGGTAAACGGTCCGGAATACGTTTCTGAAGTAGATGAGAAGACTGGCAAGAACAAGGTTCTGGCTCATCCGAACTCCAGATTTACTGCACCGGCTGAAAACTGCCCGTGCATTTCTCCGGAATTCAATAATCCAGAGGGTGTTCCGATTTCTGCTATTATCTTCGGTGGTCGTCGTGCTTCTACGACACCGCTGGTATATCAGTCCTTTGACTGGACACACGGCACGTATATCGGTTCTGCTGTATCTTCTGAAACCACAGCAGCTGCTACCGGTGCAGTTGGCGTGCTGCGTCACGACCCAATGGCAATGAAGCCGTTCATCGGTTACAATGTTGGTGACTACTGGGCACACTGGCTCGAAATGGGCAAAAAGCTGGGTGACAAGGCACCGAAGATCTTCAACGTAAACTGGTTCAAGCAGGACGAAGAAGGCAACTTCCTGTGGCCGGGCTTTGGCGACAACATGAGAGTCCTCGACTGGATTATCAAGCGTTGCGAAGGCACAGTCGATGCAGAAGAAACTGCAATCGGTTATCTGCCGAAGAAGGAAGACCTGAACCTGACTGGTATCGAAGATGAAGTAACACCAGCTGTTTTGGACAAGCTGCTGACTGTAGATACTGATCTGTGGAAGAAGGAAATCGCTGAAATGCGGAGATATTATCAGGATGACATTGCAGCAAAGGGCGGCAAGGTTCCGGCTGAACTGGTGGCTGAACTGGATAAGATCGAAGCAAGACTGAATAAGTAAGCATATTCTCTGTTATTATATCTAACAAGAACCGCTTTGCATTTGCAGGGCGGTCTTGTTGTATAGAGACGTTTTTAAGGATTGTTAGGAGAGGCGTTTTTATGGAAATTCAGAAAGTGCGTTTTATTGAACCGGGAAATTTGCCATATAGGCGGTCGATTAAAAATTTATATGTGTATGACAAGTATATTCGTACCCCATCCGTTGGATTGCTTACCCTTGCCACCATCATGAAAAAAGAAGTTTCTGATACATATGGATATAGTGAATCCATATCCAAAATTAAATGGGAGGATGTACTGGATGCGGATGTTGTTTTTATCAGTATATTCACTTTTAATGCCAATCGTGGATACGAGCTGGCACAGTATATAAAGAAAAATTCTAATGCAAAGGTCGTAATTGGTGGACTTCATGCTTCCATGCATTACATAGAGGCAGTCCATTATTGTGACCTTGTTCTGCTGGGTGAGGGCGATGAATCCATTCTGGAGCTTGTCCGTGCATGGAAAAAGGATTTGCCGCTTACTTTTCCGGGACTTGCATATTTGCAAAACGGCGAGTGTGTGATGACAGGACAGCGGATGCCGCCGCAGAATATTGATACTATACCAGATCGGAATTTGTTGTATCGTTATCAGAAGATGGCAGGGCATAATACGATATGGGGACAGGTACATGCCTCAAGGGGTTGTCCACACAATTGTGATTACTGTGCCTTGATTCATCACTTCGGACGGAAAGTTCGTACACGCTCAGTGGAAAGTGTATTGAATGACATCCGTAGTTGTATCAAATTTCATGATGAAAAGCACCATCGGCTGACAAAAATGCTCTGGATAACCGATGATAACTTTTTTGCCGATCGGAAGTGGGCAGTTTCTGTGCTGAAAGCAATTATTGAGAGCGATATTGATTATCACTTCACCATTCAGGCAAGATATGAAGTTGGTTTTGACGATGAAATGCTGGAATTGCTGAAACAGGCAGGGTTTGATGAGCTTGCAATGGGCATTGAATTTTTGGAGGACGAAGCATTTGCACAATATCATAAAAAAAGTACCTATCAAAGCATTTTAGATTCCGTGAAAAATATACAGCGGCATGGCATACGAACAAGAGGATTATTTATTGTTGGTGCAGATAATCATGAAATTGGAGTGGGAAAACGGCTTGCGGAATTTGTGATAGAAAACAATATCAGCGGTATACTCATTCAGTCTATGTACTTTGTGCCGGGGACACCCGTCTATGAAACGCATAAGGAGAAGCTCATTGATGGCGATTGGTCGAAATGCACAGGGAATGTGGTGCATTATCCGGAAAAAATATCTCCCTATGATCTGCAAAAGGAAATTATTATAGCAAGTCGTATGATTTATTCCAAAAAACGGCTGGTGCATGCCCTTCTTCATAAGCGGGGAACAGAACGCTTGCTATTTGTTGGAGAATATTTTTGGCAGAAAAGTGTCCGTTCTGACCTAAAAAAGGAACTGCCTCGTCTGAAAGCCGCCTGTATTTCCAAGAAGATTCCGATTTTGAACCCTTAACGTTTCTATCATATAAAACAGACCGTTCTTTGAAAACATAGGACGGTCTGTTTTTATTTTGGAGAGCAGTGGGTAGAAAACAGAGACTGGTATGCACATTGATATACCACATTTTTAAGATAAAGAATCTTCTGTTAGAATGGTGATTTTGTTCACAAACTTTACCGTATGCAAAAGACTGCTCCAGTCCTGTTCTGCATACAATTCGTAGCATTGCTGTTGCAGGCAGGCTTCCAGTCCAATGACATCTGCCTTGCATTGTTTTACGGTTTCTTCTTCTGCCGCCTGACAAGCCGTTTCAAGCTGCTTCTGCAGAGCAACTGCATCGCCCTTTCCTTGTATTGTCAGTGAAACCGTTACGACAGGAATACCCGAATTTGCAGAAGCGGTTAGCTTTGTTGTTGCTTGTTCAATGAAAAAATCGCTTGCCTGTTCCCCTTGGAGCACACTGACCCGTTCCGGGTAGTTCTCCCCTCGCAGCCAGCATAAGCCCTGTATGGCTTCGTTCGACAGTGTCCCCTTTACGCCGTCCGGTTGGATCAATGTGAGGGAAAAGCCATTTGTCATGTAGAATGGCAGCAATGCGGTACCCGAAGAAGAGGAAAGTTCTTTTAGAATGGTAAACAAATCGGTTTCCGGCAGACGACCGTTTTGTTCTTCTTGCTTCAGGCTTTCTAAGAGTTTTTCTGTATCTACAGATTCCAGAGAACGGGTGGTATAAATTACCTTGCATCCAGAGGAGAGACGATAGGACTGTAGGAGTTCGGTAAGCTGTCCAGTGAAGGCGGTGTCCTGTAAACAGAGCAATTCTAAATGCCCTAAGAACAGTTCTCGTCCGGCTGGAATTTCAGCGGCTTCTAAGGCTGCTTGAAGGGTAGAGCCGCTTCCAGAACAGTTTCCATCATCAGAAGCAAATGCATGAAGTTGTACGGTGGGATGATGAGAATCGGACAGTTCTAAGGACTGTAGATAGAGGCGGTCTTTGACCTGTGTGACAGAGCAGCCGGAGAGACAAAGGGTGCAGGCGAGCAGCAGAGAGCAGCAAGAGAGAAGTGGTTTCATGAATTTGTCTCCTTTCGTAGGATATTGGATGCAAATCGACTGGGTTGGTGCAATCAGAATGAGAGGTTAAGAAGGGACACCTTCTTTTCCTGTAGCACTGCCTTGTCGGTTTTTTTGATTGTAACAGAGTAATCCCCAAGGTATGATAGTGGTTAGCAATCCAATCGGCAGGATATACCACCAGCCAGATGCCAGACGCCAAATACCAAGTATGGCTGCTAAAATGAGGATTGCCAACAGGCAGATCAAACTGCGGCAGCGAAGCTTTGGGAACGCCTGTCCCAACAGATGGGCGGAGAGTGTTGTCAGCAGGGTCAAGCGTAAAATACACAGCAATACAAACAGCAACAGATACAGGGCATCTGCCCGTTGGGTGCGGAATGGCTGGGAAACATTTGTGATCATAAAAAATGGATAGGTTGCATGAGTCATGAAATTGCCTAAAATCGTGATACCCAAGAATAATATAAAGCTCCAGATGAGCAGGGATAATCCAAAGAACCGCAGCGTACTTTTGATTGGCTGCCTGTCTAAGAAGCTAAGCAGTAACACCAGAACTGGCAGTTCATCTGCAAGCGACAGATGGCGTATGATACCTTGCCAGATCGTTGCATCTGGGGAGAACGAAAGCTGCTGTAAATGGATGGTGCGGTAGCCGCCGGCAAGCATCACCAGAAGGGTCAGTATCAAAATCCCAAAAACCAGTGTGCTGCTGCGTGCCAGTGTTTGAATGCCAAGAGCGGATGTGTAAAGGCAAACAGCAGCAATCAAGGCGGCTGCCAGTATGGCATTGGAGAAGGGGAGAGAAAGACTGTCAGAGACATTCCAGAGTTGTACAACAGAACGTCCGCCACTCACAAGGAAATATAGGAAGAATATCAGCGGCAGGATTTTGTGATCCGTGCAGTATGCAGCAAGACTGTGATTGCGTTTGGAGAGCAGTAATACAGGAATACAAAGCAGGATTTGGACTCCAATGGAAATCGCTGTGCCGAGGAGCTGTTCCAAGGTAAAGGGAAACGCTGCACACATGACAGAAAAGGCAGTGGAAAGACTGAGCAGGATGGTCATTTGACTGGGTCGTAGTTTATTCATGGTATTCCTCCACGGTAAAGTTGCCGGATTGCATTTTAGGGAAGTCTGCACGATACAGCACATCCCGCATTCCTTTTTTGTGGAATGGTGCAAGCGGTGTTGTCAGCGGAAATCCGTGATTTTCTGCGGCACAGATATGAAACAGAACGGCTGCTCCAAGTAGGCTGATGCCAAACAGCCCTCCCAGTCCACCTGCCAGTACAAACAGCAGCCGCAGAACACTGACAGGTGGATTGAGGTCGGGAATCACGAAGCCAGCAATGACAGCAATCGCTGTGACGGTCAGCATGGGGGTGCTGATGAGCCCAGAGGAAACAGCGGCATCTCCGACAATCAAACCAGCGACAATGCTCACGGCACCACCGACTGCCTGTGGAAGACGCAATCCAGCTTCCCGAATAATTTCATAGACAAGTAAAATCCCAATTGCTTCTGTTGTAAGGGAAAGTGGTGCGGTTTCTTCGGATTCTGCTAAAATGAGCAGAAGGGTACGGTTAAGAAGTTCGGGATGGTGCAGAGCAACGGCAACGTACAATGCTGGCAACAGCAGAGCGATTAGGAAAGCGGCATATTTCAGCCAGCGAATTAGGGTTGCGTAATAGGGCTTGTAGCAATAGTCATCCATGGACTGAAAGCTTTCATTGAATAGCTTTGGAATCACCAAAGCAAACGGTGTGCCGTCAATCAAAATGCCGACACGCCCTTCTAAGAGCTTTGCACAGAGAACATCTGGACGTTGGGTGGTACTGATGGTATCAAAGAGAGAGGGTCTGCTTGTTTCTAGGAATGGACGGATGTAGCCGGAAGAGAGAATCGTTTCGAGTTTCATGCCATCCAGTTGGCGTTTGATTTGTTGAATGAGGGATTTTGGTACTCGATCATGGAGATAGCAAAGGCAAATGTCAGTCTGGCTTTTGTCCCCATAGCAAAGCAGTTCCATTTTAAGAAAAGGCGATTTGATTCGGCGACGAAGGAGAGACATATTAGTGCGGACCACTTCGACAAAGCCGTCCTTTGCCCCCATAATATTGTTTTCACTGGATGGTGTAGAGACACTTCGTTTTTCATAACCCTGCACACCGAATACCAGTGCTTTTTTGGCACCATCCAGCAGTAGGACAGCAAAGCCGGAGTTGAGAAAGCGGAACAAATCCCGATAGTTTTTTGCTTCGGCACGATCAATGGAGAACAACTGATGCTGTTGGATGTGGTGCATAAGCTGGTCTGCGGTGGGATTGGGGAGCTGAATTTTGACAATGGGTTCGAGGATGAGTTCGGTAATCATACTGGTCGAAAGCATCCCCTCACAACAGAGCAAAGCGGCTGGTACACCGCTTAAGAGAAATTCATTGACCAGCAAGTCTGAGCTGTTGTTGGCAATTTCCCGAATGCGTTTGATGTTTTGTGATAGATTTGGCAGAATCGCTTCCTTTGCAAAATCGTTCAATGGCTTCTCCTCTTTTCCTGTAATGTTTGTGATTAGTATGAGCAATGTCATGGAATTCATGCGTGAACAGTACTGGGATTTTCGCAAATTGCTTGAAAATTTAAGGGAAGCGATTGCAATTTGTCGGTTTTTCTGTTATAATAAAATAAAATGTTGCCCTATATTTTTGCAAGGAGCGTGTATGCATGACAGAAGCAGAACAAAAAGCCGCAGCGAAAAAGTTTGCTGCGTACTGGAAAGACAAAGGTTATGAAAAGGGCGAATCGCAGAAGTTTTGGATAGATCTATTGGAACATGTATACGGTATCGAAAATATTGTTGAATTTATTTCTTTTGAAGATCAAGTACATCTTGACCATACCAGTTTTATAGATGGCTATATCAGCAGTACCCGTGTGATGATTGAGCAGAAAAGCTTGGGAAAAGATTTGCGGAAAGCCATTAAACAGTCAGACGGTACCTTTTTGACGCCGTTTCAGCAGGCAAAACGCTATATCATGGAACTTCCTGTGGACAAGCATCCGAAATGGGTGATTACCTGTAACTTCAGTGAGTTTCTTATTTATGATATGAATAAACCCAATGGGGAACCAGAACAGATTCTGCTGAAAAATCTGCCAAAAGAGTATTACCGCCTACAATTTTTAGTGGACACTGGCAGCGAACACATCAAAAAGGAAATGGAAGTTTCCCTGAAGGCCGGAGAACTGGTGGGGAAGCTATATGATGAAATCCTGAAGCAATATAAAGATCCGACTGCACCGGAGACGCTGAAAAGTTTAAACATGCTCTGTGTTCGGCTGGTATTCTGCCTGTATGCGGAGGATGCTGGTATTTTTGGCAGTCATGATATGTTTTGCAGGTATCTGAAACGATTTGATGTGCGGGATGTTCGAAAAGCACTGATTGATCTATTTCAGGTATTGGATACGAAGCCGGAAGACCGTGACCCCTATATGGATGAGGATTTGGCAGCTTTTCCGTATGTGAATGGCGGCTTGTTTGCAGAGGAAAATATTGAAATTCCACGGTTCAATGAGGAAATTGTCACATTGCTGTTAAACAAGGCAAGCGAGGGGTTTGATTGGTCAGAGATTTCCCCAACGATTTTTGGAGCGGTATTTGAAAGCACCTTGAATCCAGAAACAAGACGCAGCGGAGGGATGCATTATACATCCATTGAAAATATTCACAAGGTGATAGATCCGCTGTTTCTGGATGATTTGAAAAAAGAGTTTACAGAAATTGCAGCCTTGAAAATCGCAAAAACTCGACGGACAAGGTTGGAGGCATTTCAAAAGAAGCTGGCATCTCTGACATTTCTGGATCCTGCCTGCGGCAGTGGAAACTTTTTGACAGAAACCTATCTTTCCCTGCGAAAGCTGGAAAATGCGGTGTTGAGAGAACTGGCAGGAGACAAAAATCAGATGATGATGGATGTCACAGGGGATGGAAAATTCATACAGGTGTCGATTGGGCAGTTCTACGGGATTGAAATTAACGATTTTGCGGTGACGGTTGCGAAGACAGCATTGTGGATTGCGGAAAGCCAGATGATGAAGGAAACCGAGGAAATCATGCAGATGAATCTGGATTTCTTGCCGCTGAAATCCTATGCAAATATCGTGGAGGGGAATGCTCTGCGGATCGACTGGGAAACGGTCGTGCCGAAGGAGAAATTAAATTATATTATGGGGAATCCGCCGTTTGTGGGAGCAAAATATCAAAATAAAAATCAACGCCAAGATTTATTATCACTTGAAACAAATATTAAAGATATTGGTCTTCTGGATTATGTGGGAGGATGGTATATAAAAGCAGCAAGAATAATGAGTAATACAAGAATAGTATCATCGTTTGTATCAACAAACTCTATAACACAGGGTGGAGAACCAGCGATTCTTTGGAAATACTTAATAAAAGAGTATAATACTTATATAAAATACGCATATCGCACATTTATATGGGATAGTGAAGCAAATGACAAAGCAAAAGTACATTGCGTTGTTATTGGTTTTACAAATCACGAAACAAAAGAAAAAAGAAAGCTTTTTTTCAGTAACAATCAGATGAAAATGGTTAATAATATATCTCCTTATCTAATAGATGCTCCGACTATACTGATTGAAAAAAGGAAAACACCCATTTGTAATGTTCATAAAATGATATCTGGAAATAAGGCGGTAAAGTGCTTGCCATTGATGTTGAGTCAAGAGGAAAAGGATGATTTATGTTTAAAAGAACCACAAGCTGAAAAATACATTAAGAAGATGATTGGTTCAGCAGAATTTATCAATAATATTCCTCGCTATTGTTTATGGCTTGTCAATTGTCCACCTAATGAACTTCGTAAAATGCCGGAAGTGATGAAAAGGGTGATGCTGGTACGGCAAGAACGTTTATCAAGTACCGATAAGCAAGCGAAGTCTCTTGCAAATACTCCTACAGTATTCAGAGATAAAAACAATCCTTCTAATGCTATTATTGTTCCACTTGTATCTTCTGAAAAAAGAAGATACATACCGATAGGGTATATTGATAATAGCGTTATAGCTAATAACAAAGTTAGTATGATTCCAGACGGAACATTATATGAATTTGGAGTTTTAACATCTAATGTTCATAATGCTTGGATGAGGGTTATATCAATGAGAATGAAAAGTGACTATAGTTATTCATTGGCAATCGTCTACAACAATTTTCCATGGTGTACCCCCACTGACAAACAAAAAGCCACCATCGAGAAAACCGCCCAAGGCATTCTGGATGCACGGGCATTGTATCCGGACTGCTCTCTTGCTGACCTCTACGATGAAACTATCATGCCGCCGGAGTTACGCAAAGCTCACCAGCTCAATGACTTTGCCGTCATGGCTGCCTATGGGTTTGACCGGAAAATGACAGAGAGTGCGTGCGTGGCAGAGTTGATGCGGATGTATCAGATGTTGGTAGAGAAGAAATAACCGTTTATGAATAGAGGTGATAGCATGGTAAATATGGAAATCTATCATGGCAGCAATGTTGTAGTAACCAATCCTAAAATCTTGACAAATGGTTTTTATAAAGATTTTGGTTATGGTTTCTACTGTACCAATATGGAAAGGCAAGCTCGCAGATGGGCAATGACGAAAAGAGGCAACAGTGTTCTGAATGTATTTCGTTATTGTGATGATCATATATGTAACAAATTGATTTTTAATCAGATGAATGCGGACTGGCTTGCCTTTATTGTGAATTGCAGACGTGGAATAGAACATAATTTTGATATTGTAGAAGGTCCGATGGCAGATGATACGATTTGGAATTTTGTTGAAGATTATGTAAACGGAGATATTAGCAAATCGGCATTCTGGGAACTTGTAAAGTTTCGTCATCCAACGCATCAGATTGTATTTTGCACAGAACGCTCTTTGCAGTGCATCCATTTTGAAAGGAGTTTATTTTTATGAAAAATAAATATTTTCAGGATGAGGAAATTACCAAAGATGATTTGTTTTTTATCTGTTATATGATAGAAAGAACCGCCAGAAAAATACATCAACGGAATCGTTATGTTGTCAATCAGATTGGTGCAGAGGCGTTGTATCATTTGTTGAGCGTCGCCAATGTGTTGCATTGCGAAAATCCGCTTGTTGTGGAAGAAGAATGGGTGGATACTTATGGGTTAAAAAACGGAACATTTGATATTGCAGATGTGGATCCAGAATTATGTGAAAAAATACCGTCTGCCACCTCTATGGGCAAAGTCTATGCACGATTGATTCAGGATACATTAGAACCAAATGAAAATGATGTGAATGCGATTATAAGAGTATATAATAATCCTATTTGCAATATAATTGATAATT
Source organism: uncultured Oscillospiraceae bacterium (assembly GCA_958448395.1). Lineage (GTDB taxonomy): Bacteria > Bacillota > Clostridia > Oscillospirales > Ruminococcaceae > Ruminococcus_C. The sequence continues at coordinate 4,187 of CAUDDP010000005.1, read as the reverse complement.
ATAATTGTTCTGCCTATTATGAGCCTTCTTATTATATTGCAAAAGCCTATAATGATGGCGGATTTTAAAATATTCATAGAAAAATAAAAGAAATGAGGATGTAAAAATGGAAAATCAGTATTTCCCACAACGCCCGATTTCTGCCCGCTCTTCCGGACAGAAACGACCGCCGCAACGACCACAGCAACGCCCGCCCCAGCAGTGTTCCCCACAGTCGCAGCCACCGCAGAACCGCAAACCCAAAAAGAAAAAAGGGCTTGGCTATCGCCGCCGCAGAAATGCAGTTTTGATTCTGCTTGCTCTGATCTTGCTGATTGTGTTCGTTTGCGTTCGTTGCAGCAACTGTCGTTCCATTCCAAAGGAGAACGGTGTGTTACAGGCAAATGCTCCGACCAATACGGTACATACCACTGCATCTTCCAGTACAGAAGCGACGACAGAAGCTGTAACCGAGCCGGAAAAGGGTGACCGGGTTCACGTCGTGGCAGTCGGTGACAATCTGGTACAGACATCCGTTTATAACAGTGCTGCTGCACAAGCAGAAGACGGCGAAGAGTATAATTTCGACTATGTTTATGATGGCATTACCGATCTGATTACCGGTACAGGTGCAGAGCTGCGAATCATCAATCAGGAAACCATTATCTGCGGGGATCCAAGCTTTGAAATTACCGGCAGCAATTTCAACTTCAATTCTCCGCCGGAGGTCGGCGATGCACTCATGAATGCCGGTTTCAATGTCGTTTCCATGAGCAATAATCACCTGCTGGATAAGGGAATTGACGGCTTGTCTGCCAGCCTCGACTATTGGGATGAGATGCAGGACAAGTATCCAGATTTGTTGACCTATGGTGTCTACCGAGATGCCGCTGATATGGAAAATATTCGTGTGAAGGAATTTAATGGACTGAAAGTAGCATTCCTTGCTTACACAGAGAATATCAATGGATATACCGTACCAGAGGATTCGCCGATTCAGATTATTTTGACTTCACAGGAAGATGTGATTCAAGAACAGATTGAAAAAGCAAACGAACTTGCAGATATTGTCATTGTTTCTGCACATTGGGGTGTGGAAGATACCTTTGAGGTAACAGACGGTGTGAAGGCACAGGCACAGAATATGATAGAGTGGGGTGCGGATGTCATTATTGGCAACCATCCACATGTCCCACAGACAATGGAATATGTGACACGTTCTGATGGCACAGAGGGATTTGTGTTCTATGCATTGGGAAATTTTGTTTCTGCTCAGACATTTAACATCAACATTATCGGCGAAGTGGCAGATTTTGAGTTGGTCTATGATGACGCAACTGCACAGGTAACCGTTGAAAATGTACAGGTACGTCCAATTATTACACAGTATGATGACGGCTCGCTGACCAATCTGCGGCTGATTGCCTACAAGGATTATACAGAAGAACTGGCAAATGCACATGGCATCCCCTATGCCATGACAGGCGAATACGGTGTCTGGAACATGGAAACGATTCAGGAAATCATTAATACAGCCATTCCTAAGGAGTTCCAGAAGCTGGACTAATATCATATTTTGAATCAAGCAAGAGGATAAGGCAGAAAAATCCGCCTCTCTGTTTTTAGAGAATATTTTCGATTATAACGCATTCTCTTTTATAACAGGGGGCGGATTCTTTTACAAAAAATGTGAGTTCGATGAGAGCGTTTTATCTGCCAAATGGCAACTGCGGTCAAGCTGGCTCAACTTGGCGGAGGGGTGCAGGGGACAAGCTGTCCCCTGCAAAGCGAACGAGTTGAACAAGATAACGAAATGAGAAACAAGCTGCCGCTGTCCGCCCTTTAAAATAACAAAACGATATAGAATGTAGAAATTTAGAGTGATTTGGCTGCAAATTTGGATACAGCAATAGGGCGGACAGCGGACACAGGCAGAGAGCGAAGCGATTCTGCTGGCACAGTTTGTGATTGGCAGCGGTAGAACGCATTCTTGTCGAACTCACATAGATATAACAAAGAACCGCACATCCTTTGTTGGATATGCGGTTCTGTTTTGTTGAATGGAGTGGGAAACCTTACTTTGCGTAGTCCACAACACGGCTTTCCCGAATGAGATTGATTTTGATTTGTCCCGGATAATCCATTTCTGTCTCAATCTGCTTGGCAATCTGCCGTGCAATGAGTACCATTTTTTCATCATTGATCTTTTCCGGAACGACCATGATCCGAACTTCACGACCTGCCTGCAATGCATAGCATTTTTCTACGCCGTCATAGGAAGAACAGATGCTCTCCAGTTTTTGCAGCCGCTTGATGTAATTTTCATAATTCTCGCTCCGTGCTGCCGGACGTGCCGCAGAAATGGCATCCGCAGCCTGTACAATGCAGGCAATGGCAGTTTTCGGTTCCACATCATTATGATGTGCCTCTACTGCGTGGATCACTTCTGGATTCTCATTATACTTCTTGCAGACATCTACACCAATTTGTACGTGAGAACCTTCGATTTCGGCGGTCAGTGCCTTGCCGATATCGTGCAGCAAACCAGCACGCCGTGCCAGATTGGCATCCATCCCCAGTTCGGAAGCCAGAATGCCGCAGAGCTTGGCCACTTCGATGGAGTGATTCAATACATTCTGCCGATAGCTAGTACGATAGTACAGCCGACCGAGCAGCTTGATCATTTCATTGTTGATACCATGTACATTGGTTTCCAGAACGGCACGTTCGCCCTCTTGCCGAATGCGGTGTTCTACCTCCCGCTTTGCCTTTTCCACCATTTCTTCAATCTTGGTTGGATGGATGCGTCCGTCTGCAATTAGTTTCTCTAATGCAATCCGTGCTACTTCACGGCGAACGTGGTCAAAGCAGGAAAGTGTGATGGCTTCCGGCGTATCATCAATAATCAGATCCACACCAGTCAGGGTTTCCAGTGTTCGGATATTTCGACCTTCCCGTCCGATGATTCTGCCCTTCATCTCATCATTTGGCAGTGGTACCACAGAAACAGCGGTTTCTGAAACCTGATCCGATGCACACTTGGCAATGGCGAGTGAGATATAATTGCGTGCTTTTTCCTCACACTCATCCTTGAGCTGCTGCTCATACTGCGTAATTTTCATGGCCTTTTCGTGCACCAGTTCATTTTCCAGGTTTTGCAGGATATATTCCTTTGCCTGCTCTTTGGTGAATTCTGAAATCCGTTCCAGAACATCCATCTGACTTTTTTTGATCGCTTCTGCTTCCGCAAGACATTCTTCTACATTTTTCTGCTTGCGGGCAACATTTTCTTCTTTGCGTTCCAAATTGTCGAGCTTTTTATCAAGGGATTCTTCCTTCTGCTGAACCCGGCGTTCCAGCCGGCTGACTTCGGAACGCTGATCCTTGATTTCCTTTTCTGCTTCCGAACGCAGCTTGTAGATTTCTTCCTTTGCTTCGACTAACGCACTTTTCTTTTGTTGTTCTGCTTCTTTTTTGGCATCGTGAATCACACGAGCCGCTTCCTTTTCAGCAGAGCCGATTTCCGCCTCTGCCTGTTGCTTTCGTTGTTGAATGCCGTCTTCTACCCCTTTGTCGTAGCCCTTTTTGGTTGCCGCATGATTGGTAAACAATACAGCTGCGACGCAGATGACACAGGCGATCAGACAAACGATCACAATCTCCATTTTTGCACGCCCTCCTTTGATCAGATTTTGTATCATATCTTACAACCAGTTTTCAGTCGGGCGGTGTGCAGAAAAATCCGAATCTGACGGATCTGACGCATACAGTGCAATATTCCTGTTTTACAAGTTACCAAAGACCGCTGTACAGGATTGTACAGGTGGTAATATTATATTGGGAACCAATACGATTTATCTGTGTAAAAGTAAAAAAGTCTGCCTGCTGGTGCAGAGCCTTCGATATTCATCAGCTGCACAGCCGCATTCCCATAAAAAAACGGAAGCTGTTGTTGGCAGCAACCGCAACCGGAATTGTAATATACAGCACTTTTATTTTACACTGTTTACAGGAAAATGTCAAGGGATTCCCAAAACTTTTCAAATTCTTTTTTTCAAATGGGGAGAGAGGCAGAAAAAAGAGAGTACGGTCTGAAAATCGAAAAGGGGAAAAAGGGACAGATTGTACAGGAAATATTGCTTTTGTTTTTATTTAATGTGAGTTCGATGAGAGCGTTTTATCTGCCGAATGGCAACTGCGGTCAAGCT